>PLFX01000031.1 GCA_003138355.1 Solirubrobacterales bacterium
CCTCGCCCAACAGCAAGCGCGCGCGGACGACCTCCGCGCGCTCCTGCAAATTGTCTCGAGGCAGTAGCCGGCGGCTCCGACCCAGACGCTCCAAACCACGCGTATGCGACAACGCGAGCTAGTAGCTTGCCGGCGGGCAGATCAACGCGGCGGCAGCAGGAGGGGCAGCGAGGCTTGAACGCCGGCAGCCCCTTCAGTCGGTCTACTCAGACGACGCCTTCGGGCGCGAGCGCCCGCCGCCCTGCCGAGCTCTCCTGGCGGCGCAGGTAGCACGCCCATGTGAGCGCTCCGAGCGCGACGTAGCTCGCGAGGAACACCCACAACGCCGGGACCGACCAGGTGGCGTGCGTGGCGGCGATCTTCGCGATCGCTGCGTGCAGGGCCGCCTTGTCGGTGATCGTCTTCTGGGCGTGCACAATCGCGGTGACCACCGAGAGGCTGGCCTGGCGCAGGGCGAGCTGGATGAGGAATCCGCCGAATGCGCCGATCGCGCCCGCGATGCCGATCGCGCCTGCGGCCCGGCGCTTGTACTCGAGTGCCTCGCCGCCCTCGCGCTCAGCGAGGTTGGAGAAGATCGACGGGATCATCCGGTAGGTCGAGCCGTTGCCCGCGCCCGAGAACAGGAAGACGAACATGAAGGCGACGAAGAACAGCGTGAAGCTGTGCTGCTGGACGCCGTCGATCGCGAAGGCGGTGGCAAGGGCCATGCCGGCAAAGCACCAGAGCGTGACGCGACTACCGCTCATCCGGTCGGCGAGCCAGCCTCCGAGCGGACGTGCCAGCGATCCGATCAGCGCACCCATGAAGGCGAGGCCCGCCAGGTACGTCGCGATGAAGCTGTGGTGTGCCAAGAACGCGGGAAAGGTGTTCTTGATCACGAGCGGCAGCGCGAACGAGAAGCCGATGAACGAGCCGAACGTCCCGATGTAGAGCAGCGAAATGATCCAGGTCTGCGGCGAGGAAAGCGCACGGATCCACGGCCCACGATCGGTCTGCGCCTGCGTGAGGCTGTCCATGCGCGTCCATGCGAGGACGGCCGCGACGATGATGAACGGCATCCAGATCAGCCCGGCATACGCGAGGTGAACCGGGTGCGCCGGCAGCTTGACCAGCGCTACCGGGACGCCAACGATCACCGCGAGAGGAACGAGCAGCTGGCAGATTGCCACGCCAATGTTGCCGCCGGCGGCGTTCAGGCCGAGGGCAAAGCCTTTCTTGCGTGCGGGATAGAAGAACGAGATGTTGGCCATCGAGGAGGAGAAGTTGCCGCCGCCCAGTCCCGCCGTTGCCGCGCACGCGAGCAGGATCCACAGCTGCGTCGTGTGGGTCTGGTGCGCCAGCCAGCCGCTCGGCACGATCACTGCCACGAGCGTCGCCGGCACGAGCAACAGCGAGACGCTGCATGTCGTCCAAGCTCGTCCGCCGAAGCGCGGGATCGCGAACGTATATGGAATGCGCAGAAAGGAGCCGACGAGGTTCGGCACGGCAGTGAGGAGGAACTGGTCGCCGAGCGACAGTTTGATGCCGACGTTTGCGAGGTTGATAACGACGATCGTCCAGAGAACCCAGATGCTGAACCCGAGGTTCTCGGCAAAGATCGACAGGATGAGGTTGCGGCGGGCGATCCGTTGTCCACCGGAGGCCCAGAACTGAGCGTTTTCGGGATCCCAGTGCTCGATCCAGCGGCCGCGCATTACGAGGTGGTCGGCGAGTGCCTGCTCTGGACGCTCGGCCAGGGGCTCGGCGAGGAGTTCACGGTCGATGTCCAGGACGCGTGGGCGGCCGCGTACGGGGTGCTCTCCGCGGCGATGATCAACGCCCAGCGGAGCCTCGAGGCCGAGTCGCCCCTCTGAGCAGCGCATTTACGCCTAGGCACTACCTGCCTAGGTGCTGCTCGCCCCTGGTAGGGTCGGAGCGTGCGGGAAAGCCTCACACGCGCCGAGCTACTCGCCGCCGGCGCGACGGCTTTCGTTGCCGGGAGCGTGCATTTCTGGCCCGGTGGCGATACCCGCGCAGCGGCTCCTCCAAGCGCGCCCGGGACCGTGCCGGACGACGATCTCGCCTACGTACGCCTGCTGATCGCCTTCGAGCTGCTGGCGATCGACTTCTACGGCAACGCGCTTCGCTCGCGCCGTCTCGATCAACGCACCTCCGCCGACGTTCGCGCCGCGCTCGCCAATGAGCACGCTCACTACGCCTTCCTCGCCGGCACGATCGTTGCGGCCGGCGCAACTCCGCTGAGGGCGGCAGACATCGACTTCACCTACCCCAAGGATGCGTTCTACACCGCCGCGTCCGTCATGCAGCTCGCGCTCGAGCTCGAGACGGTGGGGCTCGGTGCCTACCTCGGCGCCGCGGGCGTCGTCGTCACGCCGGCACTGCAGTCGACGCTCGTCCGGATCAGCGCCAACGAAGCCCAGCATCAGAGCACGTTCGCGCGCCTCGACCGCAAGCCCGCCTTCGAGGGAGCATTCCCGCAACAGCTGACGATCGAGGAGGCCTCCGCTGCGCTTGGCACCTACACGAGCTAGTGCAGCGCTCTGCGCGCTCGCGCTCGCCGGCACTGGCCTCCTTGCTGGCACGCCGCGCGCAGGAGCAGCCGGCGGTCTGGCGGTCTACGCGGCCGCCTCGTTGACGGACGCCTTCCCAGCGATCGACCCGAGCGCGAACTACTCATTCGCCGGCTCGAACGCGCTCGCGGCGCAGATCGAGCTCGGCGCGCCGGCGGACATACTCGCTTCCGCCAACACGCAGATCCCGGCGACCTTGTACGCAAAGGGCCTTGTCGAGCAGCCGGTCGACTTCACGCGCAACACGCTCGTGATCGTCGTGCCGGCATCTAACCCGGCCAGCATCCGTACGGTCTACGACCTCGCCCGTCCGGGCGTGACGATCGCGGTCGCAAGCCCGGGTGTCCCAGTCGGCGACTACGCGCGCCAGGTGCTCGGGCAGATGAACCTGAGCTCGCAGGTACTCGCTAACGTCGTCAGCGAGGACGCCGACGTGCGCGACGTGCTCACCCAGGTCGCACTCGGCCAAGTCGACGCCGGGTTCGTCTACGCGACCGACGCGCGGACGGTCGGCGGCCAGGTCAAGGTGATCACGGTCCCAGCCTGGGCCGAGCCGAAGGTCACCTACGCGATGGCGGTCGTCACAGCGAGCCCGAACCAACGGGCGGCGAAGGCGTTCGTTGCTGAGGTCCTGAGCAGGGCGGGCCAGGCCAAGCTGCGCCGCTATGGCTTCCTCCCGCTGCGCAAGCCGGCGGAGCGGATTGCCGTCGGACCTACGCGTCATCGCCACAAATAGCCCCGTGCGTTCGCTGCGCCTAGCCCTGACGGCCGTGACCGCGTTTGCTGCCTCGGCCGTCGCGCTTGCCTTTCTCGTCCTACCGATCGCGGCTCTGCTGACACACCTGCCGCCCGGTCGCATGCTCGACGAGTTCGGGAACCCCGTGGTCAGAGACGCAGTGCTCGTCAGCGTCGAGACGAGCGCGATCGCTCAGGCCGCCGTCCTCGTGCTCGGCACGCCGCTGGCCTATCTGCTCGCAACGCGGCGCTTCCGGGGCCGCTCGCTCGTCGTGACGGCGGTCGAGCTGCCGATCGTCCTCCCGCCGGCGGTCGCGGGGATCGGCCTGCTTGTCGCCTTCGGCCGTCTCGGCCTGCTCGGCGGGGCATTCTCGGCGCTCGGCATCGACGTCGCGTTCAACAAGGCTGCGGTCGTGCTCGCGGTGGCGTTCGTCGCCGGTCCCATCTATATCCGCACCGCGATGGCCGCATTCGCGGCGATTGACACGCGACTCGTGATGGCCTCGCGTACCCTCGGCGCAGGACCCGTGCGGACGTTCTTTCGCATCGTCGTGCCGCTCGCGGCGTCGGGCCTGTCGGCTGGTGCGGCGCTCGCGCTCGCGCGCGGGCTTGGCGAGTTCGGCGCCACGATCATGTTCGCCGGCAGCCTGCGAGGAGTAACTCAGACCCTGCCGCTCGCGATCTACGCCGAGTTCGACGTCAACCTCGACGTCGCGATCGCGATCGGGGCGCTGTTCGTGATCGCGACGGCGGCGATCCTCATGTCACTCAAGATCACAACCCGATGGCGCTCCTCACCGCCGACTTCACCCTTCCTCGCCGCCACTTCGAGCTCGCGCTAGCGCTGAGGCTCGACGGCATCGTCGCTCTTGCCGGCCCGTCGGGCGCCGGCAAGTCCTCGGTGCTCGAGGTAATCGCCGGGCTCACTCGCCCGGCACGCGGACGTGTTGCGCTTGACGACGAAGTTTGGTTCGACTCGCAGAGGCGCGTCAACCGCGCTCCAGACCGCCGCCGCGTCGGGATCGTCTTCCAGGAGTACGCGCTGTTCCCCCACATGAGCGTGCGGGAGAACGTCGCCTACGGCGGTCGCGCGCGTCTCGATGAGCTGCTCGAGCGCTTCCGGATCGCGCACCTCTCGGAGGCCCGTCCGGACGAGCTCTCGGGCGGCGAGCGCCAGCGCGTAGCGCTCGCGCGCGCGCTCGTTCGCGACCCCGGCGTCCTCCTCCTCGACGAGCCGCTCTCGGCGCTCGACGCTTACACGAAGACGGCCGTGCGCGCCGAGCTTGCGACGCTGCTGCGGGAGCTCGCGCTGCCGACGCTCGTGGTGACACACGATTACGCCGATGCGGTCGCTCTGGCCGACTCGGTGGGCGTGATTGCGGGCGGCCATCTGCGCCAGCTGGGGAGCGTCGAGCAGTTGCTGCGCCGTCCCGCCGATGCATTCGTCGCCCGTTTCACCGGCGCGAGCCTGCTCGCAGGATGCGTCGTCGGTCGTTCCGGCGGGCTCACCGAGGTCGCACTCGAATCCGGCGGGTGGCTCTATTCGACCGATGAGGCGGCGGGAGCGGTCGATGTCGCGATCCACCCCTGGGAGGTGACGCTCAGCAGGGACGGCGATGGGAGCGAGTCCGGCCTGCGAGCCACCGTGACCACGCTGCTGGTCGTCGGCGGCCAGACTCGTGTCGGGCTCGGCCTGCTCGAGGCGGAGCTGCCGAGCGCGAGCGCGGCGGCGTTAGGTCTGCAACCGGCTGTCGTGGTTCATGTGCACGTTGAGCCGGCGGCGGTCAGGCTCATCCCGCGCGACCACGCTCGATCATCACCGACGTCGCCTTGACAAAGGCGGTCGCGGCGACACCCGGTTTCAGGCCGAGCTCCTCGACGGAGTCGCGCGTGATCGCTGCCGTGACGAGGAACGGGCCCGCCTCGAGCTCGACGAGCGCCATCACGCCGCCGATCTCGACAGAGCGGACGGTCCCCTCGAAGCGGTTTCGTGCCGAGGCGGACGAACGGGTGCGGTGTCGCTCCGGACGCTGCGACAAACGCTCGATCTCGGCTCGCGGCACCAGCCGCCTGTTGCGGCTGTCGCGCTCGGTCGCGAGCTTCCCGTCGCGATCCCAGCGGCGCAGCGTGTCGACGCTGACGCCGATGGCGCTCGCTGCCTCACCGAGCGACAGGCTGTCGGTCATCGCCGCAAGTATTGCGTGCCTCGGTGATCACTGGGCAGGCTCGCGATCAGTGCCAGGGCGTGCGGCAACGCGGCCGCGATCGCCTCGCCAGCCTCGGCGACCGCAGCCGGGCTCCCGGGCAGGTTGACGATCAAGGTCGTGCCCGCAATCCCCGCGACTGCACGCGAGAGCATCCAGTGGGGCGTATGCGCGCGCGAGCTCTCACGGAGCGCTTCCGCGATCCCCGGCACCTCGCGCTCGATCACGGCCCGCGTCGCCTCTGGAGTCACGTCGCTTGGTGCCACGCCGGTGCCGCCACTCGTGAGCACCAGCGCGCAGCGTTCGCCCTCGCTCCAGTGGCGCAGGCGCTGCTCGATCAACGCGCGGTCATCGGCGATCAGCTCGCGGCCGGCGATGTCGAGCCCGAGCCGCACGGCGAGCGCGGCGAGCTCGTCGCCCGACTCATCGTGGCCTTCGCCCGCGGCCTTCGACGTGCTGATCGTGATCAGCACCGCGCGCATCATTGCTCGCGGCGCCATTCGCCGTGCCGCCCGCCGCTCTTCTCGAGCAGCACGATCTGCTCGAGCGCGACGCCCCGCTCGAGGCCCTTGACCATGTCGTAGACCGTCAGTGCCGCCACGGCGGCAGCGGTCATCGCCTCCATCTCCACGCCGGTCCGCCCGACGGTGCGCGCCTCGCCGCGAAGCTCGACGAGGCCTTCCGCGGCATCTACACGCGCCGTAACGTCAACGAACGTGAGCTCGATCGGATGCGCGAGTGGGATCAGTTGGCCGGTCAGCTTGGCGGCGCTGATCCCAGCGAGCCGAGCGACCGTCAGCACCTCGCCTTTGGGCGTGTCGCCGGCAGCGACGGCGCTCGCGGTCTCGGGGGACATGCGCACGCGAGCCTCCGCCACGGCGCGGCGTTCACTGATCGCCTTCGCGCCGATGTCGACCATCCGTGCGCTGCCGCTCGCGTCGAGGTGCGTAAGCCCGGGCTGCTCGCGCGCGTCACTCATCGGGAACCACTCCGGCAACCCAACGCGCGCTCCCGTCTGCTTCGACCTCGCGCTTCCAGATCGCCGCCTCTGACTTGACGCGATCAATGCCCTCGCGTGCGGCGGCGAAGGCCTCCGCACGATGGGGGGCCGAGACCGCGACGACGACGCTCGGTTCGCCGAGCGGCACGGTGCCGACACGGTGCTCGATAGCGGCCGCCGCCAGGCCGTAGCGGTCCACGCAATCGTGCGCGATCAGCTCGAGCTGCTGCTCGGCCATCTCTCGATAGGCCTCGTAGTCGAGGCTATGAACCTCGCGCGTGACGCCGCAGAAGACGACCACCGCTCCAGCCGTATCGCGCCTGACGGCGCGCGTGAGACCGTCGAGCGACAACGGCTCCTCGCTCACCCGGACGTGCACGCGCGCCTGCGCCCCGCCGCTGACGGGCGGCACCAGCGCGAGCTCGTCGCCGGGACGCAGCACCGTCTCACCGCTCGCGTACTCGCGGTTGACCGCCATCCGAACCGGCAGCCGCGCAACCACGCCGGCCAATGGGCCACTGTGATCGAGCCGCGCCAGTGCGTCGGCGACGGTCGCGTCCTCGTCGAGCTCGAGATGGATGCGGGGCGAGCCCGCGAGCTCGCGCAGCACGGCAAACACGCGGATCTCCACTTGCACTGCCCACCAGCCTACCCGCCGGTGCCCGCCGTGCTTGGCAGACTGGGAGCATGCAGCAGGCGCTTGTCGCGATCCTTGCCGGCGGTGCGGTGCGGGGCGGCGAATCGGCGGCGCCAAGGCCAGCGTGCAGCTCGCCGGGCGCCCACTCGTCGCATTCCCGCTGCCCGCCGCACGCGCGGCGGGCCTCGAGGCGGTCGTCGTTGCCAAGCGCAGTTCGCAGCTGCCGCCACTCGACTGCGAGGTAGTGCACGAGCCCGAGCTGCCGCGCCATCCGCTGTGCGGGATCCTCGCCGCACTCGACCGTGGCGCGGAACGGCCGGTCGTGGCGATCGCCTGCGACATGCCGTTCCTGGAGCCGGCGCTGCTGCTGTGGCTCGCCAACCTCGACGGGCCCGCCGTCGGTCATGTCAACGGGCGGATCGAGCCGCTGCTGGCGCGCTACGTCAGCGCCGACCGGGGAGAGCTCGAGCGCGCGATCCGCGAGCACGCACCGCTGACTCGGGCTGTCACAAGCGCGCGGCTTCTGGACGAGCGCGCGCTGAGCCGTTTCGGGGATCCGCAGCGGCTCTGCTTCTCCGTCAACGACGCTGCGGACCTGGCATGGGCCGCGCGGGCGCTGAGTAGCAGCGCCTGACGACGGCGAAATCGGGCCGCCGGTCAGCCAGCGAGGACCCGCTCCGCTGCCAGCGCGGCATCTGCCAGCGAGCTGCCCGAACGACCCGCGAGCCAGCATGACAGTGGCGCAGCAGTGCGCTCGGAGGCGTGCGCGGCGAGCGCCGCGAGCTCGAGTAGCGCGTCGATCTCGGCGCTCGTAGGCGGCTCGACCCCGAGCTCGTCGGCATAGGCTGTCACCCACTCGTCTCGCGTCATCACTCGTCTCCTTCGGTTCGGGAACGGCCTAAGCTGCGTACGATGACGGGAACGCTCGACAGCTTGTCGCGACCGCTACGTGACCTGCGGATCTCGGTCACCGATCGTTGCAATCTGCGCTGCCCGTACTGCATGCCGCGCGAGGTCTTCGGGCGCGCCTACACCTTCATGGCGCGCGAAGAGCTGCTCGACTTCGAGGAGATCGCGCGGCTGTGTCGCGTCTTCGCCGCGCTTGGCGTGAGCAAGGTCCGCCTGACCGGCGGCGAGCCGCTCTTACGCCGCGATCTCGAGTGTCTCGTCGCCCTGGTCGCGGGCGTGCCCGGGATCGACGACATCGCGCTCACGACCAACGGCACGCTGCTCGCCGAGAAGGCGGCCGCCTTGCGCGCGGCCGGGCTCGCGCGCGTGACGGTGAGCCTCGACGCGCTCGATCGCGAAGCCTTCCGTGCGATGAGCGACACGCGCGTGCCGCTCGCGCGCGTGCTCGCCGGCATCGACGGCGCGCTCGCCGCCGGACTACATACCGTCAAGGTCAACATGGTCGTGCGGCGCGGGGTCAACGATCACTGCGTCGTCGCGATGGCCGAACGCTTCCGTCGGCGCCCGGAGATCCTGCGCTTCATCGAGTACATGGACGTCGGCACAACCAACGACTGGCGTCCCGCCGATGTCGTGTCGGCGGCCGAGCTGCACGATGCGATCAACGCCCGCTGGCCGCTCGAGCCAGTCGCGTCCGCGCGCCGCGACGAGGTCGCAACGCGTTACCGCTACCGCGACGGCGCGGGCGAGATCGGCTTCATTCACTCTGTGAGCGCGCCGTTCTGCTCCACCTGCACGCGCGCGCGGCTTTCGTCTGACGGCCGTCTCCACACCTGCCTGTTCGCCGGCCAAGGCCATGACCTGCGAGCGCTGCTGCGCGGCGGCGCGAGCGACGAGGACCTGTACGACGCGATCGCGGCGATCTGGACTGCGCGCGACGACCGCTACTCGGCCGAACGCGCCGAACGCGCCGCCCGAAGCGAGCCCATGCCCAGCAAGATCGAGATGTCCTACATCGGCGGCTGACCGTCGCTTAGAGTCTCTGCACGTGGGCGCCAAAGCGATCGAGTTCGCTGCTGCGCGCGCGTGCGTGCTCGAGCACGCGACGCCGCTGGGCATCGAGACTGTCCCGCTCACCGCTGCTCTAGGCCGGGTTCTTGCCGTCGGGCTGATCGCGGCGGCCGATGTCCCCGGATTCGACAACTCGGCAATGGACGGCTTTGCCGTGCGGGCCGCCGATAGCGGCGCCGGAGCACGACTTGCGGTCGTCGGGGAGTCGCGCGCCGGCGCGCCGGCTGGATGCTCGCTCGAGCCAGGCGAGGCTTGCGCGATCTCAACGGGGGCGATGATGCCGCTCGGCGCCGATGCCGTGGTGCGCGTCGAGAGCACGCACCGCGATGGCGAGCTCGTCGAGCTGATGGTCGCCGTCGCGGCGCGAGCGAACGTGCGCCGCGCCGGCGAGGACATCCGCGCCGGAGTGAGCATGCTCGCGGCGGGCACGCGCCTCGGGCCGGCCGCGCTCGGCGTGCTCGCCGCGCTCGGCGTGGCCAGCGTCACGGTTCACGCGCGTCCGCGTGTCGCACTCGTCACGACCGGGGATGAGCTCGTGGCAGTTGGTGAGCCGCTGCCGTTCGGTGGCGTTTACGACTCGGGCGCGGTCGTCCTGCCGGCGCTGATCGCGGGCGCGGGCGCCGAGACCGTTTCGGTCGCGCACGTCCATGACGCCGAGGCCGCCGTCTGCGAGAGCGTCGCGCAGGCGCTGGAGGCCGACGTCGCCGTGATTTGTGGCGGCATGTCCGTCGGCGCCCACGACCATGGTCCGGCCGCGCTGGCACGCCTCGATGTCGAAGTCCACTTCGCCGGGGTCGCGCTCAAGCCCGGGCGTCCGGCGCTCTTTGGCACGCGCGGCACGACGCTCGTCTTCGGGCTGCCCGGCAACCCCGTCTCGTCGTTTGTCACATTCCTCCTATTCGTCCGCCCCGCATTACAAGCGCTCGCGGGCGAGCTACCGCAAGCGCGAGGCACTACGGCGAGACTTGCCGAAACCGTGGAACGCAACCCGGGTCGCACGGAGGCCCTGCGGTGCACTCTGGAGCTGCGGGAAGAGGGTTGGTGGGTGAGAACGACCGGCTCCCAGGGATCGCATGTCCTCAGCTCGATGCTGACAGCGGAGGCCTTCGCTCTGATCCCGCCTGGCGATGGCTGGGTCGAGCCGGGTTCGCCGGTCGCTATCGAGCTCGTTTGACGCGCACGGGCGCGCGGTGGCCGCGCCGCGATCGAACGCCGGCTCACTTCCGGCCGACCGCGATGTTGCTCGCAGTCGCAACCTCGATCGGCCCCTCACCGCCGCCGCCGATCGGATCGAGAAAGCGCGCGCTGAGCTTCTCCTGCTCGGGGCATGAGAATGCCGTTTT
>PLFX01000017.1 GCA_003138355.1 Solirubrobacterales bacterium
CAAGACTTACCCCGACAGCCTCGGGCCGAGGCTGTCGCGTAAAGGGTCGGGGTTTGGTCAGGGTGAGGCGCTGAGCGCTGGTCTGCGTTGTGGTCGGTGCGGTTACGGCTGGCCGGCTAGCGCCCGCTCGCTCCGCTGGCTGGTCCTATTCCTCCAGGCGCCGGGGTCTCGGGGATGTCGATTGTGTAGTTGCGGCCGTTTTGGGGGTGGATCGTGACGGTCTCGAGGTTCGTGCCGCTGACCATGAACGCGTTGCTTGCGCGCTGAACTGTCGCGGGGCTGCCGTCGGTCGTGGTGGCGGCGATGCTCGCGGTATCAGGGATCGCACCGAGAACGGTCGACGGGTGACCGGCCATGCCGGCAAGCAGGCCGAGCGTTCCCGTGGTTTCCATCCTTGCGTTGGAGGTGCAGCTCGTGCCGTCGTTGGATGTCTGCAGGCAGCTGCCGAGGTTCCCGGGCACCAGCCAGAACGCGGTGCCGTCGATCGTGCCGAGGTAGCGCGACAACGATGGGCTGGCGCCGTAATGGCCACCCCCGCCGCCGGGGACCGTGATCGCCGCGTAACCGCCAGCGGGCCCTCCGGTGAGCGCGTCGGCCGAGTCGCGCGGCTGGCGAAGGACCGCGTACGCCTCGGCGAGGTCGCTCGGGATCGAGGTCGCGACGCCCTCCGGGGAGGGGACATTTGGTTGCTGCTGCCAGAGTGCCGAGACATTGATCAGGCCCGCGGCGTCGGCGACGGCAGCGAGCAGCACCATGAGAACGACGGCCGCCGCGACGAGCACTACGCGCCGTCCCGTCGGGATCGTGAGGGCGCGATGACGGCGCAAGGGGCGCCGCTCAGCGATCAGTAGCTGGCCGCCGATCCAGTCGAGAATGTCATCCATCGTGTGGCTCCCGTTGTGCCTGCAGGGTGGTTGAACGCAAACTGCGCAGCGCGCGGCTGACGCGCATCCGCGCCAGCGATTCCGAGCAGCGCAGATCCTGCGCGATCTCCCGGTAGGGGAGCTCGTCGATCACGCGGGCGCGCAGTGCCTCGAACTGATCCGCCGGCAGTGCTGTCGCGAGGTGCGCGAGCAGATCGGTCGCGGCGATCTCCTGCTCCAGCCGCGCGATGCCATCGTCGCTGACCTGCATCGGCTCGAACGCGAGCTTGCGCCGCGCCCGGTCCTCAACCTGACCGTGCCGGTAGCTGTCAAGCAGCTTGCGCTGCGCGATCGTGAACAGCCAAGCGACCGGGCTGTCGGGCAGCCTCCGCTTGCGATCGCGCAGCGCGAGCAGCGCCGAGGCGAACGTCTCGGCCGTCAAGTCGGCTGCGAGCTCGGGCTCGCGTACCTGCCGCGCGTGAAACGCCAGGACCGCCCGACAGTGCCGGGTGTAGAAGACGTCGAAGCCGCCGCTGCCATTCCGGCTCGACTCCAACAGCTCAACGTCGCTGCGCGAATCCAACGTGGACCCCACGCTAACTAAGACGCGCCAGCACCACCGAACGCAACAGCCCGGCGTTCAGCGCTACAGCAACCGCGTGAACGCAGTCATGCCGGCGGACGTGTGCTTCGTGAGCATTGCGATCACGGCCGCGATGAGCGGCGGGCGTTTATGCTCGCGCGACGTGCACGACTGCCCGGTACGGCGCGTACTGGGGGTCGTCCAGGCCGGGAGTGAGCGGCGCGTTGACGACTGCTCGCCCTGGTCGCAGAGCGCGAAAGACGGTCCAATTCAGCGGCGCGCTGGCCGGGTAGATCGACGTGCAGAATGGCACCGAACGCAGCACAGAGGTGTTTGACGACGTCGGCGTAAGCCACGGCGAGGCGGGCCAGCTCGCTGGTCCGACCAGCACAACCCAGACGACTGCGCCAATCGTTAGGTGGAGGCCCTCGCCAGAGTGCAGGAAAGTGGCGACAGCCGGCACAGCTCGCGCGTTGATACATGCTTTGCCCGCGAAGGTCACGGCACTCGTGCTGCTGCGGCGGGCCGACGGCGAAAGGGCCCTGCCTGCCGCAGGCGCGGCAGCGGCGACGCTAACTGCCACCGCTGCGAGCATCGTCGCCGTCCCGCGTGAGACGCGCACGGTCACGACCCAAGCATGGCACGCGACCCCTCTCGCCGACTCAGGACGACCACTCGTGCCTGCGCGTGATTGGGACACTCTGGGTAGCGGAAGGTCGCTCCCCCAACGGAACACGAGCACGCGAACGTGACGCCTGCAGGCACGAACGTGTGGTCCGGTACGCGCGCGCTCATACTGACGCGGTGACGCACGGTGCTCGACTCGAGGACTTCCGCGCGTACGCGAAGTCGCTATCGCCCCAACAGCGAGGTGCCTTGGTGTTGGTCCTCTGGGTCAACGCAGTGCTGACAGCAGTGGCGCTTAGAGCCGCCCAGCTGGCGCTGGTAGTTCGGGCGCTTCGACGCGCGGCACGCGACGGGCATCCGGTGCCGACCTGCTTGGATTGCGCACTATCGCCGAGCACGGCGACCGTGCTGGGCGCATCCGCGATTCACAAGCTGGCCCGGGAACGCTTTCTGCGCCATCTCGATCAGCGCATTCGCGAAACGGAGACCGCCGACCGGGCGCGGTAATCGCGACTGCCGAGGGTTCGCTAACCACGTCGGGCGCAGCACCCCCCGGACCGCAACAACCACACGCGGCGCGCTGCTCGTGCCGCGTGATAGGGACACTCTGGGTCGGAGTCGATCGCTCCCCCAACGTGCGAAGAGCGAGAGCGCGCGAGCCAGGCCGCCCGTTACCGGTCCCGCCCAGCAGGAGTAACGGACGGCTCAACGATCTAGGCTTCCGCACCCGGCGGGCGCCGGAGCGCGCCTAGATCAGCTTGCGCGCGAGGACCTCGAGCTTTGCGGTCGGCACGAGTATCGAGATGATCTTGACGGTCTGGCCGTTGTCGTAGACGTAGAGGCTGCCACCGGCCCTGGTCGCCCACGCGGCCTGACCAAGACCCTTGATCTTGACGACCCCTTCCGCTTTCTCGACGGCGTTCTCGCCGGCCGCGAACGACGCCGCGGTGTCGACCTGGAAGGTGACCATCGTCGGCACGACCGAGCCCCCATACGAACAGGTCTTGCTGTAGGTGGTCGTCTTCGACGTCGGCGCCTTGACGTGCACCCCGAGGTCGGTGTTGACCTCGGACGCCGACGGGCAGGTCCGCGAGCGTGGCGAGCTCGCCGCCGCGGTGGCGCTAAGGCCCGCGCCCGCCGCGACAAGCGCGACGATCCCAGCCGCGCCCATCCGCCCTGCGAATCCGCGGCCGCTAATCGTCAACCTCCTAAGTGTGGCACTCACGCGTGGGATCCCCGGACTATAGCCCGCGCTAGCTGTGGCCCAGCCCGCTCGCCCCGCTGAGGTGATCTGGGGACACGTGAGAGCACCTGAGAGCCCGCGAAATACGGGGATAAAGTTGGGTGTCTCAATCGGACCTGGCGGACGGTACCGCGGGTCTGCGCCGCGGTGAGTGCGTCCCGTCCTCGCGTGTGAGCGCTGCTCCGTCCAGCTCTCGTGTGCCGTCCGGCTGGCCGGACGGTGGTGCTTCGCCAACCGGACGGATCCTGACGCGGTGGGCGTGGCGGTTGAGGTGGGCCTTCTGGGCGATCGACTCCTCATCCTCGTGGACGAACTTCTCGCCGCGCAGCGCCGACGCGATCGCCGCAATCACGCTCATGACGACGGCGACCGTGAGGATCATCACCAGCCCGTGCTTGAACGACGGGCCAATCAGGTGCGGGAAGAACGACCGGCTGGTCAGCGCGGCAGCCTGCGTCGCGGGCAGGTGGTTGAGCACCGCCGGGCCGAGCAGGCTCTTCAGCGGGTTCAGGCCGAGGAATGCGGCGAAGATGTAGCCGAGCGGCGGTAGATGGGAAAGCTGCGTCGCTTTGGCGACTGGGACGCCGTGAGCGAGCAGCCCGCTGTACATCGCCGCGGGCACCTTGGCGTTCAAGCCGATGACCAGCAGCGAGAAGAAGAGGCCCATCGACAACGGCATGCCGGCCTGGGCGAACGTCACGCGCATGCCCGACGCCGCCCCGCGATGGCGCGCGGGCACCGAGTTCATGATCGAGGCGGTGTTCGGTGATGCGAACAGGCCGCCGCCGATCCCGGTGAAGAACATCGTCACGGCGAACGGCGCGTAGGAGAAGTTCGCCGGGAAGGTCATCATCACCGCGTACATCGCTCCAGAGAGCAGCATTCCAGCGGTCGCGAACGGTCGGGCGCCGTACTTGTCCGAGAGCTTGCCCGACAGCGGCCCGGAGACCACGAAGCCGGCCATGAAGGGGATCATGAAGATCCCGGCCCACAGCGGCGTCTGGGTGAAGCTGTAGCCGTGCTGGGGCAGCCAGATGCCCTGGAACCAGATCATCAGCATGAACTGCATGCCGCCGCGCCCGACCGAGCCGAGGAAGGAAGCGGCGTTGCCGGCCGTGAATGCCCGGATGCGGAACAGCGAAAGACGGAACATGGGGTCCTCAACCCGCATCTCGACGAGCACGAAGATGACCAGCGCCACCAGGCCGCCGCCGATCATCTCGAGGACGAAGGGGCTGCCCCAGCCGGTGAGGGAGTGGCCGTAGGGCTTTATGCCGTACGTGACCCCCGTGAGGATCATGCCGAGGCCCGCGGCAAACGCGAGGTTGCCGAGCCAGTCGATCTTGGCCTTGATGCGAATGCCGATCTCCTTCAGCTTGAGATAGGCCCAGACCGTCCCGAAGACCCCGACCGGCACGTTCGCGAGGAACACCCAGCGCCAGCCGACCTGCGCCAGGACGCCGCCGACGATGATGCCCAGGAACGAGCCGACGATCGCAGCGACCATGTTCATCCCGAGCGCGAGGCCGAGCTGCTCGGAGGGGAAGGCGTCGGTGATGATTGCCGCCGAATTGGCCATCAGCAGAGCGCCGCCGACAGCTTGGAACATCCGCAGGATGACGAGCTCGAGGGCGCCGGTTGAGCCCGTGCTCCAGACGCACGACAGCGCGATCGCCCCGATGGTGAACCAGGCGAAGCCGAGGTTGTACATCCTCACGCGGCCGTACATGTCGCCGATCCGGCCGACCGTCACCACAATCGCTGCCGACACCAGCAGGTAGCCCATCATGATCCACAGCAGGTAGGGGAAGCTGGACGCCGCCAGCGGATTCAGGTGGATGCCACGGAAGATGACCGGCAGGGCGATGATCAGGCTGGTGCCGTTGAGCGTGGCCAGCAGCACGCCGACGGTGGTGTTGGAGAGCACGATCCACTTGTAGTGCGGCCCGACGAGCGGCGAGCGCATCGCTGTCTCCTCAGTCATGCGCGAGTCTCATCGGTTGCGGCGTCTACCCGGCCCAGCAGGAGCGCGTCGTCGCCGTGCTGGGTCGTGAGCCATTCGAGCACGGTGATCGCGTGCTCGATCGCTTGCCGGTCCGCCTCGCTGACGGCGCTGAGCTGCTCGGCCAGCCAGCTCTCCCCCGCTTCTATGCGCCGCGTCAGCAGCTCACTGCCCTTGGCCGTAGCGACGAGGTGAACGCCCCTGCGATCGGCGGGGTTCGCCTGGCGCGACACCAAGCCGGCTTCCTCGAGCCTGTCGGCTAGCCGCGTCGCGGCGGGGGATGGCAGGCTTTCGATCTCGGCGAGGTGGCCGATGCTGAGCGGCCCGCTGCGGACGATTGTGGCGAGCGCGGAGGTCTGGGTGATCGTCAGGCCGGATGGGTCCCGCCGACGCAGCTGGCGTGAGAGGCGAACCAGCAACAGGCGCAGCCTGCCCGCCAGCACGTTTGGCGCACTGGCCTCGCTGCCGCTTGCCGCCGCACTCATCGCGATATCACTCCAACTCCTCGCTAGAACTTCTGTGCCGACGGCATTATATGTCTAAAGCACCGATATGCGCAAGCGGTCGTCAGCCTTGAGCTGGGTCCGCTCGAACAACTCGCAAGCGCGTGATTCCGTGGACACTCCGCGGCCAGCGGTCGACAACCCGAGCGCCCTCGTTCGCGCGGCAAGTAACCTTTCCGGGAGCAGCCCCTCCCGCGTTTGAGCGACTTGACCCGCAAGCCGGCCGCAACCCAGACGCAGAATCTGGCCGGAGCCGCGGCGGTCGGCGCAGCTCGGCACGCCGCCACGCGCGGCAGCCCGCTGCCTAGGCACCGCCGCATCGGCAAGCACGCCGACGAGGGGCACGAGCTCAGCACCTTCGGCGGCCTCGCGGCGCTCAGCCTCGACGCGTTGTCGAGCGTCGCCTACGGGCCCGAGGCGATGGTCCTCGTGCTCGTCACCGCGGGCACCGGCGCGCTGCGCTTCACGCTGCCGCTGACGCTCGTAATCACGGCGATGCTTGCGTTGCTGGTGGTCTCCTACACGCAGGTGATCTCGGCCCATCCCGAGGGCGGGGGCGCCTACGCGGTCGCGAAGGCCAACCTCGGGCGCTTGCCCGCGCAGCTTGCCGCGGCGTCGCTATTTGTCGACTACGTGCTGACCGTGGCGGTCAGCCTCGCGGCCGGTGCGGCGAGCCTCGGTAGCGTCTTTCCCGGCTTAGCGCACCATCTGCTGCTGGTCTGCCTGGTCGGACTGGCGCTACTGACCGCGGTCAACATGTTCGGGATCAGCGAGTCAGCGAAGCTGCTGATGCTCCCGACCATCGTGTTCGTGGTGAGCATCTTCGCGGTGATCGTCGTCTCGCCGTTCCACGCCCACCCGGTCGCGAAGATCGGCACGAGCCTCGGCGCGTTTCGCCCGACGACTGCGCTCGGCGTCGTGCTGATCCTCAAGGCCTTCGCCTCAGGCTGCTCGGCCGTGACCGGCGTCGAGGCGATCGCCAACGGCGTCCCCGCGTTCCGCAAGCCGCGCGTGCGCAGGGCTCAACGCACCGAGGTCTCGCTCGGCGTGCTGCTCGGCGTGATGCTCGTCGGCCTCGCGATCCTGATTCGCGCCCACCACGTCGTCCCGCGGGGCGGCGTGACGATCCTCGCGCAGCTGACCGCCGGCTCATTCGGCACGGGCTGGGCGTTCTACGTCTCGAACCTCGCGGTCACGCTCGTCCTCGCGTTCGCAGCGAACACGAGCTTCGGTGGCCTGCCCGTGCTGATGAGCCTGCTCGCCAAGGACAACCGCATGCCGCACCTCTTCTACCTCCGCGCCGAGCGGCCGGTCTACCGCTACGGCATCGGCGCGCTCGCGATCGCGGCCGCGCTCCTGCTGGTCGCGGTCGCAGGGGAGACGAGCAGGCTGATCCCGCTGTTCACGATCGGCGTGTTTATGGGCTTCACGATCAGCCAGGTCGGGCTCGTGCGCCACTGGCGCAGCATGCGGCCGCCGCGCTGGCGGCTGCGCGCCGCGATCAACGGGGCCGGCGCGACGATGACCGCGATCGCCGTGGTCGTCTTCCTCGGCAGCAAATTCCTCGAGGGCGCCTGGGTCGTGGTGTTGGTGATCCCGATGCTGATGTTGCTCTTCTGGCGCATCGAGGTCTATTACGACGAGGTCGCGCGCGAGCTGCGGCTGGGTCAGACGCCGCCGGCACCGCACGCCCGGGCGAGCATCGTGATCGTCCCGACGACGACGATAAGCGTGCTCACCGAGCTGGCCCTGAGCGCAGCGCTGTCGCTAGGCGACAGAGTCGTTGCGATCGCAGTCGCCGGCGACGAGGAGGAGGCCGACCACCTGCGCGACACGTGGGGCCGGTGGGCGTGCAACGTCCCGCTCGAGGTGCTGCTCGATCCCCACCGCTCGCTCGTACACACCGTGCTCCGCTACATCGAATCGCTCGACGCCCACGACCAGCGGGTCATGGTGCTGATCCCGCAGATCATCCCGCACAAGCGCCGCCACGAGATCCTCCACAACCAGCGCGCCCGGCTGCTCGAGTCCGCGCTCAAGGCAAGAACGCAAGACGTCGTCATCGCCTCGCTCCCGTTCCACATCGACGACTGAGCCCTATTGGACGCTCACGCATTCAGAACGGATACCGCGCGGTGTCTTCACGCTCGGTGAACCACTGCCAGTGCATGAACTGCTCGAGGTTCGCCGGGCCGCCGAACGCAGCACCGTTACCGGACGCGCCGAAGCCACCGAACGGGATCCGCGGATCGTCGTCGACCGTCTGATCGCCGACGTGAACGAGACCTGTATGGAGGCGCTCCGCGACCGCGCGCCCGTGCTCGGGCGAGCTCGTGAAGACGCCGCTCGAGAGGCCGTAATCGGTGTCGTTGGCGAGCGCGACGGCTTCGTCGTCGCTGCTGACGACGATCACCGGCGCGACCGGACCGAAGATCTCCTCGCGCCACACACGCATTCCCGGCTGCACGTCGCGCAGGACGGTGGGCCGGTAGAAGGCGCCCTCGGGCGGCGCGCCGCCTGCCAGTGCCTTCGCGCCGCCGGCGGTCGCCTCGCTGACGATCTGATGCACGCGCGCCGCGGACTCGGCGGTGATCAGCGGCCCGATCGCGACCTCGCCGGTGTTCGGGTCGCCAACCGGCAGGTGCGATGCGCGCTCCGCGAGGCGCTCGAGGTACTCCTCGGCGACCTTCGCGTGCACGATGTGCCTGCCCGCGGACATGCAGATCTG
Organism: Solirubrobacterales bacterium; assembly: GCA_003138355.1. GTDB lineage: Bacteria > Actinomycetota > Thermoleophilia > Solirubrobacterales > Solirubrobacteraceae > Palsa-513. The sequence goes on from PLFX01000017.1 coordinate 8,550, forward strand.
GCCCTGGTGCAGGAACGAGCCCCAGGCGCCCGTCGAGCTCGCCGCGTCGACGTCCGCGTCCTCGAGCACGATGAAGGCGTTGTTGCCCCCGAGCTCGAGCGCGACGCGCTTGAGGTTGCGCCCCGCGGCCTCGCCGACGAGGCGGCCGACCGCGGTCGAGCCGGTGAAGGAGACCATCCCGATCTCGGGCGTCTCGCAGATCGCCTGGCCGGCCTCGACGCCGCCGGGGATCACGTGGAACAGGCCCTCCGGCAGTCCCGCCTCCTCCAGCACTCGGGCGAGGAAGAGCCCGCCGGTGACGGGCGTGTTGGGATCGGCCTTCAGCACGACGGCATTCCCGAGCGCCAGCGCGGGCGCCACCGAGCGCGACGAGAGGACCATCGGGAAGTTCCACGGCGCGATCACGCCGACCACGCCGACCGGGACGCGGCGCACGACGCTCTTGATTCCGCGCGGATCGGGAACTTCGAATGACAGCTCCCCCTCGCTCGACTCGGCGAGGTTCGCGGCCTCGCGAAATTCGCCGATCGCGAGCAGGTTCACCTCGAACTCGGCGCGCGGATGCGTGCCGCCCGCCTCGCGCACCAGCCAGCCCTCGGCTTCCTCGTGATGCGCCTGCAAGATGTCAGCGGCACGGCGAAGGATCGCCACCCGCTCGGCAACCGGCGTCGTCGCCCACCCCTCTTGAGCCCGCGCGGCCTCGCTCGCCGCACGATGGACCTCGGCGGCGCCACCAGCGCCGACCGAGCCGAGCGAGCTCCCGGTCGCCGGTTCGATCACATCGAGGCTCGTCGGGGCATCTCGCCAGTGACCGGCCCACAGCTTCCCGTTGGCCGTCGCGATATCGAACAGCGTCACTGTTGTTGTCATCTCGACTCCCTTACTGGATGGTCAATTTTGAAAGCGGCACGCCTGCACGGCCGCGCGCTGAACGCATGTCGGCAACGTTGCCACTCCATCGGCCAATGCGCAACGTGCCGCCGGCGCCCGCGAAACTTCCGCGATGGCCCACTACGCTACCGGGGAGCTTGACGCGGGACCGATCATCGAACAGGACGTTGCGCGCGTCAGCGACAGCAACAGCGTCGCCACGCTGATCCGCCGCGGCGCCGACATCGAGCGGACCGGACTGTGGCGAACGGTGCAAGCACACGCCAACACGACGATCGTCTTCTAGTCGGGGAGGGCCGCATGGCCGCCGCCGAAGCGGGCGCGCGACTCTACCGCGAGGAGCTCGATCGCCCGCCTTCGCTGGCGGACGGACTGCGCTGCCTCGCCGGGACGCGCCAGCCATTCGCGCTGGTTGGCGCCTGGGCGGGCGGCGGCGCGCTGCTCGGCTGCGCTCCGGCACGCACGGCCGGCGCGGGCGAGGATCCCTTCGAGCTGCTCGCGAGCGCCGATACGGGGACCAGCGCCGGCGTCGGCGTTGGCGGCGGCTGGGTCGGTTACCTCGGCTATGAGCTGCGCACGCGCGCCGAGCAGCGTGCGCAGCCCTCCCCGCCGCGCCGCGGCGGTCTGCCGCCGTTCGCGCTCGCCTACTACGACCACGTGATCCGCTGCGACGCGTCCGGCGCGTGGTGGTTCGAGGCGCTGTGGTCGGACGAGCGCGCCGCGCTGCTCGCTGAGCGGCTCGCGTGGTGGCGGGCGCGGATCGCGAGTCCCCCCGCCCCCCAGCCGGCGTGTACCAGCGGCTGGCGTCTGTCCCCGAGCCCCGCCGCGCACGCCAACCTCGTCGCCGCCTGCCGGGAGCGGATCCACGCCGGCGACCTCTACCAGGCGAACGTCTGCGCCGAGCTCGAGGGGCGCTTCGAGGGCTCCGCGCTCGAGCTCTTCATTCGCGGCGTCAGCGCCCTCGGCCCTGACCGCGCTGCCTATTTCGCCGGCCGGTGGGGCGCGGTCGTGAGCCTTTCGCCGGAGCTGTTCCTCGAGCGCCGCGGGCGTCAGGTCCGTACGGCGCCGATCAAGGGCACGCGCCCGCGACCCCGCGATCCGCGGCTGGCGCGCGCGCAGCGGCTCGAGCTCGCGGGCTCCGAGAAGGATCGAGCCGAGAACGTGATGATCGTCGACCTGATGCGCAACGATCTCGGGCGCGTCTGCGAGCCCGGCTCGATCGCCGTTGAAACGCTCGCAACGGTGCAGGCCCACGCCGGCGTCTGGCACATGGTCTCCGAGGTGCGGGGGACGCTTCGTGCCGAGCTTAATGACGCCGGTCTGCTCGCGGCGAGCTTCCCGCCCGGTTCGGTGACCGGCGCGCCGAAGCTCGCCGCGATGAACGTGATCGCCGAGCTCGAGTCGCGCGCCCGCGGCGTCTACACCGGTGCGATCGGGATCGCGAGCCCGCTCGGCGGGCTCGAGCTGAACGTCGCGATCCGCACTTTCGAGCTCGCCGAGGGGCGGATTCGCCTCGGCGTCGGGGGCGGCGTCGTCGCCGACTCGGATCCACGATCCGAAACCGCCGAGCTGGCGGTAAAGGCGACGCCGCTGCTGGAGGCGATCGGCGGCGTCCTCGAGCCGCAGGCGCGGGCGAATCCTCCGGGCCCGCGCGTGCGCCGCCTCGGCCCGCTCCCGCTCGCCCGCCCGGACCCCGCGCGCGGGATCTTCGAGACGCTGCTCGTGCGCGATGGACGCGCGCTCGCACTCGATGCGCACCTCGCGCGCCTTTACGCGAGCGCGAGCTCCCTCTATCGCGCGGCGCTGCCCGCTGAGCTCGAGTCGCGCGTCGCGCAGACCGCGGCGCTCGCGCACCGTCCCTCCCGGCTGCGGCTGAGCGCGCGACCGGGCTCGGACGGTGTGATCGAAGTGTCGATCGAGGTGCTTCCCCTCTCCGCAACGCTTCCCGTGCGGCTTCGCACATGGACGCTGCCGGGCGGTCTCGGCGCGCACAAGTGGAGCGACCGGCGCCTGCTTTCGGAGCTCGAGCGCCACTCGCGCCAGGCGATCCCACTGCTCGTCGACGCCGATGGCTTCATCCTCGAGACAAGCCGCCACAACGTCTTCGCCCTCGGCCGCGACGGCGTATTGCGCACGCCTCCCGCCGACGGGCGCATCCTTGCCGGGCTCGCGCGCGCGAGACTCCTGATCGCCGGCGAGCGCGAGGCGATCGAGGCGCCCTTGCGCGTCGCCGACCTGCGACACGCCGGGGTGGTCATCCTCACCAACGCGCTGGGCACGACTCCCGTGGTCGCGCTTGACGGCGTCCCGCTGCGTCACGCGCCCTCGCGGCCGCGCGCGATCGTCGACGGCAGCCGCGCCGTGGTCGTTGAAGACGGTCACGGCGGTCCGTAGCCGGCGGGCGAGCGTTAACTGGCACCACGCATCGCGAGTGCCTCGAAGTAGGCGCCGAAGTCCCAGCCGGCTAGGAACGCGGCGGTCGCACGGTGACCGGCGTCAAACAGCGCCTGTCGACCCTCGTCGTCGATGTCGAAGTCGATCGCCGTGATCCCGAGCGTCGGTAGCGGAATCGTTCGCGCGTGGGTTGCTGCGTCGAGCGCCCTGCGATCGTGGGCCTGCAGTATCGTCTCGACGATCACCTTGAGGTAGCCGACGTCGGCGAGGAGCCCGGCGGCGAGCCCGCTGGTCCGTCCCGCCGGCAGCACCGGCTCGCGCTGCGCCGGCGCCGTGTGGGTCAAGCCGAAGGTCGGAAAAGCGGGCGGCGTGTCGGGCGGAACGTCGAACAGCCAGATCGGGAAGCTCGAGAGCAGCCCGCCGTCGACGATCACATGATCCTCGCCGGTAGCTCGTTGCGCCAGATCACCGGCTCGAAATAGATCGGGATCGACATGCTCATCCGCACCGCCTGCGCGACCTCGAGCTCGTCGGGATGGTCAACTCCGAGCAATGCCGCGTCGCGCGGGAGGACCAGCATCCGGCGTGCGGTCAGATCCGACGCGATTACCTGCAGCCGGTACCGCCGGCTCTCGAGCGTCGCCTGCTCGTCGCGCAGGTCGCTGAACCGCGTCTTGCCCTTCGCGGCAAGCTGCTCGCGCATCCAATCGAGGAACCGCGCGCCGCTGTGCACGCCTCCGTGGAGCACGAACTCGAGGATCTCGCCAGGCCGACCCAACCGCGAATTGGCGTGAGATAGCCGAGAGCGTCCTGCGCGCCTGCGAACAGCAAGAACGACTGCTCGAGGCGTGCCTGAGCTTCGCTCGGAGCCAGCGCCGGCTGGTCCGGTGCGGTCAAGTCAATCTCGCCGAGATCGTGGCCGACGCGCTGCGAGCTCACGACCCGGCAGGAATCGAGAGCGTCGTGTCGCTCGAACCGGCGCGGACGGCCGGCGATCCAGCCCTGCTCGAGCGGCTCGCCGCCAACCTGGTATCGAACGCAATCCGCCACAACGTCTACGGCGGGCGGATCGAGCTAGCCACCTACACACGGTCAGAGCGCGCGATTCTCGTCGTCGCGAACACAGGCCCGCTCGTCCCAAACGGCGATCTCGAGCGCCTTTTTCAACCCTTCGAGCGTTTCAGCTCGACCCCGAGATCCTCCGGCGACGGTGTCGGGCTCGGCCTTGCCATCGTCGAGGCGATCGCCACGGCCCATGAGGCGCGCTTGGCCGCGAGGGCCCGACCCGGTGGTGGTCTCGAGATCCGCGTGAGCTTCTGCGCGCTTCGCGGCGTGCCGGCCGGCGACGCGCTCTAAGCCTTCGGTCGGCCCGAGACGGCGCATCTCGTCCACCAGCGCGGCGACCAACGCCCGCGAACAACTAACCGCAGGGGTGGGTAGAAACCGCCCCCAGGGCCGGAGGAATTTGCCTCTAGCCTCGACGACCATGCAAACAAATCAGCCAGGCCAGACACCAAGCATCGCAAGCCTCCTCGAAAAAGTGGTCGAGCTCGGCGGCTCAGACCTGTCGATCAAGGCCGGCAGCCGACCGGCAGTCCGCATCGAGGGCAAGCTTCGCTGGCTCGATGAGTCTGTAGGCGAATTGCGGGTCGCCGACACGCGCGCCCTGCTCTACGAGATCCTCCCCGAGAGCCGAATCGCCGAATTCGAGTGTGAGCACGAAGCCGACTTCGCGTACACGGTCCGCACGCCGGCGCCGGCGCGCTTTCGCGTCAACGCGTTCCTTCAGCGCGGCAGCGTCTCGATCGTCTTCCGCCTCGTCCCCGACAACATCCGCTCGCTAGACGAGCTCGGGCTGCCGGTCGTCGCCCGCCAGCTGGCCGAGGAGGAGCGGGGGATCGTCCTGATCACGGGATCGAGCGGCGCCGGCAAGTCGACGACGCTCGCGGCGATGATCGAGCACATCAACCAGACGCGCTTCAAGCACATCGTCACGATCGAGGACCCGATCGAGTTCGTCTACCGCGACAAGTGCTCGATCATCGAGCAGCGTGAGATCGGCTCCGACACCGCATCCTTCGAAGGCGCGCTGCGCCGCGTGCTGCGCCAGGACCCGGACGTGATCCTGATCGGCGAGATGCGCGATGAAGCGACCGTGCGCACCGCGCTCGCCGCGGCGGAGACGGGCCACCTCGTGCTCTCGACGCTGCACACCCTGGACGCGCCGGAGTCGATCAACCGGATCCTCGACTTCTTCCCCGCAGCCCAGCATGAGCAAGCCCGCGCGATGCTCGCCGCAACGCTCAAGGGCATCATCTCCCAGCGGCTCGTTCCTCGCGCCGACGGCAGCGGGCGGACCGCCATCGCGGAGGTCCTGACGATGACCGGCCGGGTCAACGACATGATCCGCAACCCGCAGAAGGACTGCCGGCTCGGCGAAGTGATGTCCGAGGGCGCCTACTACGGAATGCAGACCTTCGACCAGGCGCTGTACGCCGCGGTCCAGTCGGGCGAGGTCGCGCTCGCAGACGCGCAACGGTTCGCGACGCAGTCGCACGACCTGCATCTGCGCCTCGCCACGCGCACCAACGGCGAGCCAAGGGCATCCGCGCTCTCCGCATGACGCCTTAGAGCAGCGCCGCCGCACGACGCATCTCCGCCGCGCGGCATGATGCGGGGAACATGGACGACGGCGCCAAAGACGCGGAAGCACGCAAGCGCGCCGCCGCCGCCCGCAAGGCGACCAGGGCGACCGCGCAGGCGCTCGGCACCGCCGCCGCGCTCGCGCGCGGGCAGATCGTCGAGCGGATCGGCGGGCCGGCGCGGGCGCGGGTGATCACGCTGTTCGGCTGCGTGCTCGCCCTCGCCACGGCGGACGCCTCGACGATCGGCGCGATCGCGCCGCAGCTCGCCGGAGCGTCGTCGTCGTGGCACATCAGCGAGGCCCAGCTCGCGTTGCTCAGCACGGCGACGCTGCTCGTCGGCGCCGTATTCGTGATTCCGGTCGGCATGCTCGTCGACCGGGTCCACCGCTTGCCCCTGCTCTCGGCGAGCATCCTGCTCTGGAGCGCCGCTTCCCTCGCGAGCGCGCTTTCGCCCGACTACAGCACGCTGCTGCTCACGCGCCTCGCACTTGGCGCCGTGACCGCGACCGCGGGCCCGGCGATCGCTTCGCTGACCGGCGACTTCTTCCCGGCCAAGGAGCGCGGACGCGTCTACTCCTACATCCTCGCCGGCGAAGTCGCAGGCACCGCCGCAGGGTTCATCGTCTCCGGCACGGTCTCGAGCCTGATCTCCTGGCGCGCCGCATTCATCTTGCTCGCGATTCCAGGCGTCTTCCTTGCACGCGCCCTCTATCGCACGGTTCCCGAGCCATTGCGCGGCGGCCAGAGCTACCTCGAACCGGGAGTACAGGATCTCCACGAGGCGATGGCCGCCATGCGCCACCGCGCCGCCGCGCCGGTTTCCCCCGAGGATGCGCCGACGCGCGTCGAAGAGCCCGCCCACCAAGCGGTCCGCCGTCGCGGCGTCAGCGCCGACCCGCGACTCGTGCTGCGGGAGGACCCGGACAGGATGCCGATCAGCCGTGCGATCCGCTACGTCCTGCAGATCCCGAGCAACGTGATGCTGATTCTCGGCTCCTCGCTCGGCTACTTCTACTTCGCTGGTCTCTCACTGTATGCCGTGCAGTTCGTTGTCGGCCACTACCACGAGCCGCAGGTGACCGCTGAGCTCGTGCTCGTGCTGCTCGTGCTGGGCGCGATTGCCGGAACCCTGATCGCCGGTCGCCTCAGCGACTCGCTCGTCCGCCGCGGCTTCGTCGAGGCGCGCGTGCTGATCCCGGCAGTCTGCTACCTCGGCGCGGTCGCGCTGCTGATCCCGGGCATCCTCTCGCACAACCTCTCGAGCGCGATCTGGCTCGATATCGGCGGCGCCGCGCTACTCTCGGCCGCGAACCCGCCGCTCAACGCGGCACGCCTGGACATCATGCCCTCGCAACTGTGGGGCCGCGCCGAGTCGGTCCGGACGTTCGTCCGTTCGATCTTTCAGGCGCTCGCCCCGCTCATCTTCGCCGGGATCTGCGCCGCCTTCGTCGGGATCACGCCAACGCAGGACGCCGGTTCGCACCTCCCGCCGAGCAAGGCGAACCTTTACCACGTCGCCACCGGCCTCGAGTGGAGCTTCTTGATCCTGCTGGCGACACTCGCCGCCGCGGGCATCTTCCTCGCCCGCGCGCGCCACACCTATCCGGTCGACGTCGCAACCGCCGCCGCCTCCCAGGCGTGAGAGCATCACATTCGCCGCGTTACAAGCCAAGCGAGGATGACGGCCCAGCAAGGTTCGGGCCCATCACCCCGACCCCAAGGCCGTCACCGCAGCTAGTCTGGCGGCGGCTCGAAATCCTGAATCGGCCGGTCGAACAGGCCGCGCACCGCATCGTCAAGCGTGACGAGCGCGCCAAGCTCCTCGACCGCCTGGCGCAGGTCATCGGTGAGTGGCCCGGGGCGGCGCTCCTCGAAGAACGCGAGCAGCCGGCGGTAGTACCAGAGCTGCTCGACGGCGGTCTTCTCGGAGATCCGTTCCCACAGCGCGTGCCCTTCGCGCCGGTAGTCGCGGGCGAGCGAGCGAGCGTTGTGCACCTTGTCGGCGAGCGAAACGCGCAGGATCCCTTCATCGGCGAGCGGCAGGTGCGCGAGGTAGCGCCGTTTACGCGACAGCCACGGCTCCTCGGACTTGCCGCATTCGACGGTGTCCGAACATCCTTCGACGATCGCCGCGACGCGTTCGCCGAAGCGCTCTTCGATCAGGCCGAGCATCGGCCGCCCGGCGCCGTCCTCGACCGCGTCGTGCAGAAGCGCAGCAATCGCCTCCGCCTCGTCCCCACCATCCTCGAGCACGAGCCCGCAGACGACGAGCAGGTGTGCGACGAACGGCGTCTCCGTGCCGCGCCGGCACTGGTCGCCGTGCAGCTCGTTGGCGAGCTCGAGCGCGTCGAGAAAGCGGATTCCCAGGACGGGCGGCTGTCCAGTCATCGACCTCACGCCGCGATGATGGATCGCGCGAGCTGACTGCGCATCCGCTGTTCCCCACAGCTCGACGTTCGGGAGCAATGCCGGGGTTGGGTGCCCGCGCGGATCATGCCGCCGGGCCTGTCGCGAGGGTGATCGTCGCGCTGCGACCGAGGCCCTGCGGGGTGATCCATCCGATCGTGACACGCTGGCCCGGGTGGTAGGGCACGAGGGCCTCGGTGAGCGCCGTCGCCGATCCGATCGTCTTGTTCCCGAGCTCGACGATCAGGTCGCCGGCCCCGATGCCGGCGTTCGCCGCCGGCATCCCGCCGATCGCGCTCCGGATCGGCGCGCCGGGCGAGCTACTCTGGCCGGGCTCGATCCTCACACCGATGAAGCCCGTGAGCCCGATGTGGACCGTCGCGCTCGCCTGGCGGTCCACGATCTGCCGCATGATCTGCTCGACAGGGTCGATCTCGAGCGCAAAGCCGAGACCGTCGCCGCTAGAGAACTGGTAGCTCTGCGAGGCGGCAGTGTCCATCCCGACCACGCGGCCGGACTGGTCGATCATCGGGCCGCCGGAGTCACCCGGTTGAAGATCGCCGCGGATCTCGATCAGCCGGCTGAGGCTTTCGCCGGCGCCGTCGAGATCGTCCTCGACCTGTATCGCCTGGTCGCGTGCGAGCACGACGCCCGCCCGCGCCGGCGGCGTGCCGCCAAGGCCGCCGGCGTTGCCGATCGTTACCACGCGATTCCCGGCATCGACGCCGGTGGAAGCTCCGAGCGTGACTGTCGGGAGTCCGGTCGCCCCCTCCAGCTGGAGCACCGCGATGTCTCCCTGCTCGTCGTAGCCGATGACGCTCGCGTCGTAGTTGCGTCCGGTCGCGACGTCGGTCGCCTGAATCGTTGTCGCCCCCTGGATCACGTGATTGTTGGTGAGGATCTCCCCGTTGGGCGTGAGCACCATGCCGGTCCCGGCAGCCAGGTCGCCGGTGTCGCCGAGCACGGTGTTGATGTCGACGAGCTCGTGCTGGACGCGCGTGACGACCGGGCTGCCGACAGATGCGCCGGCGGTTCCGGGGGTGTTCGAGAAGACGCCTGCGATCGCCGAGGCGGCGGCCACGAACACGACAGCCGCGAGGAACGTGCCCGCCATCAGGACGGCGACGCTGCGCGTCTCGCGTGGCGGCGGGACAGGGTTCGGGACGCTCACGTGTGCATTGTGCCCGGTCACGACCGCGCTACCCTCAAATCATGCTCGGGAAGGCAATCGCAATCGCCACTGCCGCGCTCGCCGGCTCGGCCGCGAGCGCCGCCGGTGCGACCACGGTTCCGGTGATCCACTGCCCCACGACCTACGGCGTCTCGCAACCGCCACCGCGCCTACCGGGACGGCTCTCGGTCAGTGCCGGCGCGAGCGCAGTCACCGGGCTCGATGCCTACTCGAATGGTGCCCTCTTCTTGCTCGCGCCCGCCGGCCTGCGTTGTCATGCGCTCGTCGGCGCAGACGGCGGCGCGAGCATCGTGATCACGGCCGGCAGCACGACACACGTCCGCGAGCCGGCCGTCACCGCGTACTTCGCCGACACGCCCGGCACGGCGGGCTCGCTCGCCTGCCCGCTGTTTCCGAGCGCGGCACAGCAGCTCTCGGGCCAGCCCTGTCCACGCTCCAAGCCCGCGGGCGAGTCCACGTACTCGCCCGGCCAGGGGTCGCTGTACTTCACCGACCCGCCGCACGTCCACGGCGACGGCGCCCCTTCGGGCGGCGCCGATCCCGCACACGGCGCGATCGCGTTCGTCGCCGCGACGAAGGGGCTGAACGGCTTCGCGTTCGTCGCGACGTGCACGTTGCCGGCGCGCGAGCATGGGCGCTGCGCGACGATCCTCAGGGACGCGCTGACGCGGATCCCGGCGAACGTTTAAGCGGCGGCGCGCTGACGGCCCGAGGCTACGCCCCGGGGAACTTCACTACCGGTGACGGGGCCGCCAGCGAGACGGCCTCGTTGTAGTGGCTCAGGAAGATGTGTCCGCCGGCTTTAGTCAGCAGCTCGAGCGGATACGCGGTACCGCTCGTCGCGACATACAGGGCGTTGCCTCCCTGGGTCACGGCGATCGCATTCTGGCCGTTGATCGTCGTCTGCTTACCCTTCGTAAGGCCACGGTTTCCGGTCGCCTGCGCGAGCAGCCTGCCGACGACCGCGTGGAGGTTCAGCAGGCCCGCAAACGAACTCGCGCCGGTTGTCGCCGTCGCTACCTCGAGCCACTTCCCCGCCACGAGGCTGCCGAGAGAGCCGGCGTAGTGCTGCCAGAACGCGGTGCCGGCCTTGACGTAGAGCTTTGGGCCGACCGTCACGACCTGCACCGGGTGGCCGGCGAGCGTCATCGTGCCGCGCGCGCCCTTGCCGGAGACGACCGACATGTCGACCGCGATCGTTTGGCCGCCGCTGTGCACGGTCCCGGAGACGTGGACCGTCTTGGCGTTGTTGAGCGCCTTGCCGGCCGCGACGGCGATCGACGCCGCCGGCTTACCGGCGATGCCATTGCCCGAGGAGCTGCCGCCGCCGCAGGCAGCGACCCCGACAGCGACAAGCACGGCCAGCAACACGCTCGCGAGCGAGCGGCGCAGCCTCGAGTGCGTTTGCGCGAACGTCATCGCGCCACACAAGCTAGTCGGTCTCGGCTGCTCAGTGCCGCGTCGCGGCCGCTCCGTGCAACCCGCCCGGCGCGGCAGGGCGCTCAGCCCAAGCCGCGCTGATCGCGTTGATGCATGCGGTCGAGATGCCATCGATGAACGCCTGCGTATCGTTGACGCTCGGCAGCGCTTCATCCGGGACCGGCACCTCGAGGAACTCGCACAGCGGCGCCCAGCCGTCCTGGGGCTTCCAGACGAGTAGCCGCTCAGGCGCGATATCGCGCTTGACCCGCGCATTCCAGGCATCGAACAGGGCCGCAAAGCTTGCGTCATCGAAGGTGTCGCCACCTAGCGCGCCGTCCTCGTCCCAGAGCATCGCCGTCATGATCGTCAGGTAGCGATCCCAAAGCGGGTCGAGGTGCTGGCGCGCGCGGCAAAGGTGGTTCATCAGCGACCCACCGAAGTAGACCGCCCAGACGGTGTCGCGCATGCTGCGCACCCAGCTCTCCGCGTCGCGCACGCTCAGCACCACTTTCGCATTCGGGTAGTGCTCGGCCAGCTCGCGGTAGTAGCGCGCCGCGGGGAAGTCACAGCACGAGCGCGCGCCGCCCATGATCTCCTCCCAATCCGGCTCGCCCGCCACGACGCGCTCCCACATCGGCAGCTGACCTTCGAGATCGCCGAGCAGATCGCGCATGTGCTGGCAGGGTGCGAAGCCGAGCTTCTCGAACGCCAGGAGGGTTGTCGTGGTCGCCGTCCGGGGAAGACCTGCGCCGATTACATCCATAGTTGCTCCTCTAGTCGCTCGCCGCACCTAACGTAACATCAGCCGGCGTGGCACGCTCGGCGGCCACCCGCCACAAACAGCTGGCGCTAGCGGCCGCGATCATCGGCTCGGGCGTCGGCATGCTCGACTCCTCGATCGTCAACATCGCGCTGCCGACGATCCAGCGCGACCTCGGCGGCGGCCTGGCAGCCCAGCAGTGGGTCGTGAACGCGTACCTGTTGACGCTTGGCTCGCTGATCCTCGTCGGCGGCTCGCTCGAGGATGTCTTCGGCGCGCGGCGCGTCTTCTCGCTCGGCGTCGGCGGCTTCGGCACGATATCAGTCCTTTGCGGCCTTGCACCGTCGATCGCTGCTCTCGTCGCGTTCCGGGCGCTCCAGGGCGTCGCCGGTGCGCTGCTCGTCCCCTCGTCGCTGGCGCTCATCGTCGCCGTCTTCCCCGAGCCCGAGCGCGGACGCGCCGTCGGCACGTGGACGGCCTTCACCACGGTCGCGATTGTGATTGCACCACTGCTGGGTGGAGGCCTGCTCGCGGTCGGCTCTTGGCGGCTGATCTTCTTCGTGAACGTGCCGTTGGTCGTGCTCTGTATCGCGCTGATCCGCGCGGCCGTGGCGCCAAACGACGTGGAGCAGCTGCCGCGGCGGCGGATTGACATTCCGGGCGCGCTGGCCTGCGTGCTCGGTTTGGGCGGCGTCGTCTTCGCACTGATCGAGCAACCGCGCCTCGGCTGGTCAAGCGCAGGCGTGATTGTCCCCCTGGTGGCCGGGGTCGCGTCGCTCGCCGCCTTCGTTCAACTCGAGCGTCGCGGTCGCGACCCGATGCTCCCGTCGGCATTGTTTGCGCGCCCGAACTTCAGCGCGGCGAACGTCGAGACGCTCGTCGTCTACGCGGGCCTCAGCGTGCTGGTCTTCTTCCTGACCCTGTACCTCCAGCAGGTCGCCGGATACGCGCCGATCGCGAGTGGGCTGGCACTGCTGCCGGTCACCTTCCTGATGTTCTTCGGGTCGCGCGCGGTGGGTGCGCTGTCGGCGAAGTACGGAGCACGTTTCTTCATGAGCGTCGGGCCTCTCACGGGCGCGGTCGGACTGGTCCTGCTGTTGCGTGTCGGTGCGAGCGCGAGCTATCTAACCGACGTGCTGCCCGCGATCGTCGCCTTCGGTGTCGGTCTTACCCTGACCGTTGCACCGCTCACGGCAACGGTGCTCGACAGCGTTTCGCCGTCGGAAGCGGGCATCGCATCCGCGGTCAACAACGCGGTCGCGCGTGTCGCGGGACTGGTCGCGACGGCCGCCGCCGGAAGCGTCCTCGCCGCGCGCTTCGCCGGTTCGCTCCACGCGCGCCTGCACGGGGTGGCGCTGAACGCCCCGGCTCGTAAAGCGGTGATAGCCGCCGAGCAGCTCACGCTCGGCCGCCCGCCGCTGCACGGCCTCAGTGCCCCAATCGCTCGCGCTATCAGCCATGCAGCAACGCTCGCGTCCGTCGCCACGTTTCATTTCGCGATGCTGATCGCCGCCTGCTTACTCGCGCTCGGCGGCGTCGTGGGCGCTGCCGCGATCCGGTCTCCCGGCGCCTCGCGCTCAGCCCGGCGCGACCGCGGTAGTGAAGCCGTCGAGCAGCGAATCGGGATGCACGAGGTCCACCCCGACGGGTAGGTAGAGGTAGCCCTTGGCACCGCTGCGGCGGTGCAGATGGCCGTACTGCCAGACGATCTTCTTCGTGTCACGGTCGATCACGATCACACGGCTGTCGTTGTCGTCGCTGACTAGCACGTCGCCGTTGGGGAGCACGATCGCCATCGACGGGTCAAACAGCTCGCGCTGGCCGAGCTTCGGCGCATAGTGCCAAATCAGCTTGCCGCGAGTGCTGAAGATCTCGACGCCGCCAGGCCTTGTGTGATCGACCGCGACGAGATCGCCCTGCGGCGTCATGTTCGTGGCGAAGGGCCGCTTGAAGCCGGGCACGGCGAACGTCGCCTTCAGCTTGCCGGTCGAATCGAGCAAGTCAACCGCGCCCGAAAGCTCGGTGATCACGAGCCCGCCTCCCCGCAGCGGGAAGGCGCTCACCGGGTCGTCGTAATGGTGCGGCGGGCTGTGCACGCAATGACCGACGTGCCCGAGGTTGTGCGCGTGGAAGTGGGATGGTGGGTGCAGGACCGACACGCGGCAGTTGCGGATGTCCGCGGCGACGATCGTGCCGTCGGAAAGCGTGATCGCAGTGCCCGGGTCGTGGACGTAGTCGGACTTAGAGCCGGGTCGGTCGTAGTGGCCGTAGCGGTACAAGACCTTCGGCTTGGCGACGCGGAGCTGCTCGACGATCGAGTGGCTCTCCTCCGTGATCGTGATCGTGTCGCCGGCGGCATCGAAGAACGCATAGTCGGGGTTGAACTGCGAGCCGTAGATCGACTTCACGCCGTAGCTCCAGACGATCTGGCCCTGTGGCGAGACGACGAGCAGCCGGCGTGCGCCCCAGTCGGCGATCAGCACGTTTGCGGGCAGCACCGACGGATCAGAGCCCTTCATCAGGTATGACGGGCCACGGCCGGGCGAGGTCGGCAGGACTGCGGCTGACTTCACTGGCGGCTTCGGTTTCGGTTTGCTCCCACCGCCGCCCACCTCGTCGACGATCAGGAGCACGGCAAGCGCCGCTACCGCGACCAGTATCAGCAGGCGGATCCGCCCGTTGCGCCGATGGCGGCTGTGGGCCGCGGCGCGCCGCGCTTGGATCTCCTCGTCCGAGCGCTCGAAGCCACTCGGCAAGACGTCTGTCGCCTGCTCTGCGAGCTGCTCCTCGAAGGTGATCGGGTCGCCGTGTTCGTCGAAGCGCCGCGGCTGCCAGTCGTCTTCCTCGCTCGGCAACTCGACCCCCTGCAACGGCTCGATGCCGTCTAGCGTGTCGCCGCCCTCGTCCTCGCCAGCCTCGCGGCTGGGCGCAGGAAGCGTGTCCTCGCCCTCGCCCTCGCCCTCGTGCTCGTGCTCGTGCTCGTGATCGGTCTCATCCCCGCTCCCGGCGTCGGCCTCATGCTCGGGCGCTTCGTGCTCGCCTTCCTCACCGCCGCTCGCCTCAGGCTCCGAGTCGGCGCCGAACGGAGTCCAGCCGCCCGTACGACGCCCCTCCTCACGCGCGCGCTTGTACTCCTCGAAGGACGGGATGCTCTCTCCCGCTCCCTCCCCGGATTCTTCGTCCCCGGGCGCGACGTCGTGCGGCCCCGTTGGCGGGAGATCGTCGGGAGGGCCGCCGCCCTCGCGGTCGTCGTCGTCAGACATCTCAGCCTGCCGCCGTGAGCATCCCCACGGCGTCCGTCGTCTGGTTACCGCTTAGGCCACCAGCGACGAAGATCGCATTCCCGACGCGAACGGCGGGGGCCTCGGCGCGTGTTCCGCCGCCGAGCGTGCCGGCATTGGCCACACGCCGCGTGATTGGATCGATCGAGTAGATCGTGTTGACCGGCGCCGGGACCAGGTTGCTAGCCGTCCCGCCCGGCGTCGCTCCTCCGATCACGTACGCGAGCTTACCCAGGCTCGCCCCGGAAGCGGCGTAGATGCCCGCTGGGAGATGCGTCTTCAGCGTGGTCACAGTCTGCGTCGCCGGATCGAAGACGTAGATCGCCCTGCTTGCCGTGTTGTTGGCGAGCAGGCCGCCGGCGATCACGACCCGGCCGTCGACCGCGGCGACCGCCGGGTAGAGCAGGGCCACGGGCAGCGTGCGCACGACCGCCGCATTCCCACCGGGATGCCAGCTGACGATCGTGTTCAGCGGCGCCCGGCCGTTGTCGCCGCCGACGATATAGGCGGTCGAGCCGACAACGGCGGCAGCGCAGCCATAGTTGTCGCTCGGCAGGTGGGCGATCTCGGTCACCGCCGTCCCGCTTGCCGGGTCGTAGCTGAGGATGCCGAGCTCCGGCACGGGCTTGGTGCGACTGCCGCTCGCGCCGCCGAAGACGTATTCATGGCTGCCGATCGTGACAGCGGCCGCCGCGAACAGCGAGACGGGAAGAGTGCCGACGATCTGCGTGCTGTGCGCGGTGATCGTGCCGATGCCGGAGGTGCCGACGTCCGAGCTGGCGAGGCCGCCGAGCAGCGAGAAGGCGGTCGTGCTGCCCGGCACCGGCGCGGCCGCGCTCGCGCGCGCGGGCTCGGGCAGCGAGGCGACGCGGGTGTATGTGAGCGGCGCGGAACTCTGCGGCAGTGAGGTCGACCCGGTCGACGCAGACCGCTTGGGCGGAGCCTTGGGACCGCCGCCACCGGATGTTGCTATGACGACGATTATCAGCACGATGAAGAGCAGCGCGCTGGCTGCGAGGTTGCGTCGACGCCGCCTGTAGACCGCGGCTTGGTTCCACATATGTGACCGCGGAGTGTCCCTGATCGAACGGCGGAGCGGAAGCTGTCATGAGGCGCTGAATGCTCGCTTGCGTACCGCTCCCGACCATGCGAACATACGTTCGCATGGTCGGCTGCCTCCTGATCCCTCGTTTCGAGCTGACTGTAGCGATTGGCGGCGCTGCAGGAATCGCTGGACGGCGTCTCGCAATCGCCCCCCAGACCAGCTCCACTCCGATCGGCGAAGTCTCCGGAGCAGCCGAAGCCTTCAGCGTACGCAAGGGCATGACGCTCAGTGAAGCGCTCGCTCGCTGCCCGGATCTCGAGCTCGTGAGCGCCGATCCAATAGCTGTCGCCGGCGCTTGGGAGCAGACGCTACGCACGCTCGAGCAGATCGGCGCAGCCGTCGAGTCAGCGCATCCGGGAACGGCCTACTTCGCGCTCGACGGGCTGCGCGGGATCCATGGTGGCAGCGACGAGCTCGTGCTCGCAGCCGCTCGGCGCTCGCTCGACCGGCCGGGCAAGCTCGCCGCCGCACCCACGCGCTTCTGCGCGCTTGCCGCGGCGCGCGCCGCGCGCGCTCGCCGCGCGCTGATCGTTCGCTCGAGCGCCCGCGAATACCTGGCTGGGACATCCGTCGCGCTGCTGGAAGCGCGCGAGCAAACGGCACCGCTGGTCGTCACGCTCGAGCGACTTGGGATCGCAACGCTCGGCCAGCTGGCAGCGCTCTCGCGCGCATCGGTCGCCGACCGCTTCGGAGTCCGCGGCATCGAAGCGCACCGCCTCGCCAGCGGCGAGGATGACCCGCCCCGGCCACGCCTGGTCACGGAGCCGCTGCGCGAGCGTTTCGAGCTGCCCGAGAGTGCGAGCGGGCCCGCGCTGGCATACGCCCTCGGCGTATTGATCGACCGCCTGCTTGCGCACCCCGAGCGTCGTGGGCGCACGCTGCGCGCCGCAATGCTCAGCGCCCGGCTGTCGGGGGGCGGCAGCTGGCAGACCTCGGTCACCTTCCGCGAGCCCCTGGCAGATCCCGTGCGGATGCGCCTCGCGCTCACGCCTCGACTCGCGCTCCTGCCGGCGCCGGCCGAGGAGATCGAGCTCTACGCCGAGCGCTTCGGTGCGTCTTGCGGCGACCAGTACGCGCTCTTCGACAGGCCCACCCAACGTCGCCGTGCGCGCTTACGCGAAGCGATCGGGCAGCTGCGCATCGCAGCAGGCGCCGACGGCGCACTGCGCGTCTGCTGGGCAGAGGTTGCTTCGCGCGTCCCGGAACGCCGCGCGATCCTGACGCCATTCGATCTATGAGCGCTCCGCGTCGCTTTGCAACCGCGCGCGCGGCGCGCGTGCGGGCGACCGCCGCCGGCCGTCCGCTCGCCGTCGACGGTGAGCCGGTCGCACACGTGCGCGAATCGTGGCTCGTCGAGGATCGCTGGTGGACCGAGCAGCCACTTCGCCGCCGCTACTGGGAGCTCGTCGGCGAGTCCGGGCGCAACCTCGTCGTCTACCACGACCTCGCCAGCGGCGGCTGGCTGCGCCAGCGGTGAGCCGCCCGGCATTGGCCCCATGTACACCGAACTTCACTGTCATTCCGCCTACTCGTTCCTCGACGGCGCCTCGCTGCCGGAGGAGCTCGTCGCTGCTGCGCTCGATCTCGGCTACAGCGCGCTCGCGCTGACAGACCACGACGGCGTCTACGGTTCGATGGAGTTCGCCCAGGCCGCGCACGGACTGGGCCTGCACGCGATTCACGGCGCCGAGGTGAGCCTCGACGACGGCCGCCACCTGACGCTGCTCGTCGCCGCAGAGCACGGCTGGCGCAACCTCTGCCGCCTGCTCACGAAGGCCCACGCGCAGACGAGAATCCGTCCGCGCGATCCCACCCCACCCCAGGTCTCGCTCGCCACGGTCTGCGAGCACGCGGACGGCCTCGTCTGCTTGAGCGGCTGCGCCGAGCGCGGCATCCACGACCTCGCGGGCTTGCGTCTGCTCTGCGAAGCCTTCGGCGGCGAGCGGCTCTACGTCGAGCTCCAACGCCCCTTCCTGGCCGATGACAGATCGCGCAACGCGATGCTCGCCGGCCGCGCGCGCCAGCTCCGCCTGCGCTGCGTGGCAACCGGCAACGTCCACGCCCACGTTCCTACGCGCGCACCGCTCCAGGACGCCTTCGTCGCGCTGCGCCACCATCAGACGCTCGAATCGAGCGAGCCGCTGCGCCGGCCGAACTCGAGCCACGTACTCGCATCGCCACAGGCGATGGCGGCGCGCTTCGCCGACCATCTCGAGGCGGTCGAGCAGACCGCCGCGCTGGCCGAGCAGCTCCAGTTCGATCTCACGAGCGACCTCGGCTATCGCTATCCGGGGGTCGAGGATGAGACGGCCGGCCGGCGCCTCGCCGAGCTGTGCGACGTGCGCCTGCATGAGCGCTACGCGGCCGGCGCGCTGGACGAGGCGCGCGCCCGACTCGATGAGGAACTGCGTGTGATCGAGGGGCTGAAGCTCTCCGGCTTCTTCTTGCTCCATCACGAGATCCTCGAGCTCTCGCGCGAGGTCGCGGCCGAGATCCGCGGCCCGGACTCGGCGCGCGCGCTGCTGCCGCCAGGACGCGGCCGCGGCTCCTCCGTCTCCTCGATCGTCTGCTATTTGACCGGCCTTTCGCACATCGACCCGCTCGCGAGCGGCCTCGCGATGGGGCGCTTCCTCAACCCCGAGCTCACCTCGCTGCCGGACATCGACCTCGACTTTCCGCGCGACATCCGCGAGGAGCTGATCCGTCGCGTCCACGATCGTTACGGCCGCGATCGCGCGGCGCTCGTCGCGACCTTCCCGAGCTACCGGGCGCGTGGCGCGATCCGCGAGCTCGGCAAGGCGCTCGGCCTACCGCCCGGCGAGATCGAGCGCGCCGCCCGCGGCGCGGACAGCTATGGCCGCAACATCGACAGCACACTCGGCGAGCATCGTGAAAGTGGACGCTGGGCCTGGCTCGAGCGGCTCGCCAGCGAGGCGCTCGGCTTGCCGCGCCACATCTCCCAGCACCCGGGAGGGATGATCGTCGCGACGCGTCCATTGATCGACTGCTGCCCGGTCGTCCCGGCGGCGATGGCGGGACGCCAGCTCGTGCAGTGGGACAAGGACTCATGTGCCGACGCGGGGTTCCTCAAGATCGATCTGCTCGGCCTCGGGATGCTCTCCGCGGTCGAACGCTGCGTCGAGCTGATCGCGCGAACCCGCGGCGAGCGGATCGACCTCTCGCGGATCCCCTTCGATGATCCCGCCACCTATGCCGCGATCCAGTCGGCGGAGACGACCGGCGTCTTCCAGATCGAGAGCCGCGCGCAGATGCAGTCGTTGCGCCGCACCCGCCCCGCGAACCTCGAGGAGGTCGCGATCCAGGTCGCGATCATCCGTCCCGGGCCGATCCAGGGTGGTGCCGTGAACCCCTACATCGAGCGCCGCCAGCGGCTGCGCGAAGACCCCACCTACGAGCCACCGTGCCTTCACCCGTCGCTGATCGAGGTGCTGCGCGAGACGCTCGGGACGATCATCTTCCAGGACCAGGTGATCGAGGTCGCGCAGGCGTTCGCCGGCTTCGGGCCCGGCGAAGCCGACGGCCTGCGCCGCGCGATGAGCCGCAAGCGCGCATCGATCGCGATCGAGCGCTATCACGAGCGCTTCATCGCCGGCGCCCGCGCGCATGTCGGCGCTGGTCGCGAAGTGGCCCAGCGAGTTTGGGAGATGATCTCGGGCTTCGCGGGCTTCGGTTTTCCGAAGGCGCACAGCGCCGCGTTCGGACTGCTCGCCTACCAGTCGAGCTGGCTGCGCGTCCACTACGGCCCCGAGTTCCTCTGCGCGCTGCTCAACGAGCAGCCGATGGGCTTCTACCC
Organism: Solirubrobacterales bacterium; assembly: GCA_003138355.1. GTDB lineage: Bacteria > Actinomycetota > Thermoleophilia > Solirubrobacterales > Solirubrobacteraceae > Palsa-513. The sequence goes on from PLFX01000017.1 coordinate 28,460, forward strand.
GCCGGATAGCCTCGCCCACGAGGCACAGCGCCGCGGCATCCAGCTGCGCACGGTCGAGATCAACGCGTCTCGCGCGGAGTGCACGCTCGAGCCTGACCAAGCGGTTCGCGTCGGCCTCGGCTACGTGCGCGGCGTGCACACGGACGAGGTCGCCCAGCTCGTCGCGGCACGCGAGTCGCAGGGTCCGTTCAGCTCGCTCTCCGAGCTGCTCGCGCGCGTCCCGGCAGCCCGACCATCGCTCGAGCAGCTCGCCTGGTCCGGCGCCTGCGACGCGCTCGCCGGTGGACGTCGCGAAGCGCTCTGGGAACTCGGCGTCGGTCTCGGCGCGCGTCACACGCCCGGCGGCACCCAGCTCGCGCTAGCGCTCAACGCAGGGACACTGCCGGCGCTGCCGCCGCTCGGGCGCTGGGAGCGCTTGCTCGCCAACTACGCCACGAGCGGCATGACGCTTGACGATCACGCGCTCGCGATCCTGCGCCCGCGCCTCGCCGGGGTCATCGTGAGCAGCGGGCTCGAGCGTGAGCGCCACGGGTCGGAGGTCGCGGTTGCGGGGATCGTCGTCGCACGCCAGCGCCCGGAGACCGCGAGCGGCGTCGTCTTCATGCTGATCGAAGACGAGCACGGCACGATCAACCTGATCGTGCCCCCCGCCCTCTACGCGCGCCGGCGCCACATCGTCCGCGCCGAGCCGCTCGTCCTCGCCCGCGGTCGCCTCGAGCGCCCACCCGCCGGCGGCGGGACGATCAACGTGCTCGTGCGCGAGCTACGCACGCTCGACGACGAACTGACTCCCGGGCAGGCCGAGCACGCAGCACAGCTGCATCGCCTGCCCGCGCGCCTGCCCCCCGCAACGGGGAGCGAGGTCGACTCGCCGGCCCTCGAGCGCGATGCCGCCGGCGACCTGCGCGCGGTCGCACCGCCAGTCCAAAGCTTCGCCTCGGGCCGGCGACGCTAGAAGCCGTACTCGATTGGTTGCCGCGCGCGGTCGGACACGAGCAGCAGCAGCGCGAGCAGGACGAAGTTCATCACGACCGACGATCCGCCGTAGGCGACAAACGGAAGCGTCACCCCCGTCAGCGGGATCAGATCCGTGACGCCGCCGACGATCACGAAGACCTGTAGCGCGACGATGAACGCGAGACCTGTCGCCAAGAGCTTCGAGAACGAGTCGCGCGCGAGAGTCGCGATCTTCAGACCGCGCGCGACGAAGAGCACGTACACGACGAGCAGGCCGGTAGCGCCGAGCAGGCCCGTTTCGTTGGTGATGACCGAGTAGATCATGTCGCTTTGGGGGATCGGCACGAGCGAAGGCGCGAGCGACTGGGCGAAACCGATGCCGACGATCCCGCCGTCGGCCTGCGAGAAAAGGCCCTGCGCGAGCTGGAAGCTGCCACCGCCCGCGTGGTAGAGAGACGGCTCGAACGGGTGCTCCCAGTCCAGCACGCGCGCGTAGATATGCGAGACGTGCGTCCCCAGGTAATAAGCGCCGGCCGCGAACAGGATGAGCCCCACGATCGGGAACGAGAGACGTCCCGTCGCGACGTAGAGGATTGCCAGGAACGCGCCGAAGAACATCAGTGAGGTGCCGATCTCGCGCGTGACGAGCAGCATCGCCATCGCTGAGCCCCAGACGAGCAACAGCGGCCCGAACTGCTTCATCGGCGGCAGTGTGATGCCGAGGATCCGGTTGCCCGCCGTCACGAGCAGCTGACGGTTGTCGCGCAGGTAGGAGGCGAGGAAGACGACGATCGCGATCTTCGCGAACTCCGATGGCTCGAACGAGAGCGAGCCGACGTGGACGCTGAGGTAGGCGCCGTTGACCTGCTGCCCGATCACGGGCAGGCGCGGGAGGAACAGCGCGACGACGCCGGCGATCGCGATCAGGTAGCGGTAGTTCTCGAGCTGCATGTAGCGACCATCGCGCAGCGCGACGATCGTCACCGTGAAACAGACGAGACCGACCGCGAGCCACTCCCCCTGCTGACGGGCGACGCCGGCGTATGCGGACGCGCCGTTGATGCTGATCGCGTAGAGCTCGACGATGCCGACGCTCGCGAGCACGGCGGCGAGCGGGAACAGATATGGATCGGCATGCGGCGTCACGCGGCGAATCACGATGTGGGTCGCGAGGCACAGCGCGAGGAAGGCGCCGCCGTAGGTCAGCGACGTGGCAGAGACCTTGTTCTGTGTCTGGATGAAGATCGCCGTGAAGCCGGCGGTGACGAGCAGCGCCGACGGGATCAGCCCGAGCAGCTCCCGATTGCGCGGTCCCAGCATTTAGTGGCTCCCGCCGGAAATACTGTCGCACCGAGAGTCGTCACCGGCGGGTGGCTGGCGAGAACGCAGGAGGCGTGGCGCAGCAGCGCTGCGCGAGCCGACGAGGACGAAGCCAGACGCCGCCGGGGGCGGCTCGAATGCAACCGTATTTCCGGCGGGGGCCACTTAGCCTCGCACCGCGTCCAGTGCCTCGTTGACGAGCGCATCGGCGCGGGCGTTCTGCTCGCGACGCACGCTGCGAATCGACCAACGCTCGAATCCCTGTAGCGCTGCCCGTGCCTCGCTGAACAGCGGAATCATCGCCGGATGCTTGACCTTGTAAGCGCCGTTGAGCTGCTTTGCGACGAGCTCCGAGTCGTTGATCAGCTCGACCTCGGTCGCCCCGAGCGCTTTCGCGCGCCGCAGCGCGAGCAGCACGGCGCGGTACTCCGCGACGTTGTTGGTGGCCTCGCCGAGCAACTCCGTCGCCTCGTCGAGCAGCTCACCGGTCTCACTCGCGATGCTCGCGGCGGCCGCCGCCGGCCCGGGATTCCCCCGCGCGCCGCCGTCGACGTGGATCACGAGCTTCACGCAGCGTCGGCTGGCAGCTCGCCGCGCAGGGCGGGCAGGTCACCGCAAACGCGCCGGCGGCGCCGGTCGCGCACGATCCGCTTGTCGAGCGCAGGACGGTATGAGTGCTGCCCGCGGCGCTCGCTGAAGCGCCGATCGACAATCACCGCGATCTCCGGCTCCTGCGCGTAGTAGCTACGCAGCCGCTCGAACAGCTCCCCCTCGAGCTCCCGTGGAACGACGCAGTAGTACATCGCGCTCACCTTAGCGCGAGCCTGCCGGCCTCGTCAGCACTGACGTTTGCCGGCGGAAGCTCGCGACCAAGCTCGTCGTGCTCGTATCCCTGCCCGCTCTGACGGACGACTCCATTTTCGAAGTCCACCTCGAACCGGTACCAGCGCAGCTCCCACACGACGGTGATCTCGACGAGCGGATCGCCCCCGAGCGCACGCGCGTGCACATTCGGTGCTCCGAGCGAGTGCAGCACCCCCGCGATGGTCCTTGCGTGCTCGCTGGCGTTGAACATCCCGAGCGCGCGCGCGATCTGTGCATCCGCAGCGCTCGGCACGGCTTGAACGTGATGCGGGAGGTCATCGACCACCGCCGCTTGCGCGCTCGCGGACTCCCTCGCGACCTCGCTTGCGCGCCGCGTCCGCAGGCGCGCGACCAGCGAGCGCGCCCGCTCGGCGTGAGCCGCCGGCGCGCTCTCCGCGAGGTGCGTCCCCTCGCGCAGCCAGCCCTGCCGATGCGCCCGTCCCGTGCACAGGTCGCAGACCATGTGCACCGTCTGGCCGTCATAGAACCGGACCGGATACTCCCCCCGCAACAGGCTGCGCTGGCAGATGTCGCACGCCACGGGCTCCCAGCGCAACTTCAACTCACGCGTCGCCACTCCCCCACCCTATCTCGAAAATTCGCGGCCGCCAGCAGAGTCGGGCGCGCGAAGCCGGTGAGCCCTACCCGGCCGGGACCGCAGCCTCTTGCGCGGCAGCCTCCAGCACTTTTGACACGAGGTGGCTCGGAACTTCCTCGTAGCGCAAGAACTCCATCGTGTAGTCGCCTTGTCCCCCCGTCAATGAGCGCAGCTCGGGCGCGTATCCGAGCAGCTCCGCCATCGGCACCTCGGCCTTCACCTCCGTCATCGTGCCGGCCGGCTCCATCCCCTGCGGGCGCCCGCGACGCGAGTTGAGATCGCCGATCACATCGCCGACGCTCTCCTCCGGGATCGACAGCGTCACGAGCATGACGGGCTCGAGCAGCACGGGGTTGGCCTGCTCGAGCGCCTGCTTGACCGCGAGCGAGCCGGCGAGCTTGAAGGCGAGCTCCGAGGAGTCGACGGTGTGGAAAGAGCCGTCGAACAGCCTGACGCGAACGTCCTTGACCGGGTAGCCGGCGAGCACGCCGTGGTCGAGCGCTTCACGCGCTCCCTTCTCGACCGCCGGGATGAACGAGCGCGGAATCGCGCCGCCCTTGATCACATCGACGAACTCGAAGCCGGCGCCGGGCTCGAGCGGCTCGATCTCCAGATGACAGTCCCCGAACTGGCCGCGACCGCCCGACTGCTTCTTGTGCCGGCCGTGGGCCTTCGCCGAGCGGCGGATCGTCTCCATGTACGGGACGCGCGGCGGCTTGAGCGTCACTTCGGCGCCGAAGCGCGAGCGCAGGCGATCGACGATCACCTCGACGTGGATCTGCGACAGGCCGGCGACAATCTGCTCGCCCGTCTGGGGATCGCGGTGCAGGTCGATCGTCGGGTCCTCCTCCTGCAGACGGCGCAGCGCGGTGAAGACCTTGTCCTCGTCGCCCTTGTTCTTCGGCTCGATGGCGAAGGCCATGACGGGCGCCGGCAGGGCGTCGGCGGGCATCCTGATCGGCTCATCGCGCGCCGCCAGCCAGTCCCCGGCGCGAGTCTCCTTGAGCTTCGCCACGGCGCCGATGTCGCCGGCGCCAAGCTCCTCGACGGCTGTGGTGCCCTTGCCGTTGGATACGGCAAGCTGACCGATCCGCTCCTTCTGGTGGGTGCGCGTGTTGAGCAGTTGCGTGTCGTGGCGCATGACGCCCTGATAGACGCGGAACATGTTTATCCGGCCGGCGTAGGGGTCGGCACGCGTCTTGAACACGTACGCGAAGAGCTCCTTGGACTCATCCGGCTCGAGCGTCACTTCATCGGTCTCGAACGCGCCGTGCTCGACAGGCGAGGGCAGGTCTTCGACGATTGCATCGAGCAGGCGGTTGGTGCCGAGGTTGCGGATCGCGACGCCGCAGACCACGGGGAAGATCGAGCCGTGGTTGGTGCCTCGCCGCAGCGCATCGACGATCTCCTCGTGCGATATCTCGCTGCCCTCGAGGTAGCGCTCCATCAGCTCGTCGGAAACCTCGGCGACCTCGTCCATCAACTTCTCGCGGTACTCCTCGGCGCGCGGACGCGCTTCGTCGGGGATCGGGACCTCGGTTGCGTTCCCGCGCGTGGCCTGCGGATACGCGTAGGCGCGCATATCGACCAGGTCGATGAGGCCCGAGATCTCGTGCTCGCTGCCAATCGGGATCTCGGTCGCGACAACGTGCTGGCCGAACGCGGCCTTCAGCGAGTCGAGCGTGCGAAAGAAGTCGGCACGTTCGCGGTCGAGCATGTTCACGTACAGCAGGCGCGCGATGTCGTGCTGCGCGGCAACCTTCCAAAGGCGACTCGTAGTGATTTCGACTCCCATCACCGCATTCACTACGAAGACCGCCGATTCGCACACGCGCAGCGCCCCGAGCGCGTCGGCAACGAAGCTCGGCTCGCCCGGCGCGTCGATCACGTTCACCTTGCGCCCTGCCCACTCGAACGACGCGAGCGACGCGGAGATCGACATCTGGCGCGCCTGCTCGTCGGGATCGATGTCCGAAGCCGTGCTGCCGTCGCCGACGCTCCCGAGACGCGCCAGGACCCCGGCCTCGAACAGCAGCGCCTCGTTCAGCGAGGTCTTGCCGGAGCCGCGGTGACCGACCAGCGCGACGTTTCGGATTCCTTCCGCGTGGTGACGCATGCCTGTTCTCCTCTCTACGCTCCGCGCACCTTAGCGCGAAACGCCGGCCCGCCGAGAGCGTTCAGCGGAACTGTGAGAAGCTGCCGCGCAGGCCGAGAACGGCCTTCGTGTGGAGCTGGGACACCCGCGACTCACTGACCCTGAGCACCTCGCCGATCTCGCGCAGCGTCAGGTTCTCGTAGTAGTAGAGCGCGATCACGAGCTTCTCCCGCTCGGGCAGCCGGTCCACAGCTTCAGCGACCCGGTCGCGCAATTCGTTCTGATCGACAATGCGCTCCGGATCGACCGCGCCCGGGTCGCGCAGCGTGTCGAGCAGCGAGATCGAGTCTCCGCTCGAGTCCGACGAGCTCCACAGCTCGTCGAGGGCGCTGATCGACGTGTTCGCGATCTCCAGCAGCGCGTCGCGGAAATCCTCGATCGACAGCTCGAGCTCGGCCGCGAGCTCCTCCTCGGTCGGTGCGCGCTGAAGCTTGGCCTCGAGCTTGACGTGGGCGCGCTCGATCTGACGCGCACGGGCCCTGACCGACCGCGGAACCCAGTCCAGTGCCCGCAGCTCGTCGAGGATCGCACCCTTGATGCGCGTGATCGCGTAGGTCTCGAAGCGGACGTCGCGGCTCGTGTCGAAACGCTCGATCGCCGCGATCAGGCCGCCAAGACCGTAGGAGATGAGGTCCGCCTCGTCGATGTGGGCCGGCAGTCCGGCGCCCATCCGCCCGGCCACGTACTTGACGAGCGGCGAGTACGCGACGACGAGGCGTTCGCGGGCGCGCTGGTCCCCGTCGGTCTTGTATCGCCGCCACAGATCGCGGAGCTCGACCGCTTTCACGTTCGACTGCACGGATGCTCCAGCGCCTTAGGCTCGCGGATGACTGCTCGTGTAAGCCCGCTTCAAGCGGCCCGACTCTACCCGAGTGTAAACCTGAGTTGTGGAGATGCTCGAGTGGCCGAGCATCTCCTGAATCGCGCGCAGGTCGCCGCCGCCGTCAAGCAGGTGCGTGGCGAAGGAGTGGCGCAGCACGTGCGGGTGAACCGTGCCGCCCAACCCCGCACGAAGCGAGCAGGCGCGCAGCCTCCGGCGCACATCCGAGGTCGACAGGCGGCGGCCGGTCTTCGAGAGGAAGAGCGCCTCCTCCGCCGGATCGCCAGCCAGCGCGTGGCGACCGCGGTCGACGTAGCGGGAGATCGCAGCGAGAGCCGGTTCGCCCACCGGGACAAAGCGCGTCTTGCCTCCCTTGCCCTCGACGCGGACGCGCTCCCCATCGAAGTCGATCGCGCCGACACTCACGTCGACAAGCTCCTCGGCGCGCAAGCCGGATGCGTAGGCAAGCTCGAACATCGCGCGGTCGCGCAGCTCGAGCGGCGTCGCAGCGGAGATCGCGTCGAGCAAAGTGCCGAGCTGCGCGCTGGTCAGCACATGCGGCAGCGTGCGCGGGCGCTTGGGCAGCGTCATCAGCTCGGCCGGGCTTTGATCGATCTCGCCTCGCTCGCGCAGCACCCGGTAGAGCGCGCGCAGTGAGGCGATCTTGCGCGCAAGCGAGCTGGCTTTCAGCGACGCCTGAGAGAGCGACGCGGCGTAACGACGCAGGTCCCGCACGTCGACCGCTGTCGGCTCGAGGGTGCGCCCGGAGCACCACTGCGCGAACTGCTCGACGTCGGCACCGTAGGCCCGCCGCGTCTTCTCCGCGGCGGCGCGTCCGCGCAGGTCGTCGTCGAGCACGCGCAGCGCACGTGTCCAGGCCTCCGATAGCTCGATCGCCTCCGCGGCAGCTCCTCGCATCGCTTCTAGGTTCGGCGCGCGTGACGCGGCGCCTGCCCCAGTCGTAGATCGCTGTCGGGTGACGGCGCCTGCAACGCCTGTCGCCTCGCTACCTAGAATGGTCCGCCTGAGCAAGAACAGTTTCCAATCCACGAATCCGGGCCGCGATGTCCAGCGCGTCGGCACCGCACGGTTCCTCGGCGAGGACGTGGCGAAGATCCACGATCCCGTCTGGGGAGTCACGGGGAGCCTCGGCGACAGCCAGTGCTATCTCGGCGTCATGGCCAAAGTAGCGGCCGTGCAGAGCGCGCTGTCCAAGCGCGTGCGTGACGAGGATCTCGCGGTCCGCCTGATCGCGCCGGCGTACACGATCGGCGTTTCGGACGGCCAGCTCAACGGTACGCCCGGGATGCGCTTCTCCCTGATCGGTCGCGAGCTCGTCAACGAGAGCATCGACCTGCACCTGAACGCCAACGCCGTCGCCGGGCTGATCGCCGTGGTCGCCTGCGACAAGCCCCCGGTCGGTACGCTCGCCGCGATCCTCGAGCACAACGCACCGGCGGTGCTGCTCTCCGACGGATCGATCCGGCCCGGGTCCGACCCACTTACAGGCGAGCGGATCGACCTGGTGACGGGCTTCCAGTTCGCCAGCGATCCGGTACCCGAAACCCGCGCCCGGATCGCGTTGCATGCCTGCCCGGGTCAGGGAAGCTGCGGCGGCATGTTCACCTACAACACGATGCAGACCTTCATCGCCGTGCTCGGGATGGAGCCGCTGCAGATGGTCGCGCCCGCATCGGAGGACCCGCGCCGCACGGCCGAGTTCCCCGATCAGCTCGTCGACTGCCTGGTCGCGATGACGCAAGCCGGGATCACCCCGCGCGACATCGTCACGCCCGCGTCGCTGCGCAACGCCTTGGCCGTCGCGATCGCGATGGGCGGATCGACCAACGTTGTCCTGCACAGCGTTGAGATCGCCCGCGCCGCCGGGCTCGACCTCTGGCAGGACGTCCTCAGCCAGAGCGACTTCAACCAGCTTTCGCGACGACTGCCGGTGCTCGTCAACATGCGTCCGTTCGGCTTCTACTCGATGGTTGACATTGACGCCAAGGGCGGCCTGCAGGTGATCGTCAAGGAGCTGCTGGACGCGGGCCTACTTGACGGCGAAACAATCACCTGCACCGGCGAGACGCTTGCCGGGCAGGTTCGGCGGCTCGATCCGCCGGCGCCCGACGGGGACGTCATCCATTCGGTCGGCAAGCCATTCAAGGACACCGGCGGGTTGCGTCTGCTGCGCGGCAACCTGGCGCCCGACGGCGGAGCGGTTTTGAAGATCGCCGGGCTCGAGGGAGGGCTCGAGGATGGCGTCTTCCGTGGCCGGGCACGGGTGTTCGACGGCGAGCGCCAGCTGATCGACGCGCTCGAGCGGGATGCCGACTCCTTCGCCGACCGCGACATGGTCGTGATCCGCTACGAGGGCCCACGCGGAGCGCCCGGGATGCCCGAGCTGCTCGACCCGACGTCGCGGATCACGGCCCTCTGCCGCCAGCGCCACATCACGATCGCACTGATGACCGACGCGCGCTTCTCGGGCGGGTCGGTCGGGCTCGTGATCGGCCACGTCGCGCCCGAAGCGGCCCTCGGCGGCCCGATCGCAGTGATCGAGGACGGCGATTCGCTCGTCATCGATGTCAACGCGGACCGCATGGATTGCCTCGAGCTTGATGACGAGAGCGAGTCAGCGCGACGGGCAGCGGCATGGCAGGCGGCGGCCAACGCGAACGGTGGCGTCCACCCCAGCGTGACGCCGGTCGCGAGCCGCATGCTCAGGCGAATGCGTGCGTCCGCGCGACCGGCCCTGCTCGGCGCCGGCATCACAACCGACCACTGACGGCCGCGGTCGCGGCCCCGATGCCCGGCGCCCGCGCCCGGCCCTGTGAGTGGTACGCGACGCCGCTTACAGTTCGAAGTTAGCGGCGGCGTACGCGAGCGCGGCAGTCCAAGAGCCCAGCGTGCCGGAGAAGGTGAGCGGCACGACGAAGTAAAGCCCGGCGAAGCCCGCCGGCGCGGCGCTTGCCTCCTGCGCGGCGATCGTGACCGTCGTCGAGTACGCGGCCGTTGGCACCGCCGGCGACCAGCTCGTCGCGAGCGGCCTGAGATCCGACTCGGCGAGCGCCGGGCAGTTGCCCGTGCCGTTCGGGAAGAGGCAGGACGTCGCGCCGTTGTTGGCGGCCTGCACCGACATCTCGATGGCGCCGGCGTCGGTCGGCGCGCTGGCCGCGTCGCCTAGCGTCCAGTACTGGGTCGCCAAGAGCGACGACGTTATCTCGCTCGTCGTCTGGGCCTGCGTACTCTCGCCGTAGAGCGTAGTCACGGTCCCGGATGAGAGGGTCGAAGGGATCACAGCGACGTCGGCCAGCTCGCCGTCCCAATAGAGATCGCTCGGCGCGTCCGACCATTCCGGGATGGAGCTGTAGCCGAGCACCCAGTACCCGTTGTAGGTCGGGGCGGCGGAGCCGCTCGGGCCGGGCACCCCGGCCGCGTTGTCCACGTAGAGTGTCACCAATGTCGGAGTGAACGACGCAACCACAAGATGCCAGGCGTTGTTGTCGTACGTCGCGGCGGACTTGGCCTCCACATCCTGGCTTCCGTTCCAGAACCCCGCGACGATGTTGCCGGAGTTGTCCATCCAGATCATGCGGTCGTGGTTTGCTCCGGTTCCGTTCTGCGCGCTGTTGAAGCCGACGATCATGCCGCCCGTCGAGTGACTCGGGGCCTTGAACCAGGCGACGAGGGAGAAACTGCTGGGGCTCGCGAGCTGATTCGAGGTCTCGAGAAAGCCGCTCGAGCCGGTGAACGCGCCGGCAAAGCTGGAGCTGTAGTTCCCGGCGGCCCCGAGCGTCACGGTGCTGCCGACCGCCGTCGCGTCGTCGTTCTTGCCGGAGTAGTCGGGCACGACCTGGAAGAACGGCCAGTTCTCGCTTTCGGTGGTGCCGCTGTCGGTCAGCGGCCAGTAGTAGGTGGGCGAGTCGGCGAGCATCTGAGTCTCGAACGCGCTCGCGCTCGTCTCTTGGTCGAGGGTCGAGATCTGGCCCCCGGTGCCGCCGGTCAGGGCGGATGGGAAGAACGCGGCGTGCGCGATGTCGCCGGTCCAGTAGAGGTCGGTCGGCGCGTCGGACCAGCTCGCCTCATTGGAGTAACCGATCAGCCAATAGCCGCCGCCAGCACCACCGCTCGTGCCGCTTGCGTTGGTCGTGATGAGACTGCCGTCGATGTAGAGCTTCAGGCCGCCCGAGCTGACTGTCGCGACGAGCAGGTGCCAGTTCCCATCGTTATAGCTCGCGCTGCTCGTCGCCTCCTGGGCCGCGCCGGCCCAGGTGCCAACGACGATCTTGCCACTGTTGTCCATCCACACGAGCGGATCGTGCGACGGGCCGCCTCCAGCCTGCGCGCTGTCGAAGCTCATGATCCCGCCGCCGGTGCTAAGACCTTTCGGGGCCCGGAACCACACGGCCAGGCTGAAGCTCGAGGGCAGCGCCGAGTTGCTCGTCGCCGTCTCGACGTAGGCGTTGCTCGCCCCGTCGAAGTACATCGATCCGCTGCCGCTGATCGGTCCGCTGTCGATCTGGCTGACGCCGCCCTGCGGTGTACCGAGGTTGTTGTTGGTCGAGATGTCCGGGAGCTTGGCGATCGCCGGTAGGTTCGTCGTCCTCGACGCGCTCTGTAGCGGCCAGAACTGGCTCGGGGTGTCGGCCAGCGCGCGCGTCTCGAAGCTCGACTCGCTGCCGGAGCCGCTGTTGTAAAGCGTGGTGACCTGCGACTGGATTAGCGCGGACGGGAACACTGCGACCTCGGCGAGCGAGCCGTTCAGGTACAGGCTTGAAGGCACCGGTGACCAGGCGCCGCCTGTCTCGTACTCGTATCCGATCGTCCACCAGCCTGCGTAATTCTGACCAGAGGTCGCGGCGGAGTTCGTCCCCACTGACGTGCCGTCGACGTAGATCGTGAGTCCGCTCGATGAGCTGAACGAGGCAACGACGAAGTGCCAGCTACCGTTGTTGTAGGTTCCGTTGCCGTTCGGTCCGGAGGTCGAGCCGGCGCTCGTGGCGATCTCCGTTTGGCCGCCCGTCGTGTACTCGCCCGCACAGATGTGCCCCGAGTTGTCCATCCAGAGCTTGCGATCCACATCGCTTGCCGCGCCGATCCCTTGCAGGTTCTGGAAGCCGATGATGCCGCCGCCGCTCGAGTAGCCATTAGCGACCTTGAACCAAGCCGCGAGCGTGTAACTCGGCCCGGGGTCGTTGACCTCCTGCTCTGTCTCGAGCACCCCGTTCGACCCGTTGAAGGCGGCCGCGCTCGCGCTCAGCGGGCCGCTCGCACCGAACGTGACGCCGTCGAGCGGGAATGCGTCATCACCGTTACCCGAGGCATCCGGCGCCACCTCGGTGCCGGGGCCGGCGCCTGTCGCGAGGGTGGCTCCGGACGGGCCGGTCGTGCCGACGCTCGCGAAGGTCGTCGCGAGCGAGCTGGACGAGCTGCTCGACAGCTCGCTCGCCGGAAGAGCGCTGCCTGAACACGACGACGTATCGCTCGTGAACGGCGTGTTCGTCCCGCCCGTTGACGTGCAGGTGGTGCCGCCTGACGGGGTCGTCGTCAAGACGAGCGAGCCCGCAGTGTTCGTGCCGTGACCAGTGATCACGCCGGTGAGCGCGCCGAGCGTCGGCGTCGCGCTGGCAACCACGAGCAGCGGCAAACTGACCAGAACGAGCCGGCGAATCGTCCGGCGCGACGGTCGGCGAATGCTCGGCCTGCCCGGTAGTTCGCGCAGCATCGTCTACCGGCTCACCGTCCGCGGCAAAGACGTGAGCTGAAATCGCTCGACGGTCGAGCTCACGGGCTCGGGCGCGCCAGAGCGCCGATCCGCGCTGACCCCGGCGCTTAGCGCGGGTACCAATGCGAAGAGGGCGAGCAGGGTCCAGTCGCCGGTACTCAGCGCGGGGTGGGCCGAGAGGTGCGCGAGTGCCTTGCCCCCGGCCGCTGCCGTGATCGTGATCGCGTGTCCAGGGGCGAGCAGGGCGTGCGTAGAGCGCAGCGCCACGTTGAGCGGCACGAGGCCCCCGTTAACGAGGTGCGCGAAGAACCGGCCGTGGCTCTGACCGGCGCTGACGAGGCTGACGCGCACGAAGGGCCGCAGGATGAGCAGCGGCAAGGCGATCGCCCCGCCAACGCTGGCCGCACGCAACGGTGCGCGCATTCGCCGGGGCAGCAAGCGCGCGACACCGAAGCCGAGCACGAGCACGCCGATGGCCCACGGAGCGGCGAGCAGCAGCCAACCGAGAACCGGGACGATCACTACGGGGACGCCGACGATCGCGCTGCGGGTGAGAACCCAGCCGTCATCGGCCGAGTCGAGGTCACCGCGCGTGCGGATCAGGCCGCTGGGCTCGATCTGCGCGATGCGGTGCATGTAGACCTCGCCCGTGTTCGGCACGTGAAAAGCGATCAGCATCCCGCGGTGAAGCCGCCCGGAACCGAGCTGGCGCGTCAAGACCATGCTGCCGGTCGGGGCGCTCGTCCCCATCGACGGGGTTCGCATGACCAGCATGCGCCCGCCGCCCAGCATCCACGCGCCGAGCGCCGCCGCCGCCAGCAGCACCACGAACGCGGGCGACCAGTAGGCGAGGCGTGCGATGCGGCTTCGACCACGGCGAGGGCCGGTCGAGGCCGCTGGCGAGCGAACCGCAGCCGCCGTACCGGTCGACGCCTCCGGCGAGGCAGCGACGGTCGCGGCGGTCGGCGCAACGATCGGGGCGACCGCAACCGCGCCGGTCGACGCTTCGATCGGAGCGACCGCAGGCGTGCGGGTCGCCGCAACGAGTGCAGCGATCTCGGCTACGCCGGCCGGCTCTTTGGGCGCAGCGATCTCGGCTACGCCGGCCGGCGGGCGCGCTTCGCGCCCTACCAAGGCCTCGACGGGCGGCGCAACCAGTCCGACTCGATCGCATTCGACGATCGCATCCGCGCCGCGGTACCGAGCCGCCGCCTCGCGCTCCCGGGTCGCTGCTTCGCGCTCGCGAGCCGCCGCTTTCAGCTCCGCGGCGGCGGCCTTCCGCTCGAAAGCCGCCGCTTTGCGCTCCCGGGTCGCTGCCTTGCGCTCCCGGGCTGCCGCCTTCAGCTCCCGAGCCGCCGCTTTGCGCTCGCGTCCGCTCACTACGTCACCGACCGATCGGTTACTGGTTGAGGGTCCAGGTGAAGCCCTGTGTGGCCTGCAGCCCCTGATCCAGGTTGGTGGCGTTCGCCGCGTCGATCTGGGTCTTGACGACGATCGTGTCGGAAGCGTTGGACGCGAGCGCGCCGATCGTGATCGGCGTCGAGGTGGTCGCCGTCGCGAGCGTCGCGAGCGTGTCAGTGCTCGACAAAGCTGGGCACGCGCTCCCCTGCGCGGGGTAGTAGCAGACAGACGCGCCGTTACCGACCGTCACGTCGATGTGCCCGCAGAACCCGGAGGTATCGTTGCCGTAATAGCTACCGGAGCCGGCCGCCGTGCACGTCGGCGCCCCCACCGTGAAGCTGCTCGCACTGGCCGAGCCCACGTTCTGGAAGGTCATCGTCTGCGTGTTCACGCCGCTGCCCGGCTCCTGGCCGACCGGCGCACCGAAGACGTCGATCGTCGTGCAGCTAGAAGAGTTCGTCGTGAACGGCGTATTCGTGCCGCCCGTCGAATAGCACGTGTTCGCGCCCTGGGTCTCCTTGAGGATGATCGAGGCCGCGGTGAATGTGCCGTTCTGCGTGATCACAGCGTTGAACTGGCCCAGCGCGGCCATCGTGGTCACCGCAAGCCCACCCGCCACCAGCATCGAGATCGTCGCCGCCGCCAACGGACCTCGCCGGCCGGCGCGCGATGCGCGGGCGCGCATCGCCGATATTGCGTTTCGGGCTGGGTCATGCAGTGCCATTCGGGGTCTCCTGAGCGTCGGCGTTTCGTTGTTACTGGTTGAGGGTCCAGGTGAAGCCCTGCGTCGCCTGGAGGCCCATGTCCTCATTCGTGGCGTTCGTCGCGTCGAGCTGTGTCTTGACGGCGACGGTGCCCGATGCGTTGGACGCAAGTCCTGAGCCGATCGTGATCGGCGTCGAGGTGGTCGCCGTGGCGAGCGTCGCCAGCGTGTAGGTGCTCGACAGAGCGGGGCAGGCGCTCCCCTGCGCGGGGTAGTAGCAGACCGACGCGCCGTTGCCGATCGTCACGTCGATGTGCCCGCAGAACCCGGACGTATCGTTGCCGTAATAGCTGCCGGTTCCGGCCGCCGAGCAAGTCGGCGCCCCCACCGTGAAGCTGCTCGCGTTGGCCGAGCCGACGTTCTGGAAGGTCATCGTCTGCGTGGTCGCAGTGCCGCCCGGCACCTGCCCGGTCGGCGCACCGAAGACGTCGATCGTCGTGCAGCTAGAAGAGTTCGTGGTGAACGGCGTATTCGTGCCGCCCGTCGAGTAGCACGTGTTCGCGCCCTGGGTCTCCTTGAGGACGATCGAACCGGCAGTGAACGTGCCGTTCTGCGTGATCACAGCGTTGAACGCGCCGAGCGCGGTCATCGTGGTCAACCCAACGCCGCCGGCGACGAAGAGCGAGACGACCGTCGCGATCGGAGCACGACGACCGAAGCGAAGCCGACGCTTTCCCGCAAGCGATCGGCTCAAAGGATTGGGAAGGTTCATCTTGTCGTGCTCCGTTTCGAGGCGTGGATCGTCCGTCTGCCGGCCGGCGGCCAGCTTCCTCTCGGTCATTCGGCTGAGAAACCGAACCCTTTAGCGCGGCAATGGACGTTTGTCTGGGCGCGAGCGCGCGGCGACGCTAGTCGGCGTCGAAAGGCGCCCGCCGGCGCCTCACGGCGAGGATGTCAACCGGGCCGGGACCGTGGCCGAGCTCGTCGATGCCCGAACGGATCGCTTCCGCGGCCAGAGCGGCCGCTGTCGCCGCCGCTTGGAGCGCTGAGGAGCCCCGAGCGAGCTCCGCGGCGAGGACCGCCGAGTGGGTACAGCCCGAGCCGTGGACAGCCTGCGTGTCGTAGCGGGCTCCTTCGAGCTCGCGGACGCCTTCCTGGTCGGCGTAGATGTCCCGCGGCGTGCTGCGATGGCCGCCGGTGATGACAACAGCACCTGGACCGAGGTCGAGCAGGGCTCGCGCGAGCTCGAGATCGTCTGCGAGCTGTTCGAAGCGCCTGCCGGCGGCCGCCAGGAGGGCGCGCGCCTCCGGAAGGTTCGGGGTCAGGACCGTCGCGAGCGGTACGAGCTCACGGATCAGGGTCACGACAGCGTCCGGGTCGAGCAACTCGCCGCCGGCGCTCGCGGTGAGCACCGGGTCGAGCACGACCGCTACACCGGGCAGGCGCGCACGGAGTGTCGCAGCGACCGCCTCGATCGTTGCCGCCGTTGCCAGCATGCCGACCTTGACCGCATCAACCCCGATGTCGTCGACCACTGCCTCGATCTGCGCGCGCACGATCGCGGGCGGAACGACGTGAATCGCACTGATCCCGCGCGTGTTCTGCGCGGTCACGGCCGTGATCGCGACCGTGCCGTACACGCCGCAGCGCGCGAACGCCTTGAGGTCGGCTTGGATGCCGGCGCCGCCGCCGGAGTCGGAACCGGCGATCGTGAGAGCCCTCGCTAAGGCCACGCCCCCAGTATCAACCAGGACGGCGCGCACCGTGCGGCAAGCCGCGCGCCTCTGAGAGCTCCCGGCGCGAGCGCTGCGAGCCGCGCTCGTTCGAGCGAGCCGGCGCCCGCAGAAGCCGCACGAGTTCGACGAGCGTTCGTGCGCCGGCAACGGGCAGCGCACCCGCAAGTAGTGCCGGGTCGCGATCCTCCTCGGCAAGGACGAGGCCCGCGAGCCCGGCAGCGGCGGCCGCGTCCGCGAGCATCGTGCCGGCGCCGCAGGCGCGCAGCTCGCCGATCCCTTCGATCCGCAGCGGATCGATCTCCCCGTTTGGGGCGAGCACGCAGTAGGCGACGGCGACATCGAGCTGCGCACCACCGCCTGGTGCCGGCGGCGCGATGTTGACCGTGACACGCCGGCGCGGGAAAGCGAAGCCGCTGTTCAGTACCGCCGCCTGCACGCGCTCTCGCAGATCGCGCGCCGGCCGGCTGCCGAGACCGATGACGGCGAGCCCTGGCAGCCCGGCGCGCAGATCGAGCTCGATGTTCGCGTGGGCGGCCGCGCCGCGGTCGATGACGAAGCTGTGCGCACGCACGAGCACGGCTGGATCTGAGCAACCGCGGGCGTCACGACTCGTCGATCCGCGGTCGCTGTCGCGTTCCTTAATCGCAGCAGCGCGCGCGGTCACTACCTTCGAGCCACGACAGCAAACCCGCGTCAGATCGTCGGCCGCCGGGGCGAGCAGCTTGCCCTGGAGCACTATCAGCGGCTCGGCTTCGAGCTGCTCTCGCGCAACCACCGCAGCGCAATCGGCGAGCTCGACCTCGTCGTTGCGGACGCGCGGACGATCGTGTTCGTCGAGGTCAAAACGAGCTCCACGCGACTCGATCCGCTGCTCTCGATCGACCGCCGCAAGCTCGCGCGCATGCGGCGCCTCGCGGGTGAGTGGCTTTCAAGCGTGCCTGCGGGCGCCCGACGCCCCGCGATCCGCCTTGACGTCGTCGCGGTCACGCTTGACAGGCGCGGAGAGCTGGTCGCGCTCGAGCAGTTCGCGGACGTGACCTAGAT
>PLFX01000023.1 GCA_003138355.1 Solirubrobacterales bacterium
CCCTTTACGCGACAGCCTCACGTGAAGCCAGCCGTCTCCGGTCGTCGCGCGCAGGTCCTAACCGCGTCTCACTCGTCGGGTTTCTAGCAGCCACGACCGCACGCGGACGCAAGACGCTCGGGTAGGTCTGGCGGCGGCTGAACGCCGCGAGCTACGTTTTGACGATGCGCGTTGCGACCTGGAACGTCGCGGTCTACTGCTGGGGCGTCAGGTGATCTTGAAGCTGCGGACGGCCGGCGTCTTGCTCGCGCCCGCCGGACCGACGGCGCGCACGTAGAGGACGTACTGGCCGCCCGCGAGGTGCCTAAACGTCTTGGTGGCGCTGCAGCGCGAGTACTTTGGTGCCGGCGTACGGCCGTGCTTGCCAGACCGCTGACGCACGAGGGCGCACAGGAATCCGGTTGCGTCGCCCGTCGCCGTGAAGTGGAACGTGGCGCTGCCGTCCTTCGAGCTGATCCGGACCTCGGCAAGGTGCGCCGTCGGACGTATCGAGCTGACAACCGGAGGCGAGACCTTCGCGGGGGCCGGCTGGCTCACCGCAGACGTCGCTCCCGACGTGCCTGGGGTCCCCGAGCCTCCAGCGGTCCCGGAGCCTCCGGCGGTCCCGGAGCCTCCGGCGTTACTCGCGGACACCACAGCCGTCGCTCCCGACGAGGCTGGGGTCCCCGAGCCGCCGGCGTTACTCGCGGTCTCGACCACCCGTATCGTCGATCCGATGTCAGTGCTCGTAAGTGTGTAGGTCTGCGCCGTCGCTTTCGGAATCGGCGAGCAGTTGAGCCCGGTCGCGTCGCAGTCCTGCCACTGGTAGGTGTAGCCGCTCGGGCTGTTGGACCAGGACCCTTGTGTCTCGGTCAGCGTCTGGCCCTCAGTCGCGACACCACTGATCGTCGGCGGCGAGATGTCCACCGGGACGGGCTCTGGCGGCACGACGTCGAGGAGCGACTCGAGCGAGGACTCCAGCCCGGTGGCATTGGTCAGGGTCAGGTAGTACTCGGTCCCGGTGCCGGTCGTGAACACGTTGTTACCGGACCCATCGACGACGTTCGTACCCGGGCCCGTCTCGGTGAGCGCCGTATCACTCGGGACGACCGCGTGGTACACGGTCGTCAGATCCCACGCGGGAGTCGACTTCCCGGCGCCTGCGTACGCGTCAAATGCGGCTCGCACGGGTGAGCGTGCCGGCTCCGCGCTGTTGACCGAGTACCCCACGCCCACGTTCTCGCCGACCTCGTATCCCGAGTAGACCACCTTCGTCGGCCAGTTCGCGGCGACATACGCCGCGGCGCTTGGGTTGCCGGCGAAGTTGTTCTCCGCCGACGTACCGCTGCTCGGGTACTGGCCGCCCGTGACGACGAGCATCTTGACCTTCTGGGCGACCAGCGCACTGCCGCTCAGAGGACTGATCGAGTCGGGCGGGGAGCTCAGCAGCGCCTCGAGGTTCTCCTCATAACCGATCTCCGCAATCACCACGCTGTCGTCGGACTGGTTCACGAGCGCGCGACGCAGGACGCTCACCGCGCTGTCAGGGGCGGGCGTTGACTGCGACGCGAGCGCCGCACACGGCGTGAGATAGTCGTCGGCGCCCGCCCCGGATCCGGTGTCCCCCCCAGCCATGTCCGCCCCGATCGGCACATCAGGGGAGTTGTAGTACTGGGCGATCGCCGCCACGCACTCCCACGACTCGGTTGCAACCGACGGTCGACTGGTGCGCGTGTTCACGGTGATCGCGATCACCTGGTCCTCACCATTCATCTGCAGCGCGAACGCCGTCGCCAACGCCCCGACATCGTCCACATCGCTGTAAATGTCCGTATCGATGATCAACGGTGTCGGCGTGCTCGCGTCAGCGACCGAAAGCGGTCCGGAGACCGACAATCCGACCGATAGCAACACGACGCACAGCGTCACGACCAGCACGACCCACAGACCCAGCGAAGCCGGCCGCCCCCGCTTCGCGCCATGTTGGCCCCGGCGAACTGGTGTTCTTCCAACGAGGCGCAACGGCAAGCCCATGCCCGGCCAAGTATCCCATCAACTCGTGCCGTTGATCAGTGAAATACCTTCCCAGTGGCGACCCCGTGGGTCATGAGAGCTATCGGGTCTCGGCCGGCCATCGGCCGAGCGACCCTCAGCAGGTCAGCGCTGCGCGAGGGCGTCCAGGACCTGATTGACGTTGTGCCGCTTCCACGCCGAGTTCCGGGCGTAGTTTTCGGTACGGGTCACCAGCGAGGCGACGTGGCGTAGCCAGCAGAGGAGCACGACCGAGCAGGCGTCAAGCGGGTCATCGGGGACGGTCCGCGTCGTTTGTATGAGCGACGCCCGTAGCGGTGCGCTCCCCTCGCCCGTCGCTATCCCAGCAACGAGCGCCCCGAGCTGGCGACCCGTCGTCTGCATGTGCGTTGCGAGCAGGAACATCGCGCGGTCGATCATGGGCAGATCCGGCGTCCCAGCCAGCTCCCAGTCGACGATGCCCGTGATCTCGCGGGCTTGCGCATCAACCAGTACGTTGCCGGGGACGAAGTCGCCGTGGACCCACGCCGCCGTCACCTCGCCGCCTTCGAGCCGTCCCGTAAGGTCCCGGCCCAGCTCCCGGAGGGCAGTCGCCCGACGCGGACAGTCAGCCACCAGCGGCTCTACCGCTGACAGAGGCGTGTCGATCCAGCCGGCGAGCAGCTCAGCGTTGACGCTCAACACCGTCGCGGTACGGCTGTGCAGTTCGTCGATCGCCGTGGCGGCGAGGGCCGCGAGCGGTTGCCACGGCGCTCCCCGATCCAGCGCGCGCGCGATTGGCTCGCCGGCGAGCGCCGACTCCACGGTGTAGGTGAGGCCATCGAGCTCCCCCACATCGTGGATCTCCGGATACTGGATCTCCCACCCATCGACGCGCGGATCAGCGTGCAACGCTGCGAGCTGGTCGACGGCTCGGCGCAGGCTTCTCCCTCCCGCGGCGGTGCGTGCGAGCTTGACAATCGCCGCCTCGGATCCGTCTCGGGCGCGGGCACGGGCGACGACGACGTCGGTCTCGGTGCGCTCGATGACACCGAGAGCCATTCCAGCCGGGATGCACCGCGCCAGCGCAGGAGCGGTGCGGCGGCGGACCTGGCGCTGGCGCAATGAGCGCAACGCGGCCTTCATCGCAGCTTCCATGCCAGGCGAAGGGCCCTGAGTGGAAGACCGCGCGATCCGCTCTCGGGAGCGGAAAGGAGATCGAGCAGAAGATCGCCTGCCGGGGTGGGCGACGGCACGTGACAGCGCGGGCAGCTCCCGGGCGGATGGCCCAACAGCTCGCCGACCGCGAGGTGGAGGCCGGCCTGGTAGGGACGCCGGACGCGTCTGGCCCCGGTCCTGGTGGCGGCTTGCGCGGCATGGGCTGGGACGAAGGCAGCTTGAGCGAGCGCCAGCATCGGCCCGTCGGAGGCGGTGTCGCCGACCGCCAGCGCAACCGCAAACGCATCCGCAGCGTCGGAGCCGTCGTCGGCCGCCAGCGCCCCGATCAGCGCTCGCAGTCCCGTCCCCTTGTCCAGCACCGCGGAAACGAAATCGGTCTGGTTCTCTCCAGGGATCGTGCGTACGGCGTGCTCGCAGCCGGAAGTGGCCAGGCACTCGGCTGCCTCTACGGCCCCGAGCGGGCTCCGGCGGCCGTTGATGTCAGCGCGGTAGGCACGGATCGCGTAGGAGAACGCCGGGTCGAGGCGCACGCCCTCCCGTGCCTGCAGGACGGCACGCAGACGGCTGAGCGCGGCAGTCGCCTCGTCGTCGAGAAGCCCGGTGGCGCGCTTGCTGCGCTCCACCCAGATCGCTGAGCCGTACTCGGCCACGCCCCCTTGCAGACCGTAGATCCCGCAGCGGTCACGGACCTCGTCGACCCCCCGCCCGGTCACGAGCACGGGGCGATAGCCGTGGGCGACGAGGGCTCGCAGGGCCGTGGCGCTCGCCCTCGTGAGCGTGGGAAAGCCGACCTGCTGGGTCTCGAGCACGCCGTCGATATCGAGCGCGCAGAGGGGTCCGTCCGGGCTCGTGTTCAGATCCTCGAAGAACGACCGCGCAAAGTAGCGCGCGGCGGCGCGGACACTCGCGTGCAGCACGTCCGCTTCCCGGTCCGGATCGTCGCGCAACGCACCCCACAAGTGTGCAAGCTCATACAGGAGCCAGCGCTCCGGTTCGATCTCCTCTCCAGTCTCGGCGAGCCACGCCACCCGCACTCGGTCGCCCAGCTCGCCGTGGGGCGAGCAGGTGGCCACACCGGCGAGATCGAATGAGGCGTCGAAGGACCCCAGACCGAGCCGCCAGAAGCTGCGCTCGCCGATGCTGACCTTGACGACGCTGCCGTCTCGCTCACCGGCGAACCAGTGCTCGGGGGTCATGCTCCCGTCGAGCACCGAGGGCTGTGCAACGGACAGCAACCGCGTGACGAGGCGGTTCACGAGCAGAATTCGCATCACCGGCGCGACTGGTGTGAAACCTCGCGCGAGGATCAGGGCGGCGACCTCCCACACCGGTCGATCGCCCCGCATCGCGGTGCTCATGTCGTGATCGACCCTCAGCGCTTGCCGGCGAGCCGCGACATACGACGCGACCGCAACCGGAAGCTCATCGGAATCGGCCGTGAGCTGTCGTTGCACGGGCAGCCACTCGCGGTAGAGCACGCCGTCATCGAAGCCCAACAGGCGCGGGGCGAACGCGCCGAGCGCACGGGCAATCGCGAGCTGGTGGGTGCCGAAGTAGCCCAGCCCGGTCCCGACCGCGAGCACATCGAGCCGGCGAGGCTCCCCGGTGGTGGGGTCCACGCCGTGTACGCGAAACAGGGCGCGGCGATGGCTGCGCCGTCCGTCGCCGCGTGCCGGCAGCGGCAGGTGCTCGAGCGATCCCAGCTCGAGCTCGCCCTCCAGCAGCCTGGCGAGCGCCAGCCGGACGCGCTCGGGATGCAGTCGCGCGTCCACGCTCCATTCTCGCGGCCCGAGCAAGACCGCCTCGTAAGGCGCCACCACCGCCGGCAAGGCGGCGGCGTCGTCCTCGAGGGCAAGCAGCAGGACGACCGTTTCGCGCTTCACTTCGGCGCGCTCGAGCCGAAAACCGCCGACTAGCTCCGTGGCTGCTCTGGCTAGCGAGGAAGCGGTCACGGGAGGGTCGTCGGTGAGCAGGATCTGGCCGCCGGCCCGTACAAGCGACCGCACCAGCTTCCGCTCATACGCCAGCAGTCGCCGACCCGGGCGGATCGTGATCGCTCGCGTGCGGTCAAACCCCCGCACACGCAGCGCCGCCGCGATCAGCGGCGCCATGTAGCTGCCCGACGTCCTCAGGCCGACGACCAGCAACGGCCGCTCGCGATCGGCTCGGCTTAGCGCAAAGCGCTCGGCGAGACGCTCGAGGTCCTCGGGTCGCTGGTCGAAGGCCTGGAAGCAGGCCGGCAGGTGCACCACCGCACGTCTCAGGCCAACGGGCAGCGATGGGATCTCGAGCACAAGCTCCCGGCAGCGGTCGAGTGTCTTTCCACGTGGGTCGCTGTTCGCGACCACTGTGTCCGCGAGCTCATCGACAAGCGAAGCGATCCGCCGCTGCCAGCGGAGCGCTCGACGGTGGGCCCGACCCCACCCCTTTGATACCCGGATCAGCAGCCCGGCGCCACGCGCGAGCCGCGTCGCCATCCCCCCTACCGGCGAGTGGGAGCGCTCGAAGAGGGAGACGGCCTGTTGGAGTGGGAAGGGCGCGTCGTGCAGGTAGTCCTCGGTGATCTGGTTGATCCCAGCCGCGAGCAGGAAGGCGTCGAGAGTCTCGCGGTCGTCCGCGGCCTGCGCCAGCAGTGCGCCCAGCGCCTCGAGATCGTTCACCAGGTTCGCGCCCGGCAGCGAAGCCTCGTAGCCGTTCCTGCCAGGTGAGCCGGCGGGAACAGCGAGCGGTGCTTCGGCCGTATCCGCGTTGGTGTCGCTAACACGGGCGATCATCTCGCCCGCCCCACGCGCCGGATAGCCAGCAGCGATTTCGCATAGAGGAGCGGTCCCCTCAGCATGCCGCTGCGTTCGATGCGCCGAAGCTCGGCCGGCAGCACTGCAGATGAGTTTGCCTGGAGCGCTGCCCGGTGACGCAGACGCCACGCGACCGGGATCGAGCGGACGATGGCGCCCGCAAACCGACGGTCGTGCGTGATCGCCTTGGTCAGCACCGCCGTGAAGCCAACGCCGTAGCTGAACAGCTGGTCGCGCAGAGCGTCTTCGTCGCGACGGTGCTCGTGCCAGCACAGCGAGCGCGGCTCGTACACCAGCCGGCCGCCGCGCAGGATCGCCCAGCTCATCGCGTCGATGTCCTCGCCAGACTGGGCGATGCTTCCGGCCCCGAGCGAGGGATCGAATCCGCCGGAAGCCACCAGCTCGGCACGGCGAAACGCCATGCTGTTCCCCGCGCCGAACATGCCTCCCCAGTACGGGTAGAGCAAGCGGTCGTCGGCCCGGTGCAAGCGCAGGTCGTAGCAGCGGTGGTCGAATCCCTTACCGAAGCCGGCGTACTGTTCGAAGCGCTTCTGCGCCACCGTCTCCAGTTCGAGCGGCATGACCAAGCCTGCGACGACGGTCACCTCGGGATCAGCGAACGGCGCGTTCAACCAACGCAGCCAGCCGTCGTCGACGACCACGTCATCGTCCGTGAAGGCGACGATGTCCGCGTCGGTCTCGGCGACGCCCCGGTTGCGAGCGATGGCAAGACCAGGTCGCGGCTCGCTCACGTAGCGGATCCGCTCATCGCGCGTGCTCCAGCTCGAGATCAGCTGGCGGGTGCTCGCCGCGGGGCGGTTGTCGACGACGATGATCTCGAGACGCTCGTGCGCGAGCGGGGCCAGCGAGCGCAGGCAGCGATCGAGCGTGCGCTCCCGCCCGACGGTCGAAATGATCACAGCCACCGAGCCCGGGACATGCGGCGCGAGGTTTCCTCGACAGCCAGGGTCGCTCACCTGACAGCCGAAGCGGCGGCAGTGGGCGCTGACGCGTTCGCCGAGCTGCTGGTGGATGAGCGACACGAGGTCATCGCCGCGCCCAACGACGCGTTCATCGGATACGTGCACGACTCCCAGCGGGTCGCCGTGAAGGCGGATGAGCAGCAGCGCGTCGCGGTTTCGGCTGTGCGCGGTGCTCATCACCGAGGCCCGCTCGGGGTCCTCGAGATCGACCATGCCAACTGCGGTCGACTCCATGTGAGCGAACGTGGACGCCGGTAGGAAGCCCGGCGTCAGCTGATCGTTGAACCGGGCGGGTGCCTGCGCCGCGGGAACGGTCATTTCCAGCGCTCCTGGTCGATCCGGTCCAGCAGGCGCTGCTCGTGCGAGGAAACCATTGCGCTCATCCGCACAGAGTATTCGGTCGCAAACTGGCCCGTTTTAGCTCACCGACGTACCAAACTCGTCCGTGCAACAACGCTCACCAAAACTCTCCAACCCTCGATCCCCGACACCCTCGCCATCACGCGAAGGCGTTCTGCGACCTCAGCGAACAGTCGGTGTCCGCTACTCGCGAGGCCTGCTACGCGAGTTCGTGGTGGTAGATAGCTGCCCGAGATCGCGGAGGACGCCCTCGATTCCTGCGTGGCCGGGCGTCGTGGGGCGTGTCATCGAGAGGGAGCATCACCGCGCCCGACAGCGCCGTGGGCCCGCTCGTTCAGGGCAGTGGAAGCGAGGTCGAGAGCAGCGGACTCAGGTTGCCGTTGGCGGCATTCGCAGCGGCGCCCAGCCGCGACAGGCCGAGTGCATCCTCGATCGTGGCGAGCACGCCGTAGTGGTCCACCGGCTTCGGGTCCCGCACGCCGCGGCCTGCGCCAGGCCCGGCGACGATCGTCGTGATGTGCCCGCCCGCGGCCCCCGAGCAGCAGCCGGTGTTGGTGGCACCCTCATCCCAGGTGAGGATCAGGAAGCCATGCGGCCCAAGCCCGCGCAGCAGCGAAGGTACTGTGCGCGCCAAGAAGTGGTCGCCGGTCGCGACGCTGCAGTCATGCATGTCGTCGCAGAGGTTGGGTGTGATCCAAATGAAGCGCGGCAGGCTCCCGTGGCGCAGGTCGGAGGCGAGCTCACCGAACCCGACGAGGTTGCGGCAGCGGCTCGGCGAGCGAACGACGTCGTTGTAGTAGAGGAACGGAACGTGCTTCTTTGCGTACTCGCCGGCGCCGGCCCCGGAGAAACAGTGACCGGGGTAGTCCTCCAGGTATGCCCGCCAGGACACGTGCGCGGCCTCCAATTGGTCCACGAGATTGGAAGCCGAGACCTGGCAGCTCGTGCAATCGGAGGTAATGCCCTGCGTCGATCCGCTGGTCAGCGCGAGGTAGTTGGGCAGCGACGGGTGCGTGATCCCGTAGCTCGCGGTGGCGAGGCCGTACTGGCGCGCGAGGCTGTTGATGTAAGGCGCGGCCGAGTTCCCGATGACCCCCGAGACTTCCTCGTTCTCCATCACGATGATCGCGACGTGTGATGTCGGCGAGTTCTGCAGCGCCCTCAGCGGACCGACCGCGAGCGCTCGCCCGGGGGTCGCCTGCCCGCAGGCGACGAGCACCCCGGCGGCCAGCAGCGACGCCGCGACGAGGATTCGGACAGGCCGAGGGAGCCCCATGTGCCGCAACCAGCTTAGACGACCCCGGTAGGACAGACCGCTCAGGGGGGCGCGCCGTCTGACGCGTCCCGGCCACCGTGGGCCCGACTTGCGGATGGGCCACGGCGGTGTTTGTCGTGAGCGCCAAGGCGCAGCAACGAAGGGCTAGCCGGTCGTGTAGGTGGCGTACAGCGAGATCTGCTCGCTGTCGCTCGAGGCCGAGCCGAACGGGTTGCTCGGCCCAGAGCTGTAGGTGTTCGCGTTGTACAGGCGGCTGCCCGAGACGGAGTCGTAGCGGAAGCCGATGACATAGGAAGTCGAGCCGGACATGAAGCCGATCCAGTAGTTACCGGGCGCCAAGCTCACCGGTGTCGAGAACGGGAGGTCATACCAGGCCGCCGCGTCGGTGCTCGCGAACGTCACCTGATTAGAGACAGCGATCAGCGCGCCAGGCGAGCCACCCGAGTCGGCGTAAACGACACCTTCCAACGTCTGCGTGCCGCTCGCGCCCCCCTGCTGCAGATAAATAGTCAGCTTCGTCACCGAGACGCTCGCACTAACGGAGTAACGATTAACACGCTTGCGATTCGCGACAGCGGTATCCGAACTCGCGCCAACCGTCGTCTTACCAAACGTACCCGTCGACGGCGGCGGCGCCGACGACACCGTCGCCGTCGGAGCCGAGGTTGCTGTTGCGGAGCCGGCAGTGTTCTGCGCCGTCACCGCGACCTCGAGCGTGCTGCCGACGTCGGCGCTCGCCACGAGGTAGCTCTGTGAGGTCGCGTTCGCGATCGCGTTGCAGTTCTTGCCGCTCGTGTCGCAGCGCTGCCACATGTATGTATAGGTTGCTGACGATCCGCCCCACGTCCCATTGCTAGTAGACAGGGCCTGTCCCACCTGCGCGCTGCCCGAGATCATCGGCAGCGTGGAGTTCGTCGGCGGCGTCGTCGACGGACTGGTGGTGCAGCCGGGTATGGCTTTGCAGACGTCGAGGATGCCGCCGGTGCGTACGAGGCCGTTGAGAGCTGGGATCGGGTTGACGTTGTCCAGGATGTCGGCTTTCAGCTGGG
>PLFX01000006.1 GCA_003138355.1 Solirubrobacterales bacterium
CCCTTTACGCGACAGCCTCACGTGAAAGCGAGCACGCCGCGGGCGTGCGCGCTCCGCTTCGGTGCGACGGCACGCGCCGGTCGCGACGCTAGAAGAGGACGAACGGGTTCGCGGCGAGCAGTTTGCTGTGCGGCTCGTGGCTCAGCACGTAGGCCAGCGTCGCCTCGACGCGCACGTCGCTGCCGCTCGGCGCCTCGCTGCGCAGGCGCTCCGCCAGCACGTTCGCGGCGTCTTCCGAGAAGGCGCCGACTAGCAGGTAAGTCCAGTGACGCTGGCTCGGGATGTCCTCGTCGGCCAGCTTCTTTGCGAGCGCGGCGGCGTCGCGATGCGTCGGCAACGTCACACGCACCTCGTACTCGGGGACGCCGGTCCGCTCCGCCTCTTCGTAGGAGGCTGCGAGCTCGGCGCTCTCACCCTCGCGCTGCTCCTCGACGATCTCCGCGGAGGACTCCGGCAGCGGCTCGTCCGCATCCTCCCATCGCTCCGCCAGCGCGTGCCAGCGCTCCAGCTCGAAGCTCGCCGCGAGCCCCTCCATCGCCACGAGCGCCTCGAGCGCGCTCTGCGCGGCCTCGGCGTGCTCGCGCGTGTCCGCATAGGCGAGGACGCGGTTGCCGTCGTGGCTGAGCGCCGCCCGGCCGTAGAGCTCGCGACGCGCGTGCTCGTAGAGTTTCGCCGCGCCGGCCGCCGCGTGCAGCTGCTCCGCCGCTCCGCTATCGGCCAGCCGCGCCTCGACTCGCCACTCCTCGCTGCTCATTGCGGCCGCATCATTGCAGGAAGCCACCAGACTCACCGGCGAGCCGCTTCCTCTATCATCAGGCCCGCGCCGCGCGAATCCGCGTGGCGTTCTTTCGTGCGATGAAGACCTACGTGGCAAAGCCCTCAGACCGCCAGCGCGACTGGTACGTCGTCGACGCCTCCGGCAAGACGCTCGGCCGTCTCGCGACGCAGATCGCTGACACGCTGCGGGGTAAGCGCAAGCCCGCATATACGCCGCACATCGACACCGGCGACTTCGTCGTTGTCGTCAACGCCGAGAAGGTTGCCGTGACGGGCAACAAGCGCGCGCAAAAGCTGTACCACCGCCACTCGGGCTATCCGGGGGGTCTGCGCACGCGTACGCTCGAGCAGATGATGGCCCGCCGCCCCGAGGAGGTGCTGCGCCTCGCCGTGAAGGGCATGATGCCGCGCAACCGCCTCGCACGAAAGCAGCTGACGAAGCTCAAGATCTACGCCGGTCCCGAGCATCCCCACCGGGCGCAGAAGCCCGAGCCGCTGGAGCTGTGGCACGCCAGGTGAGCGAAGAGACCCCCGAGCAGCCGGTGGAGGGCGAGGAGCAGCAGCAGCCGGAAAGCGCTGCTGAGCAGGCGCCTGCGCCCGAAGAGCGCGCATCGGCTCGCCCGCGCCGTGCCCAAGCGGAGCCCGCGGAGAAGCCCGTGGTCGTCCCGGGCGCCGACCTCGAGGTTGACATCGTCCCCGAGGGCGTCGACCCGCTCGCACCGCTCGGCGCGGAGGCGGCCTACTCCTACGCCGAGGACGAGGAGCCAACTGAGCCTGCGGAGCCCGACGCGATCGAGGAGGTCGTTGCTGTCGAGCCGATCGAGGAGGTTGCGATCGATCTCGCCGCCGGCGCGCGCTATCGCGCCACGGGCAAGCGCAAGACGGCGATCGCACGCGTCACGCTGCGCCCCGGCAGCGGCACCTACATGATCAACGGCCGTTCGCTCGAGGCGTACTTCCCCCGCGAGACGCTCCAGCGCAACATCCGCCAGCCGCTCGAGACGGTCGGCTACGAGGCGCGCATGGACGTGATCGCTCGCATGGAGGGCGGCGGCGTCTCGGCGCAAGCCGGTGCCCTGCGCCACGGCATCTCGCGCGCACTGCTCGAAGCCGATCCGAATCTGCGCGGCGAGCTCAAGCGTCGCGGCTTCCTGACGCGCGACGCACGCGCCAAGGAGCGCAAGAAGGCGGGTCTGAAGAAGGCGCGCAAGCGTCCGCAGTTCTCGAAGCGCTAGCTTTGCTCGCCTAGATGGCGCGTCAGCGCAGGCGCAGGCTTTTCGGCACAGACGGCGTCCGTGGGATCGCCGGGATCGACGTCACGGCCGCGCTCGCGCTTGCGCTCGGTCGCGCTGCGGTGCTCCAGTCGGCCGTTGCGAGCCCTCGTGTCCTCGTCGTTCGCGACACACGCGAGTCGGGCGAGATGCTCGAGGCGGCGATCGCCGCTGGTCTTGCCTCGGCCGGCGCGGAGGTCCTGCTCGGGGGCGTCCTCCCGACCCCCGCGGCCTCGCTTCTCATCCGCCGCCACGGCCTCGACCTCGGCGTCGTCCTCTCCGCCTCGCACAACGTCTACACGGACAACGGCATCAAGTTCTTCGGCGCCGACGGCTTCAAGCTCTCGGACGAGCGCGAGGCGGCGATCGAGGAGCACCTCG
The DNA here is from genome assembly GCA_003138355.1 of Solirubrobacterales bacterium. Lineage (GTDB taxonomy): Bacteria > Actinomycetota > Thermoleophilia > Solirubrobacterales > Solirubrobacteraceae > Palsa-513. Next base: position 2,430 of record PLFX01000006.1, read on the forward strand.
AGGACGACTCTCTTGGGAGGGGCGCCGTGGGCCGGATCCGGACCCTTCACGCAGCGACCGCCGACTATGTCCGGGACCTGCATCAGCGCTTTCAGGCCCTGCGCCTCGATGGCCTCGACGTTCTGCTCGATTGCGCGAACGGCGCGACCCATCAGGTCGCGCCGCAGATCTTCGAGCGCTTGGGCGCGCGCGTCGCGACGATCGCGGTCGACCCTGACGGGCGCAACATCAACGCCGGCTGCGGCTCGACGCACATCGAGCTCCTGGCCGCCGAGGTTGTGCGCGGGGGTCACGACATCGGCTTCGCCTTCGACGGCGACGGTGACCGCGTGCTCGCGGTCGATCGCGACGGGGCCCTCGTCGACGGCGACGAGCTGCTCACGCTGATCGCGCTCCATCTGCTCGAGGAGGGTCGCCTGCCGCGTAACGGCATCGCGATCACCGTGATGACGAACTTCGCGATCGTGTCGGCGCTCGAGGCCGCCGGGATCGAGGTCGCTACGACCGCGGTCGGTGACCGCTACGTCCTGGAGGCGTTGCGCGAGCGCGGGTTCGCACTCGGCGGCGAGCAGTCGGGGCACATCCTCGAGCTGGGCTTCGCACCTTCCGGCGACGGAATCGCCTCCGCGCTGCTCGCGCTCGAAGCACTCGGTGGGCGTGACCTGCGCGAGCGCCCGCGGATCGCAAAGCTGCCGCAGACGCTCGTGAACGTCGCCGTAGGCGACCGCACGGCGCTCGAGAGCGCCCGCCCCGTGCACAACGCGGTCGGTCGCGAGTCCGCCGCGCTCGCGGGCCGCGGTCGCGTGCTCGTCCGTCCGAGCGGCACCGAACCGGTGGTTCGCGTGATGGTCGAGGCTCCGAGCGCCGAGGAGGCGCAGGCTGTGTGTGGGCGGATCGTTGCCGTGATCGAAGCGGAGCTGAGGTAGGCTCGGCTCATGTGCGGGATCATCGGCTACGTCGGTGCGCGCCCGGCCGAGGAGATCCTGCTCGCGGGGCTGCGCAAGCTCGAGTACCGCGGTTACGACAGCGCCGGCCTGTCGGTCCTCGCCGATGGCACGATCCGTGCGGTGCGTGCGGTCGGCAACCTCGACCACCTCGAGGCAGCGCTCGCGCAGGAGGACGCGCTCGTCCCGCCGGCGACGATCGGCATCGCCCATACCCGCTGGGCAACCCACGGCGCCGTCTCCGAGCAGAATGCGCACCCGCTGTGCGACGCCGAGGGACGAATCCACGTCGTCGTCAACGGGATCGTCGAGAACTACGTCGGCCTGCGCGATCGCCTGACCGCCGCCGGCGCCACGTTCAGCTCGCAGACCGACGCCGAAGTGATCGCCCAGCTCATTGCGAGCGAGTACGACGGCGACCTTGCGGCGACAGTGCAGCACGCGCTCGGGCAGCTCGACGGCTTCTTCGCCTTTGTCGCGATGGCGCTCGATGAGCCTGACGTCCTGGTTGGTGCGCGTCGTGAGTGCCCGCTGGTCATCGGCCGCGGCACCGACGAGTCGTTCGTTGCCTCTGCCGTCCCAGCCTTCCTCGCCCACACACGCTCGACGCAGCTGATCGAGAACGGCGAGATCGTCGTGCTGCGCGCCGGCGAGGTCGAGATCCGCGACGCGAACGGCGCGCCCGTGGAGCGTGAGCTCCTCGAGATCACCTGGGACGCCGACACCGCCGAGAAGGGCGGCTACGAGACGTTCATGCTCAAGGAGATCCACGATCAGGCGGACGCGCTCGCGGAGACGATCAACGACCGAACCGTGCGCCGGGACGGCGTCGACCTCGCCGAAGAGTGCTTCGACGAGTCGCTGCTCGAGGGTATCGAGCGCGTCGTCTTTGTCGCCTGCGGGACCGCCTACCACGCCGGCCTGATGGGCCGCTATGCGATCGAGGAGTGGGCGGAGCTACCGGTCGAGGTGGACGTCGCCTCGGAGTACCGCTACCGCAATCCCCTGGTCGGGCCGCGCGACCTCGTCGTCGGGATCTCCCAATCGGGCGAGACCGCTGACACGCTCGGCGCGATGCGTGTCGCACGCGAGCGCGGGGCGCGCGTCGTCGCGCTGACCAATGTGATGGGCTCGCAGGCGACGCGCGAATGCGACGGCGTCCTCTACACGCGGGCCGGACTCGAGATCGGCGTTGCCGCGACGAAGACGTTCGTGGCTCAGCTCGCCGTCGTCTACCTACTCGCGCTGCGGCTCGCCGAACTGCGCGGCACGCTCTCGGCCGAGCGTCGCGCAGAGCTCGTCGCCGCGCTGCGGCGCCTGCCCCAGAACGTCGAGGAGCTGCTCGACGGCCTCGACGAGCAGGTCGATCAGATCTCGCAGTGGTGCTGGCAGGCTAACTTCTTCCTCTACATCGGCCGCCATGCGGGTGTCCCGATCGCCCTCGAGGGCGCGCTCAAGCTCAAGGAGATCTCCTACATCTCCACGGACGCCTACGCCGCCGGCGAGATGAAGCACGGCCCGATCGCGATGCTCGACGAGCACACGCCGGTGGTCGCGGTCGCGACCACCTCGCCGGTCCTGACGAAGGTCGTCAACAACATCCAAGAGGTCGCGGCCCGTGGGGCCAAGGTGATCGCGATGACGACCGCCGGCGACCATACGGTCGACGCGCACGTAAAGGCGACGGTCCCCGTGCCGGCCTCCGACCCGATGCTCGAGCCGCTACTCGCCGTGATCCCGCTCCAGCTGCTCGCCTACAAGATCGCCATGCGTCGCGGGCTCAATCCGGACCAGCCGCGCAATCTGGCGAAGACGGTCACCGTCGAATAGCTGCGGTGGCCCGGCCTGCGGCCGGCCATCCTCGCTTGGGCAAAGCGCGCCGTTGGTCGGTTGCGGCCTCGCGCTTGGAACCAGTCGCCGCGGTGGTTCGTTGCCTCATCACAGCTGGGAGGCGGCGGAGGGGTAGGCAAGCTGGGCCGTCCAGAGCGTGGGTATGGTGCTGGCGTAGGTGATGTCCGCGAGCTCGTGCAGTCCCAGCACGCCCGCTGGTGAGGCTGCGCTGAGCTCGGAAGCCCCAGCGTGGACTAATCGCTAGCGGCTCGTAAGGCGCCGGCAAGCACCGCGATGTCGTTTCCCGCTCGGGGGGCGCGGGCGGTAGCCTCGCTCCTGGCAAGATGCATCCTGATCAGCGCGTGAAGCCGGCTGTGGGGCTCGACCTGCTCGAGATCGAGCGGATGGAGCGCGCTCTGGAGCGCCGGCCCGGGCTTGCGCGTCGCCTGTTCACCGAGGGAGAGCTCGCCTACGCCAACTCGCGTGCCCGTCCCGGTGAGCATCTGGCTGCCCGCTTCTGCGCGAAGGAGGCTGTGACGAAGGCGCTTGGCTTGCCGGCGATGGAGCCGCGGGATGTCGAGGTGCTCGCCGGCGGGGCGGATGTCGGCGTGCGCCTGCACGGCGCGGCGCTGGCACGGGCGCAGGAGCTCGGGGTCGAGGTGGCGATATCGATGACGCACTCCCGCGGGCTCGCCGGCGCCGTGGCGGTGATCAAGTGACGCTCCCGGACTGGCTCGAGCCCCTCTATGACGCGCCGACGATGCGCGCGACCGACGCGTGGGCGATCGAGGGGCAGGGAGTGCCTTCGCTCGAGCTGATGGAGCGCGCAGGCGAGGGCGTGGCAGCGCTTGCCGGGCAACTCGCGCCCGGTGGGCCGATCGTGGTCGTTACCGGCAAGGGCAACAACGGCGGTGATGGACTCGTGGCGGCGCGCCTGCTGCGCGACGGTGGGCGCGAGGTGGAGGTGCTGTTTGCGGGAGAGCCTGAGGCTACGGGAGACGCGCGGACCAACCTCGAGCGCCTGCCGGGCGATCCGCCGCGCGCGCTCGCCGGGCCGATCCGCCCGGATGCCGCGCTCGTCATCGACGCGCTGCTCGGCACGGGCGCGACCGGCGAGCCGCACGGCGCCGTCGGCGAAGCGATCGATGCGATCGCGGCGTGCGGCGCCCCGGTCCTCGCCGCGGACGTGCCGAGCGGCGTTGACGCGTCCACCGGCGAGGTGGCGGGGAGCGCGGTCAGCGCGCGCGCGACCGCGACCTTCCACGCCGCGAAGCCGGGGTTGTGGATCGAGCCGGGCAAGCAGTACGCGGGGCACGTGCACGTCATCCCGATCGGGATACCAGAAGGTGCTCCCGCACCCGTGAACGTAGGGCTGATCCGCGACGAGCCGCTGCTCGCGCGGCTGCCGCGACGCGAGGCCGGCGCGACCAAGTTCACGAGCGGTCAGGTGCTGGTCGCCGGCGGATCGCCGGGACTGACCGGCGCTCCCTGCATGGCGGCGCTCGCGGCGCAGCGCGCGGGTGCGGGCTATGTGACCGTGTGCGCTCCCTCCTCGCTGTCGCTCGTCTTCGAGACGCGACTGCTCGAGGTCATGACGATCGCGCTGCCCGACGCCGAGGGCTCGTTGACCGTGGAGGGCGTGCCGCGACTGCTCCAAGCCGCGGAGCGCGGCGGTGCGCTCGTGCTCGGCCCCGGGGCGGGACGCAGCGATGCCGCGGTCGGCTTCGTCCGGACGGTGCTGTCCCGGGTGGAGCTCCCGGCGGTGCTCGACGCCGACGGGCTGAGCGCGTATGCGGGCGAGCTCGCGCGACTTGCAGAGGATCGCCGCGGCGCGCCGCTCGTGCTCACACCGCACGAAGGGGAGCTCGGCCGCCTGCTCGGCGTCCCCTCGCGCGAGGTGGCGGCGGCGCGGCTCGCCCACGCGCGCGAGGCCGCCAGGCAGGCAGCCGCGGTCGTCGTGCTCAAGGGCGACGACACGCTCATCGCCCACCCGAGCGGTCTCGTCGCGGTCAGTTCCGGCGCCACCGCGGCCCTCGCGACGGCGGGGACGGGCGATGTCCTCTCCGGCGTGATCGGCGCACTGTTGGCGGCTCGAGTCGAGCCGTTCGTCGCGGCGGCAGCGGGTGTCCGTCTGCACGCGCTCGCCGGCATCCGCGCGGCGGATCGACACGGCCGTGACGGGATGATCGCGTCCGACGTGATTGATCAGCTCGCGGCGGTGCGCACGCGATGACCCCCGCTGGCGGGGGGCGGGCCGCGAGGGCGCTCGCCCGCGTCAACCTGGCCGCGATCGAGCGCAATACCGCGAAGCTCGTCCGTGCGAGCCCTCGGCTCTGTGCGGTGCTGAAGGCCGATGCCTACGGCCACGGTGCCGTCGAGTCGGCGAGGGCGGTGCTCGCCGGCGGCGCGCGGGTGCTAGCTGTCGCGACTTCCGCGGAAGCGGCCGAGCTGCGTGCAGCCGGGGTTGCCGCGCCGATCATCGTGCTCGGCGCGCTGACTCGCCGTGAGCTCGTGGAGGCGCTCGCCGCCGGCGCCGAGGTGGTCGCCTGGACCGATGCTCTCCTTGACTGGGTGCGCGAAGAGGGAGGCGGGCGGGTTCACGTCAAGCTCGATACCGGGATGGGCCGTCTCGGCACCCGCGACGGCGCGCTCGCCGACCGGTTCGTCACGCGTGTTCTCGCGACCGATTCGCTCGAGCTCGCGGGCGTGATGACCCACTTCGCGACCGCCGACGAGCCCGACATGCGCTTCCTCGAGGAGCAGCTCGCCCGGTTCTCGTCCTGGCTCGATGCGCTGCGCGATCAGCACGGCCCGATCCCTGCGCACGCCGAGAACAGCGCCGCGCTGCTGGGCGCGGGACGGGCCCGATTCGACATGGCCCGCTGCGGGGTCGCCCTCTACGGCCTCGATCCGTTCGGCGTGGACGCGCGCGCCCGCGATCTCGAGCCGGCCCTCGAGCTCGTTTCGTGGGTCGCGGCGTTGAAGCCGTGCGCCGCCGGTGAGAGTGCCGGGTATGGCCGGCGCTTCGTGGCAAGCAAAGCTACGCTGCTCGGGATCATTCCGGTCGGGTACGCGGACGGGGTCCGGCGCGTCATCTCGCCGGGTGGCGAGGTAGCGGTGCGCGGTCGTCGCCGTCCGCTCGCGGGCACCATCAGCATGGACAGCCTCGCAATCGATCTCGGCGAGGATCCCGTCGCGATCGGCGACGAAGCGGTCCTGATCGGCGGTGCCGGCGAGGCGCGCGTCAGCGCCGAGGAGGTGGCGCGCTGGGCTGGCACGATCAACTACGAGGTGACGTGCGCGCTCAGTCCCCGTGTCCCCCGTCACTACCACCGCGATGGCGAAGCGCTCGACGCCTGACGGCGGTCCGCTCGAGCTGGCAACGGGCGTTCTCGCGGACAGGCTTTCGTGGCTCGTCGGCGGCGCGGTCCGCGACCGCCTGCGCGGGGGCGAGCTGCCGGTTGACCTCGACATCGTCGTCGAGGGAGACGTCGAGAGCGCCGCCCGGCTCTTGGCGCGCCGTGTGCCGGCGCATGCCTTCCCGCTCTCGACCGCGTTCGGCGCCTGGCGCGTGGTCGCTCGCGACGCGAGCTGGCACATCGACGTCAACCCGTTGCGCGGCGGCGCGATCGAAAGCGATCTCGCACTGCGCGACTTCACCGTCAACGCGATCGCGCAGTCGCTCGCGGGCGGCGAGCTGATCGATCCGCTTGGCGGTGTCGCGGACCTCGCCGCGCGGCGCCTGCGACTCGCACGAGCCGACGCGCTCGAAGCCGACCCGTTGCGCGCCCTGCGCCTCGTGCGCCTCGCGTGCGAGCTCGACCTCTCCCCGGACGCCGGCGCGGCAGCGGCCGCGCGCCGCGCCGCCCCGCGGCTCGGCGACGTCGCGGCTGAGCGCATCTACGGCGAGTTACTGCGAATCGTCATGAGCGATCGTGCCGTCGCGGGGATTCGGATGCTCGGCGAGCTGTCGCTCAGTGCAAGCGTGCTGCCCGAGCTCGACGCGCTGCGCGACGTGAGCCAAAGCGCCTTTCATCATCTCGACGTCTTCGAGCACACCCTTGCCGTGCTCGGCGAGGTCGTCGCGCTCGACGCGGACGCGTGGGCCGTGCTCGGTGCCGAGCACCGCGAGTCGATCGCTGCGCTGCTCGACGAGCCCCTTGCCGACGAGGTGACGCGCGGCGTCGGGCTGCGCTTCGGCGCGCTCCTGCACGACATCGCCAAGCCGCAGGCGCGCACGGTCGCCGCTGGCGGACAGGTCCGCTTCCCGGCCCACGACGAGCTCGGCGCGCGCGAGGCGCATGCGCTGCTCGGGCGCTTGCGTGCCGCGGAGCGCATGCGCGCCCACGTGGCGGCGCTCACACTCCACCATTTGCGTCTCGGCTTCCTCGTCGATGCGGCACCGCTCTCGCGCGCGGACCTGTACGCCTACCTGAGCGCCTGCGGCGCGGTTGCCGCGGACGTCACCTTGCTGTCGATCGCGGACCGCTTCGCGACCCGCGGGGAGCGCTCCGAGGAGATGGTCGCCGCGCACCTGGCGCTCGCCCGGTCGGTGACCGGTGAGGCCCTGCGCTGGCATCGTCAAGGCCCGCCGGCCGCGCCGCTACGGGGGGACGAGCTCGTCGCGGAGCTCGGTATCGCACCTGGGCCGCTCGTCGGGCAGCTGCTCGCGGATCTCTCTCGCGCGCGCTTCACCGGCGAGGTCGTGACGCGCGCGGACGCGATCGCCTACGCCCGCTCACGGAGAGCGTAGTCTGCGGTCATGTCGACCGTGGACTGCATCTTCTGCAAGATCGTGGCGGGCGAGCTGCCCGCAAACGTGATCGCCGAGAACGATCGTGCGATCGCGATCGCCGACATCAATCCAGCGACTCGCGGGCACGCGCTCGTGCTTCCGCGCGCCCACGCGACGGACATCCGGGACATCCCGAGCGATGACCTCGAGGAGTGCATCGCCCTTGCCCGGGAGCTTTCGCATCGTGCGGTCGAGCGCCTCGGCGCCGACGGCGTCAATCTGCTGCACTCGGCGGGCGGCGCCGCATGGCAGACCGTCTTCCATTTCCACGTCCACGTGATCCCGCGCTACGCCGGCGATCCCCTGCGTCTGCCGTGGACGCCGGCGCCCGGCGACGCCGCGGAGATCGCCGCGGCGGCCGATGCGCTGCGCGGCTGATTCGCACGCTCTGTTGCGCAAGTGGCGCAACATTTTGCCGCGAATACAGTTCTGGCTGCACATGCGGCGAATTCTTGTTGTACTCGGGCTCGGCACGACGCTCATTGCGGCGGCGACTGGCTTTGGCATTGCGACTGCCGGCTCTGCGCTCGGCACCGAGATCCATGTCGGCACCGCGCCCGGTGACATCGTCATCTACGGTCCCGCGGCCGGCTCGACGGGTGCGAGCGGGACGACTGGCGCGAGCGGCACCACTGGCACGACCGGGACCAGCGGGTTGACGACATCCTCGGGGCCGACCGGCCCATCGTCGCCGAACACCGCTCCGGCACCCGAGTGTCCCGCCAATCCGTGCCTCGCGATGACCCGCACGACCGGCTTCCAGGTCAAGGTCGGGCAGACTCACTCGATCACGACGATCCCGGCGAACGGGTCGATCGTCGCCTGGACGGTCACGCTCGGCTCACCGACGACCACGCCCGGTTCCGGCCAGACCGAGAGCCAAATCCAGTACTTCGATACCAACGAGGGCGGGGCTGCATCGGCCGGCATCGCAATCCTCAAGCCGGTGGGGCACCACCTGTACTACTCGCTGGTGGCCCAGAGCCCGATCGTGCCGCTGCAGCCGTACTTCGGCGAGACGGTCGAGATCCCGCTGGCCAACGCGATCCCCGTGAAGAAAGGCCAGATCCTCGCGCTGACGGTGCCCACCTGGGCGCCGGTGCTCGCGCTCAGCACCGCTGACGGCACCTCCTATGGCAGGTACGTGTCGTGGCGCGCCAGCAGGCCGAAGGCCCACTGCTCGAAGATCCCGCCAACTCAAACCGCCCAGCAGTCGGTCGACTCCCTGCAGCAGTACCCGTGCCTCTACCAGTCGGCGCGGCTCGCTTACTCGGCCCTGCTCGTCACGACGCCCTAGGTGTAGGACCCGAGAA
>PLFX01000026.1 GCA_003138355.1 Solirubrobacterales bacterium
TAATCACGCCCGGCCCGAAGCCGCGAGCTTGAAAGGTGAACCGCTAGCGCGTTGCCGCGGGCGGCGGGTTTCGTGCTTCCGCGCGTTGCTTGGCGGGTCGGCTGTCGATCGCATCGAGGTAGCGAACGAGCTGGGGCGGCAGCTCCCCGATCTTGAGCCGTAGCGCGATGCCGAGGGCGGTGGCGACGAGGAGGTCGGCAACTGTGAAGGCACTTCCAAGAAGGAAGTCCTGACCCTTGAGCGCTGCGGCGACGGCGTCGATCGGTTCCTTCAGGGCATCCCTTGCAGTCTTCTCGGATTCGGGAGAACCAGCGAGTCGGACCTGACCGAACTTTGCTTGCAGCTCGGTGTACGCGAACAGGGACCATTGGTATGCCAGCCCACGCGATGTGCCCGACGCCGGCAAAAGCCCGGTCTGCGGGTACTTGTCGGCGATATAGAGGCAGATCGCGCCAGACTCAAAGATATTGACGCCGTCATCTTCGAGCACCGGCACGCGGCCGAACGGGTGGCGTCGCATGTGATCGGCATCGGCGAGCCGCGACTGCCGGTCACCGAGAATCGTCAGCTCATACGGCTCCCCAACCTCTTCGAGCAACCACAGGACGCGCTGCGAGCTGCTGTTCGGCACATGGTAGAGACGCACACACCGAGTCTAGCGGCAGCCCACAGCCTGAACCTGGCGCCGGTGGATCACGGGCCGCGCCCCGGACATCGACTAGCTCATGGCCCCTGCGCTGACGGCTCCGCTCCCCAAAGCAGCGGCCCAGCCGCGTCAAGGTCTCGTCGTCCCAATACGCGACGAGCGACGGCGCCGTGCGGGAGGCGCGACGCGGATCCGATGCGCGGTGGCTGTTGGATAATGCCGTGATGGCGCTGGCCGGTACTCGTGTGCTCGTGACCGGCGCGACGAGCGGACTCGGTAGGGCCATGGCCGAAGCGCTGGTCGAGGCTGGAGCTCGCGTGGCTGTGACGAGCCGCGAGTGGTCCCGCGCCGAGGCGGCCGCTATGCGACTGGGAGCCGCGGCGGTCGGGATTGAGATGGATGTCCGCGACGCGGCATCCGTTCAGGTGCGGGTGGACGAGATCTACGAGCGACTTGGTGGCGTCGACGTGCTTGTTAACAACGCCGGCATCGGCATGCGCACTGTCAATCCGCGCTTTCTGACTGAGCCGCAACCCTTCTGGGCGGTGGCGCCGGCCGATTTCTGCGCCGTGCTCGAGACGAAGGTCACCGGGTGCTTCCTCGTCGCGCGGGCCGTTGTGCCGCGGATGCTTGCGGCGGGCCGCGGGCGCGTCGTCACGATCTCAATGAGCAAGCAGACAATGACCCGCCGCGGCTTTGTGCCCTACGGGCCGGCGGGCGCGGCAGTCGAGGCGCTCGCGCGTGTCATGGCCGCCGACCTCAAGGGAACCTCGGTGACCGCCAACGTCCTGCTGCCGGGAGGCGCCACCGCGACCGGGATGATCCCCGACGACGTGCCGCTCGAGACGCGGGCGACACTCCTTGACCCGGCGATCATGGGTCCGCCGATCGTCTGGCTGGCCTCAGCGGAGGCGGAGGGCATCCACGACGAACGCATCGTCGCCAAGGACTTCGACAAGTGGCTCGCACAGCGCTAAAGCGTCCGCGGCCACGCGCCATAACCGATACGCACGCATCCTCAAGCGCTGTCCCTCCCACGAAATGCGATCACGCTAACCCTGCGCATCAGGCGGCTCCATCGCGCGAAAGGCGGTCGCGCGTGGCCTTGGTCCTTGCCGCGGTCTCCGACCCGTTAGCGGGTGCGGAGCAACGTATCGCTCCCGACAGCGCTCGTCAGCGACGGACCCGTCGGTTTGACGCGCCCTCTCGTACGATGCGTGCGCCCGAGGTCGTGACGGCACTCGCGGTTCATGCTTTAGCGAGCAGGACGGCATGACCGGTACGTGTTAGGATGGCCGTAGTCGGCGGCGACTGCACCGGCACTAGGCTATGGCGGTGGCGTACACGAACGCCGAGGGCCGCCAGCAGGTGCTCGACGACCTGGCAAGCGCTCTCGACCAGGTTGATCTCGCGCTCGACGGCGTCTCCGGCGCCTACGAGCTGCTCGACGATGCCGCCGCGCGGCGCGTCGAGGACCAGCTCTTCCGACCGTCGCAGAGCGCCTCGGCGCAACTGCGGCGCACGCGCTCGGAGTTCGCTGCCCGCCACGACCTGTCGGGCGATGCCGGCGAGCGCCAGCCTCCGCACGCAGCGCCAGGCAACGCCGGATCGATGATCCAGGACGCGGCAGCCGCGGCGACGCGTGCGGATCTGATCCTCGGCGGCCTGCAGGACTCGATGCTGCCGATCGAGGTTGGGGATCGCGAGTTGCGGAGGGCATCGAGCGCGTCCGCACCCTGCTCGGCGAATTCGGCCCGCGGAGCCGCGACATCACGCGCACGATCGGCCGCTGAGCCGCCTACCGGCGTCACGGTCGGGCCGGGCCGCGTGCCCCGATATCAAGCCATCGGCACCCGGCCAAAGCAACGAGGCCGACCGGCCGGGGTGCCGGCCATCGGCACCCGGCTGCGTAAGTACCATGGGGCGTGCGTGCTGACCTGCGGGACGCCCTGCGCGCCGTCGCCCCGACCGCACCCCTCGTTGTCCCCTTGCGCGACGAGCGACTGGCGTGCTTCGGTGCTCTTCGCGATACGGTCCGTCGTGCGTGTTTGAGTGGCGTGCGTCCCGACGCGGGTCCATGAGCCAGCACCGTCACTACAGCGAGAAGGAATTCGAGGAGCTCGTCAGCTCAGCGCTCGACGATCTGCCGCCCGAGTTCCAAAACGCGCTCGAGAACGTTGCGATCGTCGTCTCTGACCGCGGCGCCGAAAGCCACGCCTATGGAATGTACGTCGGCTACAAGCTCGGTGGCATGCCTTTCCTCGGAGGCGGCGGCCTACCAGACGAGATCATGATCTTCCGCGACACGCTCGTCCGCGACTTCGGCGACGATCCCGAGCGTCTGCGACAGCAAGTCATCACCACGGTCCGGCACGAGGTCGGTCACCACTTCGGGTTCGACGAGGCAGGCGTCCGCAGACTCGGGCTGTGACGACGCCGCCCGATCGCGACGCGCTCCCTTTTTCTCGGAGCAGCCGCCTGCAGCGGCAGCCCGCACGCAGCTCGTTTGCGCGAAAGGGGAGCGTCTGCCGGATTCTCTGGCCGTTTGGCCGACGCGAGGCGCGCTTCTGCAATACCGGCATGAGTGGTAAACGGCGTCCGCGGGCCTCTCACGATCCCATACGCTTCGCCTCGCCGTGGGCAGTCCTGGAGCAGCTCAGAAGTCTTCGACGCTCGGAGTCGCGATCGTCACCGACAGCACTTCGTATCTCCCTGCATCGCTGGTTGACCGCTGGGGGATTGGGCAGGTCGACCTCTACGTCGGATGGGGGCGGGCGATGCGTCCTGAGCGTGAGCATGAGGATCTCGACGCGTTCTACGCCCGCCTGCACGAGTCGCCGCAGCTGCCAAGCACTTCACAGCCCTCGCCTGGGGACTTCCTGGCGCGCTTTCTGCCACTCGTTGGCGCCGGGCGCGACGTCGTTTCGATCCACCTGGCCAGCGGCCTGTCGGGAACCTGCGAGAGCGCGCGCGCGGCAGCTCGACTCGCGGCGGAGCAGGGCCATGGCGGGCGCGTGGAGGTGGTGGACAGCCAGACCGGTGCCGGTGGCCTCGGCTTGCTCGTGATTGCCGCAGCGCGCGCGGCGGTGGCAGGCGCGAGTCTAGACGCGGTGGTCCAGGCCGTGAATGACGCCCGCAGGACGCTCGACATTTGGTTTTGCCTCGATACGCTCGAGTACCTGCGCCGAGGCGGCAGAATCGGTGCCGCCAAGGCGATCCTCGGAACTGCGTTGACGGTCAAGCCGATCCTGACGTTCGCCAGCGAGATCACGCCCGTAGGGCGCGTCCGAACGCGCCGGCGGGCCTTCGAGCGGATGGTTGAATACCTGCGCGAGCTCAAGGATCGCGGCGCGAGCGACTGGATCGTTCAGCACGCCCAGGAGCCCGAGGACGCCGCCCGCCTGGTGGCCGAGGGTGTGTCGATCTTCGGCTCGGAGCCCCTGTTCAGCACCCAGGTGGGTCCCGTGCTCGGCGCCCATCTCGGGAGTGGACTGCTGGTCGGCGGCATGAACTGCCCGATACCTGACGCGGGCACGTGCGGACCCACGTGACCCAGGTAGCGGCCACCGCCAGCGCGGTCGCTCAGGCGTAGGCGGTCCCGCTCTCGCTGCGCGTCCCCAGCGGGCATGCTGACCGATTAGGGAAACCTCGGGCATGGAAGCCGGATGGAAGCCTCGGCCGCCACGATCCGACCCGCAACAGGCCCAATCTGAGGCGCACGGCCCGATTTCGGGCGAGATACCCGCAAACGACCCTCAGCCGCCTGCAGCTGCTCGCTCCTGATAAGGAAGAGGTCCCTGGTTCGAGTCCAGGATCGCCCACTGGAAAGCCCCGGGGCCGACGGCGTTTCGTTGCGGCCGGTGCTCGAGGAAGGATCAGGTTCGGGCGTCGTGCCAGGTCCTCTCCAGCGCGTAGCGGTCGCTGCGCGCACGCCGCGGTGCAGGCGGGGACCGACGTCCGTTCGCCGGTCGCGCCGCCGCTGGCGGGTGATCGCGCGCTGCGGGCCGAACAGCCGGTGACGGGCCTCGACCCTGCTCTGGCCGTTTCATAGGTCATACGTCATACTCGCGTCGCGGGTGCACTCCGATGACGCTTCATCCCCGCTCGTGAGCGCCTCCCTCGACGAGGTCGAGCGTGTGTGCATCTCCGGCCTGATCAACGACCCGGTTGAGCGGATCTGGTTCAAGGACCGCGAGGGTCGGTTCCTCCTGGTCAGCGAGGGCCTGCTCCGACGCATTGGGGAAGGCCTGACGCTCAGCGATGTGGTCGGCAAGACCGACTTCAACGTCTACGGCGAAGGGGTCCTGACCGACGACTCCAATTCCCGCGCGGGCAAGGTGGACGAAGATCGCATCATCGCCACCGGCGAGGCCCTGCGGGCGAAGCTCGAGCCGGATAGCTTCCAAGGGCGCGAGAACTTCTGGGCGTCGACGACCAAGATGCCGCTGCGCAACGCCGCCGGCGAGATCATCGGCACCTGGGGCTACAGCGCCGACGCCAGTGGGCAGGCCTACGCTCTGCAGGCGCTCGAGGCAAGCCGCGAGGGGACCGCGCGCGGACTCGAGGTGCTCGTCGAGGTGATCAACGGCTTCGACCGGCTGAGCGAGCAGACCAAGGGCGTCTCGGAGCTCCTGCAACGCGTCACCGAAAGTGAGCTGCACGAGGTCAGCAACGTCTCGACCGTGATCGAGGATGTCGCGTCACGCACCAAGCTGCTGGCGCTCAACGCGGCAATCGAGGCCGCGCGCGCCGGCGAGCACGGTCGAGGGTTTGCAGTCGTCGCCGACGAAGTCGGCAGGCTGGCGTCCGAGACGGCTGACCAGACAGCGCGGATCGCCGCGACGATCGCCAAGATCGACGCTGAGATGCGCACGGTCGTCGAAGCCGCCGAGCGCGCGTTCGAAGGCGCCGCCGACGGCGCGAAACATGCGGCGGACGGACGTGAGGCGCTAGAGAAGCTGCTGAAGCTGCTCGCAGTGGCCTTCGAGCAATCACGCGTCGCAACCGACTAGGCGCTCGCGGCCCAGCGATCGGCAAACACGCTTGAGATACGCCCTGCGGACCGTCGTCTGCGGCGCCGCCGGCGCCTCGTCGCCTAGCCCTGGCGCGGCACCATCTGGACGAAATCCCCGTAGCGCTCGGGCTCTTCGAGGCGGCACGACCACACGAGGCGCCCGTCGAGCACCGTGATGTCCGGGCAGCCGTCGCACATGTTCTGGTGGCCGTCGGCGTAGACGTCGGCGGGCTGGATGATCATGACCGACTGGAAGCGCAGCGGCTCGCGCAGGCGGGCGGGCCGGCGCGCCGCGTCGGCGAAGTAGCGGCGCGCGATCGCGCGCAGGCGCCGGTCGAGCGGGGCGAGCAAGAGCATCGAGCGCCCGTGCGCCAGCATCTCGGGCCGCGTGTAGGCGAGGTAGCGGCCGGTCGTCAGGTGGTGATAGACCTGCGAGAGCTCCATCGTGCGCGGCCCGACATAGCCGTACGTGCGCTCACTCGTGCCGAGGACGCCGGTCAGCAGCCACTTGAACGTGTCCGGGCGTTCGGTGCCGTTGAGGTAGGCGGCCGGAGCGAAGTCCGGGAAGCGCTTGCGGATCTCCGCGACGATGTCGGTCGACTGGAGCTCGTGAGGGGTCTGGTCGGCGGTGGCGTACGGCATCGACGAGAAGTCGACGGGCTTGCCGCGGACGAAGTAGTCGAAGCCGCCGCCGAGGATGCCGGATCGGAAGGCGATGAAGACGATCGTGTTCACGATCGCGATATTCCGCTGCGCCCATGCGACGAGCTCGGGCACATAGGGGAGCGTGTCCTCGTACACCGTGGCGTTGAAAGAGCACCCGAGACCGCCCGCCGCCGCGACCATCTCGGCGAAGCGCTGGCGCAGCTCGCAGAGCTCGATCTCGTTCGCTGTCTTCCAGCCGGGCCGCCCCTGCTTTGAGTCGACGTGGAAGGTGAAGCCCACCACGCCAGCGCGCTTGAGCTCGCCGAGAAGATCCTCGGTCAAGGCGAGGCCGTTGGTGTTGACGACCGGCTTCAGGCCCTCGCGCGCGACGAGCTCGACGATCTGCACGATCTCGGGGTGCACCAGCGGGTCGCCACCCGCGATCGACACGCTGTCCACGGTGCGCAGACGCTTGAAGACCTCGAGGTCTGCGCGAACCTCATCGAGGGTCTTGTGCCCACGCGGATCGTTCTCGCGGTAGCAGCCGAGGCACGCGAGGTTGCACTTCTTCGTCGGCTCGAGCCAGGCGATCGCGTTGTCGGGCAGCGACCACGGCAGGCGGTAAAGCTCGCGGTGGTCGATCGTGGCGCTCATGGCGGACATCCACGGGCACCAATTGCCGCACGTGCCCGTTCGGGGCAGGCTACGGCGCGCGCGTTTGCCGGCAGTCCGTGTTGGACCGCGCACCGGCTGCGTAGATTCTCCTGAGGGGCGCCCGCGCCGGGCGCAGCGATCGCCGTCTAGACGAGGATGCCGCTGCGCATCTGGCCCGCGACCTCGACGGCCGCGCTGCGCGAGTGAACGCCGAGCTTGCGCAGGATGCGCTTGACGTGGCTGTTCACGGTCTCGGTCGAGAGGAACAGGTCGTCGGCCATCTCGCGCGTACCCATCCCTGAGCAGATCATGTCGAGGATCTCCCACTCGCGGTCTGTGAGCGGGCTCTTGACCGGGCGCATCCCGCTGCCGTCCTCCGGCGTGCGGCGCAGACGGTCGAGGAGAAGGCGCGTCATCTCGCGCGAGATCACCGAGTCACCGGCGGCGACGAGTGTCAGCGAGCGTGCGATCGCCGCGAGGCCCGAGTCCTTGTCGAGGAAGCCGCTCGCTCCGGCGCGCACGGCGCACATCTCGATCTCGAGCTCGTGCGTCGCGGAGACCAGAACGACGCGCACCTCGGCCGCGCCGGCAGTGATCCGCTCGATCGCCCTGACGGCGTCCATTCCGGGCACCGCATTGGCGATCACGACAAGCGCCGGCTTGTAGTGGAGGGCGAGCTCCACACCTTCGTTCGAGCTCTCTGCCTGCGCGATCACTGTGAAGCGACCATCGGCGCGGAGCGCGTCCGAGAGGGCGTGGCGTGACATTGCGTCAGGGTCGACGAGGATGAGCCGGACACGATCGTGGCCGGCAGCCGTCTTGACGCAAGCGGCGTGCCCCGCGACGGTCTCTGTGGTGGGTGCGTCCTCGAGTTCGATCATCGTGCCGGCAAGTGTCGATGCCCATCGGGGCGCCGGTCAACCACCCTGGACACCTGTACGAACCTCCCCAGTTACGCGGTCCGCTGGCACAAAATCCCACCAAATACTGGGTTTCGGTGTCCTAAACGCCCCCGCAGCGTGCAGTCGAGCTCCTGCCGCGCACCGCTCGCGAGGCGTCAAACTGGACGTTCGTTCGATGCCCGCCCCGAGCCGGCACCGGTGAGCGGTCCGGTAGGCTCGCCTGCAGTGAGCACGCGGGCACAGGAAGAGCCGCTACTCGCGGCACCATCCTCGCGCCCAGGGCGCCGTCGCCCGAACCTGCGGCTGGTTGCGACGCTCGCGACGTTCGCGCTCGCGGCCGGTTTCACGTATCTCGCGGTGCGTGGCGTCAACTGGCACAAGGCGTGGGTCGCTGTCGAGCACTGCCACATCTGGTGGCTCGTCCCGGCGATGGGCGCGTTCGCGGCACAGACGTTGATGCGCGCGATGCGCTGGCGCTCGCTGTTCGCACGCGACCGGCGCCCGCCGCGCCTGCGGGTCATCGAAGCGATGCTGGTCGGCTACCTCTTCAACAACGTGATGCCGGCCCGCGCCGGCGAGGTCGCCCGCGTCGCGTCGCTGACGCGGCGCTCGAACACCCCGCCGGCCGAGATCGTCGGCACGGTGGTCGTCGAGCGCGCCTACGACGTATTCGCGGTGCTGCTGATCTTCTTCTGCGCGCTGCCGTGGCTGCCGCACGTGTCCTGGTTTGGCGCGGCGGCGGTGCTCGCCGCTGTCGCGGCTGCCGGCCTCGCCGCGGTCGTCGGCGTTCTCGCGATCTACGGCGAGCGACCCCTGCTGTGGCTCGCCCGCCCGCTCGCGCGCCTGCCGCGCCTTGATCCGGAGCGGATCAACGAGCAGATCCGGCTGCTTGCCGCCGGCCTGTCGGGTCTGCGCGAGCTGCGCGTCGCGCTCGAGGCGCTCGTCTGGAGCCTCGCGGCCTGGATGACGGCCGCGCTGTGGTCGTGGTTCGTGCTGCGCGCCTTCCATGACCTTCCGTTCAGCGCCGGCGTGCTCGTTACCGTCGCCGTCGGGCTGTCGATGATCATCCCGTCGCCGCCAGCTGCGATCGGCGTCTTCGAAGCGGCGGGGGTGCTGGCGCTCAAGGCATACGGCTTCTCTGAGACGGGTGCCCTGCCGTCCGCGATCGTCCTCCACATCTCGAACTTCATCCCGCTCGTTGTAGCCGGCGCGATCGCGCTGCACTTCACGACGCGGCGGGGCGGCAGGACACCGCTACGGGCGACCTATACTTCGTCTGACCCCCCGGCTAGGGAGCCTGCCCGTGCAAGAGATGGTCATCTACGGCGTCAGCTTTGACATGGTCGGCAAGCAGCCGATCGTCTTGCTGAAGACGGCTGAGGGCAACAAGTTTCTGCCGATCTGGATCGGCCATCCCGAGGCGGCGTCGATCTTGATGAAGCTCCAGGGGGCGCAGACCCCGCGTCCGATGACCCACGACCTGCTCTGCGACGTGCTCGGGGAGCTCGAGGTGCGCTGCACGCAGGTGGCGGTGACCGAGCTGCGCGAGAACACATTCTTTGCCTCGATCACGCTCGTCGTCGGCGGGCGCGAGCTCGAGATCGACTCCCGCCCGAGCGACGCGATCGCCCTGGCGGTGCGCGCCGGCGCGCCGATCTTCGCGGCCGACGAGGTGATCGCCGAGTCGGCGATCGAGTTCGAGCACGAGGTCGAGGACACAGACGACGTGGTCGAGAAGTTCAAGGAGTTCCTCGACCAGGTCACGCCTGAGGACTTCGCCGCGGGCGACTCCTGAGCTGCTGATGATCTCGGGGGGCCGCACCCCGTTCGGGGCACAGGCATGCACGGGTCGGAACTACACCGTTGAGCGCGCGCGTGTCAGAGCGAGTTCGACCGTGCGTCCCACAAGCTCGTCAAAGTCGATCCCGGCTGCGTCGGCGGCCTGTGGCAGCGTGCTCGTCCCCGTGAGGCCCGGGATCGTGTTGAGCTCGAGGATCTGCGGGCCGTCGGCCGCGAGGATCATGTCGACGCGCGCGAAGCCGTAGCAGCCGAGCAGCTCGTAGGCAGCGAGTGCGACCTCCTGGACGCGCGCTGCGAGCGCCGCGTCGAGATCGGCCGGGCAGGCGAAGCGCGTGCGGCCGATGTCGTAACGCGCCGTGAAGTCGTAGAAGTCGCGGTCGCGCGCGATCGCTTCGACGATTGGCAGCGCCTGCGCGCCGCCTGCTCGCCCCGACAGCACGCCCGCCGCGAGCTCGCGCCCCGCGACGAAACGCTCGATCATCACCTTCGGGTCATAGGAGAACGCGGCGAGGATCGCGGCCGGGACCTCCTGCGCCGAGCGCGCGAACTTGATCCCGATCGCCGAGCCCTGCCCGACCGGCTTGACGACGAGCGGGAAGTCGAGGCGTTGCTCGATCGCGTCGAGCGCCTGGCCGGCGCCGAGGTCCCGGAACGCGGTGTCGGTGAAGGCGACCCAGTCGGGCGTCGGCAGCCCGGCGTCGCGCAGCGCGTGCTTCGCGAGCACCTTGTCCGCGCAGCGCGCGCTCGCCGATACGCCCGACCCGGTGTAGGGAATCCCGAGAACCTCGAGCAGCTCTTGGACGGTCCCGTCCTCCCCGCCGGGGCCATGCATCGCGATGAACGCGACGTCCGGCGCGCAGTCGTGCAGCGCCGTAAAAAGATCGCCGCCGACGTCGATTCCCACGACCTCGTGCCCGAGGCGTTCGAGCGCGTCCTCGACGCGCGCACCGGAAGCGAGCGACACCTGCCGCTCGAGCGACCGCCCCCCCTTCAGAACCGCGACCCGACTCACGCCGGTCGCGACCGCCGCGCCCCCTCGCCCGAGCGCCGCGGCAGTTCGAGAACGGGCGCGAGCTCCTCGGTCAGCTCATTGGCGGCGTCGTCAGCCGGCGCGGCGCCGTGGCGGCCGGTCAATGAGCCGTAAAGCGCGAGCTGCTCGTCGACGATCTTCGCGATGCGGCGGATCCCTTCGCGGATCTGCTCCTCGGGCACGCTCGAAAAGTTCAGTCGCATCGCATTGTGCCCGCGCCCGTCGTCGTAGGCCCCCTCTCCGGGGACGAAGGCGACGTGCTCGCGCAGCGCGCGCGCGAGCAGGTCGGTCGTGTCGATGTAGTCGGGCAGCGTGAGCCAGACGAACAGGCCGCCGTGGGGATGCGTCCAGCGCGCCTGCGCCGGCATGAACTCGGCGAGCGCGTCGAGCATCGCGTCGCGTCGCACGTGGTAGGTCTCGCGCGCGGCGTTGACGTACTCGCGCCAGTCGCCGTTCGCGAAGTAGGCGGCGACGAAGTGCTGCGTGAGCGAGGAGGAGCAGAGGTCGGAGGAGACCTTGCCGAGGTTGAGCTTCGCGAGGACGGGCCGTGGCGCCACGACCCAGCCGATCCGGATGCCGGCGGAGAGGATCTTCGACATCGTGCCGACGTAGATCACGAACTCGCCGCCGTCGCGCGAGCCGCGCGGAACCTCGAGCGAGCGCAGCGTCGGCAGCGCGTCGCCCTCGTAGCGCAGCAGACCGTACGGGTTGTCCTCGAGCACGAGCAGCTCGCGCTCACGCGCGACCTCGACGAGGCGCCGGCGGCGCGCCAGCGACATCGAGACGCCGGCCGGGTTCTGGAAGGTCGGGATGGTGTAAATGAACTTGGGTCGGCGCCCTTCGGCGGCGAGCTGATCGAGCGTGCGCTCGAGGAGGTCGATCTGCATCCCGTCGGCGTCCATCTCGATCTGCACGACCTGCGCCTCGTAGGCGCAGAACGTCGGGACCGCGCCGGGATAGGTGGGACCCTCGGCGATCACGACGTCGCCGGGGTCGAGCAGCGTCTTGCAGACGAGGTCGATCGCCTGCTGGCCGCCGGTCGTGACGATCAGCTCGTCGGCGGCGACGCGCGTGTCCTCCTCGGCCATTATCTGGACGATGCACTCCTTGACCGGTTGGAGCCCGTCGGTCGGGCCGTATTGCAGCGCCGCCGCGGTCGCGCCGTCGGCGATGCGCTCCATCGCCGCGGTGAACAGGCGCGGCTCGAAGAGCGAGGTGTCGGGTAGCCCTCCGGCGAGCGAGATGATGTCGAGCCGGTCGGTCACGGCCATCAGATCGCGCATCACCGAAGAGCGCATCCGTCCGGTCCGTGTGGCAAACAGCGCGCTGTAGCGCTCCAGCTCGTGCGCGGCGGGCCGGGGCGGGCGGCGGCGCTCGTCGCCGAAGCTCATCTTCCGCTCTCTTCGACGCGTCGCTGCGATGCTGAAGTCATCGAGGTCAACCGCAAGATGAACCCACGGTAGCGCACGATGACCACGGCGGAGCTTCGCGAAACCTCGTGCCCAGGGTGCTGAGGGCCGCCTCCTGAGCCCTCGTCCGCGCAAGGTGGTCCTCGTCGTGATCGACGGCGCGGCGCCGGCGATGGTGGAACGCGCCGTCCACGCGGGGCGGACCCCGGCGCTCGCGGCGCTGATCGAGCGGGGTCGCTTCATCCGTGACGCCGTCTCCGTGTTCCCCTCGGTGACGCCGGTCTGCGCGGCGTCGATCGCGACCGGACTCGGACCCGATCGCCACCACATCCCGGCGATGAACTGGTACCACCGTGGCGAGCGCCGCTACATCGAGTACGGCTCGAGCTTCCGCGCCTCGCTGCGCTTCGGCCTCGCGCGCCAGCTGACGGACACGATCTACAACATGAACGCAGCGCATCTGGCGGCCGATGCGCTGACCGTCTTCGAGATGCTCGACGACGCGGACCTGCGCACGGCGGGCACGACCTATCTGATGTATCGCGGACGACACCGCCACGTCCCCGCCCGCGACTCGCTGCTCACGCGGATCGCGGCGCTCTCGGTCGTGCGCCACCCGGTGCTGGGCCCCCGCGAGCTCTTCTACGCCGACGTCTTCGCAAGCCGCGCGACCGGCTGCTCGGGAACGCTCGGCATGCCCGGGGTGCGCGACCGCCACTCGGGCTGCGTCGGCTCCTACCTCGTCGAGCACGACCTGTTCGACTTTCTGCTGCTCTCGCTGCCCGACAACGACAACTGGTCGCACCGCTACGGACCTGAGAACCAGCTCGACTCGCTGGCCGAAGCCGACCGCCAGATCTGGCGGCTGTTCGAAGCGGGTGGCGGCGTCGATCGCTTCCTCGCCGAGCACGCCGTGATCGTCATCGCCGACCACGCGCACACGCTCGTCGAGAGCACGATCTCGCTCGTCTCCCACTTCACCGGGCGCTTCGACATCCGCCTGCCGACCGATCTGCGCGAGCCCGGCAGCGCCCAGGTCGCGCTGTGCCCGAACTCGCGCGCGGCGATGATCTACGTGCTCGAGCCGCGCCTGCTGCGCGCGGTCGTCGATCGCGCGCGTCGCCTCGAGGGCGTCGAGCACGTCATCTGGCGGGACGGCGAGGAGGTGGTCGTCGCCGGGGACGCGGGTGGCGAGCTGCGCCTCGCGCCGGGCGACGGGGTCCGCGACCTGCGCGGGCGCTCGTGGCGCGTGCACGGCGCGCTCGCGGTGCTCGAGGGCCGGATCGAGGACGGCATGTTTCGCAGCGAACGCTTTCCCGACGCGCTCGGGCGCATCTGGGATGCCGCGAGCTGTCCCGCGGCCGGCGAGGTGCTGCTTTCGGCGGCCGACGGCGTCGAGTTCACCGATTGGGGCGGCGCAAGCCACATCGGGGGCGGCAGCCACGGCTCACTCGGCGCCGGCGACTCGCTCGTACCGCTGATCTGTTGCGGGCTGGACGGCGAGCTCGAGCGCGAGCAGTGGTCGATCAAGGATGTCGTGCCGCTCGTCCGGCGGCACTTCGGTCTCGGCTAGCCCGCCGCGCTATTCGGCGGCCACGAGGATTTGCTCGATCGAGTCCGCGCGCAGCCGCTGCGAGCAGCTGACCAGGACGCCCATCAGCCACGGGTCCTCGTCGGCGGGGATCAGCCGCGTCGGTAGCTGCGTCACGAGCGCCGCGACTGCGAGCCTGCGGTCGAAGCCGAGCACGCCGCCGCGCGCGCCGGTCATACCTGCGTCGGTGACGTACGCCGTCCCGCCCGGGAGCACGCGCGCGTCGGCCGTTGGGACGTGCGTGTGGCTACCGACGACCGCCGTGACGCGGCCGTCCAGATGCCAGCCCATCGCGACCTTCTCGCTCGTCGCCTCCGCGTGCATGTCGACGAGGATGTGATCGACGCTACTGCCGAGCTCGGCGAGAAGCCCGTCGACCTCGGCGAACGCGGAGCGGCCGGCCTGGACATAGAGGTTCCCTGAGAGGTTGATCACCGCCAGGCGCTGACCGTCGCGCTCGATCACCGTATGACCGCGACCGGGCTGGCTTCGCAGGTAGTTGGCGGGCCGCACGATCCGCGGCTGCTCATCGAGATACGCGTAGATCTCCGTGCGCCGGTAGGCATGGTTGCCGAGGGTGATCGCGTCAACGCCGGCGGCGAGCAGCTCGTCGGCGAGCTTCGGCGTGATGCCAAAGCCGCCGGCCACGTTCTCGGCGTTGACGACGACGAACGTCGGCGCGTAGCGCTCCCGCAGGCCGGGGAGCAGCGCCAGGAGCGCCCGGCGCCCGGCGGAGCCAACGAGATCGCCGCAGAAGAGGATCCGCACATCCGCCATCCCCGCGAGACTAGTGTGTAGCGCCCGGGCGGTCCATCGTCTCGGCGGGGAAGGCAGACCGGTGCGGATAACAACTGGAGAACCCCGGGACGTGGCAGGGGCGGGCGAGCCGCCGGCGCAAGCGGGGAACGGCGAGGCGCCCGCGGAGCCGGCGCCCGCGGCCGCTCCCGCGCCGCTCGTAATCCCCCAGGGCGTACAGCTGGTCCTGCTCCTGGTCGCGCTGCTCGCCCTGTGGGTCGCGGCGCGTGCAGCGCGCGAGGTCGTGCTCGTCTTCACCGTCGCGTCACTGATCGCGCTGCTGCTGAACCCCCACGTCGAACGCCTGCGCCGCTACCGCGTCCCGCGGGGTCTCGCGATCCCGCTCACCTATCTCCTACTGCTGGTCCTCGTGGTCGCTGTCGGCTGGCTCCTCGCGCAGCCGATCACAAACCAGGTCAACTCCTTCGTGCATCACCTGCCACAGATCACCGCGCAGGCGAACAAGGGGCTCGGGAACCTGCAGCAGTTCCTCAACCACGCGGGCGTCCACGTCAACTTGCGCAAGCAGGGGCACACCGCGCTGAACACGCTCGAGCACAACGTGGTCAAGGGGTCGAGCTCACTGCTTTCGTTCACCACGAGCATCCTCGCCAGCGTCGCGAACGCGGCGATCTCGCTCGTCCTGATCTTCGTCGTGTCGGTCTACTTCCTGATCTATGCACGCCAGATCGGCACGCTCGTCCGGCGCTTGCTACCGCCGGGCGACGGCACGCCGCAGGACGACTTCCCGACGCGTGCCCAGGTCGCGGTCTCGAGCTACGTGCGCGGCCAGCTGATCTTCAGCATCGCGATGGGCACCGGTGCGGGCGTCGCCCTCTGGATCTACGGCGCGTTGGGGATCTTCCCGGACGGGCGCACCTACGCCTTCGCGTTCGGCACGTTCTTCGGCGTGATGGAGCTTGTTCCGTACGTCGGCCCGATCCTCGGGGCGATCCCCGCGGTCTTGCTCGCCCTGTTCGAGAGCCCGCTCAGCGCGATCTGGGTGGTGATCCTGTTCGTCGCCATCCAGCAGCTCGAGGGGCACGTCGTCGCGCCGCAGATCTTCAGCCACGCGCTGCGCATCAACCCGCTGCTCGTGATCCTCTCGCTGCTCTTCGGCGACGCGATCTACGGCATCGTCGGCGCACTCGTCGCGCTACCGGTTGCGGCCGTGCTGCGCGAGACGATCCTCTACTTGCGTCGTCACGTCGTCTTTGAGTCCTGGCACGTCCCCCGAGGAAGCGGATGACGCGGCTCCAGGCACGCGGGCTCTCGAAGCGATTTGGCTCGCGCGTCGCGGTGCGCGACGTCAGCTTCGAGCTCGACCCGGGCGCGGTGCTCGCGATCATCGGGCCGAACGGCGCGGGCAAGACGACGCTCCTGTCGATGCTCGCAGGCGGTCTGGCGCCAAGCGCGGGCGAGCTGCGCGTCCCGGCCGAGGGCGGCGTCGGCTGGGTGCCGCAGCAGACCGCCGTCTACTCAAAGCTCTCGGTCGCGGAGAACCTGCGCCTGTTCGCGCGGCTCGAGCGCGTCGCGGACGTCGAGGCGGCCGTCGCCGGAATGCTCGACCAGGCTGGCTTGCGCGAGCGCGCAGACGAGCCCGTCGGCCGGCTCTCGGGCGGCAACCGCCAGCGCGTCAACATCGCGATCGGCCTGATCGCGGATCCCTCCGTGTTGCTGCTCGACGAGCCGAGCTCGGCGCTCGACCCGCGCCAGCGCGCGCGCCTTTGGGAGTTCATCCTGACGCGCGTCGCCGGTGGGACGAGCGTCGCCTTTGCGACCCACGACATCGCCGAGGCCGAGCGCTACGCGGGTCAGCTCCTCGTCCTCGCGGACGGCGAGATGCTCTTCGCCGGGCCGCCGCAGGGGCTTCGCGGCGCCGAGCACGGCAGCGACCTCGAGCGTGCGTTCGTGGCGTTCCTCGCCGAGCGGGGGCACTAGTGGGCCTCGCGCTGCGGGCACTGCTCGCCAAGGACCTGCGGATCCTCGGTCGCTCGCCGGCGCTCGCCGCCCTGCTGATCATCTACCCGATCGCGATCGCGCTGCTGATCGGGCTTGCCCTGTCGAGCTCGCCGGCGCTGCCGCGGGTCGCTTTCCTCAACGAGATCCCGCCGGATCAGGCGACGGTCCAGCTTGGCCGCGAGTCGATCAATACGACGACCTATGAGCGCAGGCTCTTTCAGGCGATCCAGCCGGTGCCGGTCGCAACGCGAGCCCAGGCGATCGCGGACGTGCGCAGCGGCGCGACGATCGCCGCGCTGATCATCCCCGCCGAGCTGCCGCAGGAGCTCGCGAGCGCGTCGCAGACGGCGTACGTCGATGTGATCTACAACAACAACGCGGTCAACCAGTCGCTCGTCGAGCAGGCGATCGAGTCGAAGCTGGCCCAGGCGAACGCAGCGCTCGCGGCACAGCTCTCCCGCGTCGCCGACAGCTACATCGACCTGCTGTTGAAGGGCGGCAACCTCAACTTCCTCGGCTCGACGTACAAGATCCTCGGGCTTGTTCGCGCGCACAGCCTGCTCCAGGCGATCACCGCCGAGCTGCCACCCTCCTCGCCGGTCCGGCCGCGGGTCGAGCAAGTCGAGAGCTTCGCGGAGGTGGCCGTCCAGCACCTCGGAGGCTCGAAGGCGGTGATCGGCGCGGTTGCCGAACCGATCGGCGTCAAGCAGGAGGTTCTCTCGGGCCACCGCACGCCGCTCAACGACTACGCCGTCGCCGTGGCGGTGTCGGTAAGCCTGATGTTCGTCTGCATCCTGCTCGCCTCGGGCATGCTCGCGCTCGAGCGCGAGGAGGGGACGCTCGCCCGGTTGCGACGCGGCCTGGTTCCCGCCGGGCTGTTACTCGGCGCGAAGGCGCTTCTCGCCGCGATCGTCGGCTTCGCGGTCTCGTTCGCAATGCTCGCGGGCATCGGCATCTTCGTCCCGCTCGACTGGGCTCGCGTGGGCCTGTGGATCGCGTCCATCGCGGTCGGGAGCGTCGCCTTCGCGACACTCGGCGTTGCGATGGGCGCAATCGTCCGCGACCTCCGCGCAGCCTCCTTGCTCGCGCTCTTCGTGTCGCTCCCGCTCGTCTTTCTCGCTCTCGTGCCGAGCGCGGCCGTCTCGAGCGCACTATTCGATGCGATCCGCATCATCTCCGCGATCTTCCCCTTCAAGCCGGCGCTCGAGGCGCTCGACGCTGCGATCAACCAGTCGCAGCCGAGTCTGCTCGAGGCGCTCGGCCACCTCGCCGCCCTGATCGCCGGCTTCGGCGTGGTCGCGCGGCTCGCGCTGCGCGGCTAGGGCCGGCGGCCGGCGCCCGCGCGGGAGCTACCATCCGCTGGATGGCATTCCCCGATACGCGCCTGCGGCGGCTGCGGCGCACCGCCGCGCTGCGCGGTCTGGTGCGCGAGACCGACCTCTCGCCGGCGCACCTCATCTCGCCGATGTTCATCGCGTCGAGCGGAGCGGCGATCGCGCTGATGCCCGGCGTCTCGCGCCTGGCGATCGAGGACGCGGTGCGCGAGGCGGGTGAGCTGGTCGCCCTCGGCATCCCGGCAACGATCCTCTTCGGCATCCCCGACGAGAAGGACGCCGACGGGTCGGGCGCTTGGGACGATGACGGGATCGTCCAGCTCGCGACGCGCGCGATCAAGGCGGCGCACCCGGAGCTGCTCGTCGTGACCGACCTCTGCCTGTGCGAGTACACGAGCCACGGCCACTGCGGTGTTCTCACCACGGACGGGCGCGTCGACAATGACGCGTCGCTCGAGCTTCTCGCCCGCACCGCTGTCAGCCAGGCGCGCGCCGGCGCCGATGTCATCGCACCGAGCGACATGATGGACGGTCGCGTCGGCGCGATTCGCGCGGAGCTCGACGCCGACGGCTTCGCCGAGACCCCGATCATGGCCTACTCGGCGAAGTTCGCTTCGGCGTTCTACGGGCCGTTTCGCGAGGCGGCCGGTTCGGCGCCCGCGTTCGGCGACCGGCGCGGCTACCAGATGGACCCGGCCAACGCGCGAGAGGCGCTGCGCGAGGTCGAGCTCGACATCGCCGAGGGCGCCGACATCGTGCTCGTTAAGCCGGCGCTGCCCTACCTCGACGTGATCAGGGCGGTCCGCGAGCTGACAAGGCTGCCGCTCGCCGCCTATAACGTCGGCGGCGAGTATGCGATGGTCAAGTTCGCCGCGGCCGCGGGCGCGCTCGACGAGCGCCAGACCGTGCTCGAGACGCTCACCGCGATCCGCCGTGCGGGTGCCGACATGATCATCACCTACCACGCCAAGGACGCAGCCGGCTGGATCGCGCAATGACCGCCACGCCAAAGCTCCGCAGCCGCAAAGACGGCGCGGCCATACCGCTAGACGACCTCGACCGCAAGCTGCTCAACCTCCTGCAGGGCAGCTTCCCCCTGAATGCGCGTCCCTATGGCACGGTCGCGCGGCTCGCCGGGATCACTGAAGAACAAGCGATAGCTCGCACCGACGAGCTGCTGAGGGCGCGCATCATCCGCCAGGTCACGCCGATCTATGACACGCGCGCGCTCGGCTACGCGTCGATGCTCGTCGCCGCGAAGGTCGACTCCGAGCACCCGTGGCGAGCGGCGCAGATCGTCAACGAGCACCCCGGTGTTTCGCACAACTACCTGCGCAACCACGAGTTCAACATGTGGTTCACGATCGCCGTCGAGCGCGACTCGCGCCTGGGCCTCGCGGGCACGCTGGAGGTGCTCCAGGAGCTGACGGGCGCGGTCTCGATCCGCGAGCTGCCCACACTCAAGCTGTTCAAGATCCGCATGGACCTCGAGATGGAGGGCGACACGAAGGCGCTCGCGAGCGCGGGGGCGGAGGCCGAGGCGGCGCCGCTCAGCGAAGTGCCCTACGAGGAGCTGGACATCGCCGTGATCCGCGCGACCCAGGGGGACATGCCGATCGTGCCTGAGCCCTACGCGCCCGCCGCGCAGCGGCTCGGCATGCCCGTCGATGCGCTGCTCGACCACCTGGCGGGCATGCGCGAGCGCGGCCTCCTGCGCCGCGTCGCCGCGATCCTTTTCCACCGTCGCGCGGGCTTCTCCGCGAACGGCATGGGCGTCTGGAAGGTGCCGGCGGAGCGGATCGCGGAGATCGGGCCGCGGATGGCCTCCTTCCGCGGGATCTCCCATTGCTACCAGCGCCCGACCTACGAGGACTGGCCGTACTCCGTGTTCACGATGGC
Source organism: Solirubrobacterales bacterium (assembly GCA_003138355.1). GTDB lineage: Bacteria > Actinomycetota > Thermoleophilia > Solirubrobacterales > Solirubrobacteraceae > Palsa-513. The sequence goes on from PLFX01000026.1 coordinate 19,682, forward strand.
GCACGGTCGCTCGAAGGCGGAGTGCGACGCGATCCTCGACTCGATCGAGGCGGACACGGGGATCGGCGAGCGCGCGACGCTCTACTCCTCGACCGAGTTCAAGAAGGTCCGCCTGCTCTACTTCACCGATGAGTACCGCGCCTGGGAGGACAGGCACGCCTGAGCGTGCCCGCCCCGGTCCGGACTGACATCGACCAACGCTTGAAAGCGCTCCGCGCTCGGCCACACGCCCAGGACCTCCACGGAGCGCGCCCGACCGAGGCGGCTATCGTCCCCGCCGTGAACGATGGGGAATCCAGCGCGCTCTACGAGCGCGCCCGCGCCGTCCTCCCCGGCGGCGTCAACTCGCCCGTACGCGCGATGCGCGCGATCGGCCGCGACCCAATCTTCACCGACCGTGCCTCCGGCGCGCAGATCATCGACGTCGACGGCAACGCCTACATCGACTACGTCTGCTCCTGGGGTCCGCTGATCGCCGGCCACGCCCACCCACAGGTGCTCGAAGCGATCGCCGCCGCGGCCGCGAAGGGCACGAGCTTCGGTGCTCCGACCGAAGCGGAGGTCGCACTCGCCGAGGAGGTCGCCCGCCGCATCCCGGGCGCGCAGATGCTGCGCATGACCTCGTCGGGCACCGAGGCCGCGATGACCGCGATCCGTCTCGCCCGCGCGCACACCGGTCGCGAGAAGATCATCAAGTTCGCCGGTCACTACCACGGCCACTCGGACGCGCTCCTAGCCGAGGCGGGCTCGGGTCTGCTCACACAGGGGATCCCGTCAAGCCCAGGCGTGCCGCGGGCGGTCACGGGCGACACTCTGGTCCTGCCGTGGAACGACGCGGCCGCGCTCGAGACGGCGATCGCCGGCGACGAGGTCGCCGCCATCATCGCCGAGCCGATCGCGGCGAACATGGGCCTCGTCCCGCCGGCCCCCGGCTTTCTCGAGCTGCTGCGCGAGCGCGCCACCGCGACTGGCGCGCTGCTGATCGCCGACGAGGTGATCACCGGCTTTCGCGTCTCCCGCGAGGGTGCCGCGGCGGCGGTCGAGCCCGACCTCTATGTCCTCGGCAAGATCCTCGGCGGCGGCCTGCCCGCGGCCGCGCTCGGCGGGCCGCGTGCGGTCCTCGAGCAGCTGGCGCCTGCCGGCGAGGTCTACCAGGCCGGCACGCTGTCGGGTAACCCGCTCGCCGTCGCCGCGGGGCTCGCGACGCTCGCCTTGCTCGACGCCGCCGCCTACGCGCGCCTCGACGCAACGACGCAGCGCCTCGCGACTGGACTGCAGGAAGCCGCGCGGGGCCTGCCCGTCTGCGTGGTCGCGGTGACGGGACTGGTCACCGTGTTCTTCACTCCCGATCCGCCGGCGAATCTCGACGAAGTCCGCGGCGCCGATCTCGACGCCCACGCCGCCTTCTGCCGCGAGCTGCTCGCGCGCGGCGTCTACCCACCCCCGTCGCAGTTCGAGGCCTGGTTTCCCTCGCTCGCCCACACCGACGAGCTGATCGACCGTACGCTCGAAGCCGCCGCCGGCGCCTTCGCGACGCTGCGATGAGCTCGCTCGAGTCGCTGCGTGAGCTCCTGCTCGCCGAGGGCGAGCCGCTCGCCGGTGCGATGCGAAGCGCACCGACCGCCGCTCCAGTCATCGGCCCGCTCGCAGCGGCCGGCCCGCGCGCGGCGCGTGACCGCGCCACCTACGAGCTTCTGCTCGAAGCGATCTACGAGGGTTACCTGCTGCACTACGACCACTCGCGCCTGATCGAGACGAGCGACCCCAACCTGGCCCTGCTCGCGGGCGATCGCCTCTACGCGCTCGGCCTCGAGCGCCTCGTTGCGCTCGGCGACCTCGAGGCGGTGGGAGAGCTCGCCGAGGTGATCTCGCTGTGCGCGCTCTTGCACGCGCGTCGCCAGCCGGAGCTCTGTCGCGAGCTCTGGCTTGCCGCGGCGCGAGCGGTCGGCTACGGCGCGAGCCCGGCCCACGAGCGGGCCAAGCGGCTCCTCCGCGAGGGCTCGAGCGAGGCGCGCGCCGCGCTCGCGAGCGTAGTCGATCCGCCTGCCGTTGCTTGACGATATTGTTCGGCGAGCCCGTCAGGGAGGACCCGTCTTGGCACCAGCGCGCAGACCGAAGAAGTCGCAATACACGCTCGACCGCGGGATGCCGGGGGCGTTCGAGGGCGAGACGGTTTCGCGTCGGCGCTTCATGACCGGCACGGTGCACGGCGCCGGGATGCTGATGACAGCCGGCATGGTCATCCCCGCGGTCGGCTTCGCGCTCGGTCCCGTCTTCAAGAACGTGACGCTCGGCTGGCAGACGGTCGGGACGCCCGACATGTTCCCCGAGGACAACTACCTGCCGGTCGTGATCACGATCGCGCCGGGGATCGGCGAGGCCGGCAAGAGCACCGTCTACGTCCGCAAGCGCAACCCGAAGGTCGACACGCAGCCGGCCAGCGCTTCCAACCAGTGGGTGGCGATCACGTCGCGCTGCTCGCACCTGGGCTGCTCGGTGCTCTGGGTGCAGGCGGCCGAGCACTTCATCTGCCCGTGCCACGGCTCGGTCTTCGACGTCGAGGGCGTGCGCACGGCCGGCCCGGCGCCGCGCCCGCTCGACCGCTTCTACACGCGCCTGCACGATGGCTTCGTCCAGGTTGGTCCGCGCTACAGCGTCAACACCGAGCTGCGCGCGTTCTCGCCGCGCGACCCGGGCGAGCCGCTTGACGGCATCGGCCAGTACGCCTATCCGTCGCGCCCGACGGTGAGAAAGCTTCCGGGTCATGTCTGAGGCGCCGCCGAGACCGCGCCGCCGCCGCGGGCCGCGGTTGCCCAAGCCGCCCGTCCCGCCCGCTTTCCTGCCCCGCCCGCTGCCGCCGGGGACGCAGCGCGGCGCGCCGCGCACGGCTCTGGATCACGCAGCGGAGTCCGGCAAGGTCGTCGTCGACTGGATTGACGAGCGCACGCAGCTGTCGGGCGTGACGCGCTGGGTCATGTTCCGCAAGGTGCCGAGGGGCACCAACTGGTTCTACACGCTCGGCTCGGCGACGATGTTCGCCTTCCTCGCGCAGGCTGTAACGGGCGTCTTCCTGGCGATGTACTACCGGCCGGACGCCTCGGGCGGTGCCTACGAGTCGGTGCGCTACATCTCGACGAGCGTCTTCCTCGGCAACTTCGTCCGCGGTATGCACAAGTGGGGCGCGACCGTGATGGTCGTGCTGGTCTTCCTGCACATGGCGCGCACGTTCGTCTGGGGCGCCTACAAGTACCCGCGCGAGCTCAACTGGGTGATCGGCGTCACGCTGCTGATCCTGACGATGATCATGGGCTTCACCGGCTACCTGCTGCCCTTCGATGAGCGCTCCTACTGGGCGACGATTGTCGGCGTGAACATCAACGGCACGGGCCCGGTCATCGGCCCCTACCTGTCGGACTTCCTGCGCGGCGGCCCAGAGTTCAACGCGACGACGCTGTCGCGCTTTTACGCGATCCACATGCTGATCCTCCCGGGCGCGATCGCCGGGCTGATCCTCGCCCACCTCTACCTGGTGACGAAGCTCGGGACTACCGCGCCGCCGTGGGTGAAGGCGACTCCGGAGGAGCCGGCGCTCGGCGAGGAGACGGCGTGAACCAGCGCGAGAAGGAGGCCTACCTCCGCGAGTACTCGATCCTGAAGGCCCAGGGCAAGCCGTTCTTCCCTTACGCGGTCGCGAAGGACTCGCTGATGGGCCTGCTGGTAGTCGTCGTCATCATCGTCCTCTCGCTGCTGTTCGGCGCTCAGCTGGGCCCGAAGGCCTCAGGCGCGACGACAACCTACGTTCCCCGGCCGGACTGGTACTTCTTCTTCCTCTTCCAGCTGCTGCGCGTGATCCATCCGCCGGGCTTCCTTGGCGTGGCAACGATCGGCATCCCGACGCTCGGGATGATCCTGCTCTTCCTGCTGCCGTTCTACGACCGCAGTGCCGAGCGGCGAATCGAGCGCCGTCCGATCGCCGTTGCGACGCTCGTCTTCGTCGTTGTCGCGATGGCGCTGCTGACGCTGCGAGGCGCCGCCGCCGGCTCGCCGACGGCGCTGACGATCTCTGCGCCTGCTGCCGTGAAAGCCGCCGGCAAGGGCGCCGTGTCCGAGTTCTACGCCGGGCGTGCGGCGTCCTCAGATGTGGGCTGCGGCGCCTGCCACACGATCGGCACCGCCGGCAACCCAGGGCCGGGGCCGGCGCTGACGCACGTCGGCTCGCGCATCCCGCTCGCCGGGATCGAGCGCACGCTCGTCAACCCCACGGCGCCGATGCCGTCGTTCAAGGGGCTGCCGCCGAAGGAGCTGACGGCGATCGCCACCTTCATCTCCGACCTCAAGTAGGGCTGCGGTGACCTCGGCCCTACCCTTGGTGGGTCGCGACGGTTGTTGAGGCCGAGGCCATCCTCGCCGGCTTGCCCGTGGGTAGTGTTTCCCGCGTCCTGCGCCGATCCTTATGGCCGCCACGTGATCGCCCGATGAGCCCAGACTCTGCCGGCACGCTCGAGTCGGGCCAGGTCCGAGCGATGTTCGATCGAATCGCCGGCGTCTATGACCTGATGAACAGCGTGATGACGGCGGGCCTGCATCACCGCTGGCGCGCGCGAGCGGTCGAGCTTGCGGCGATCGGACCCGGCGACCGGGTGCTCGACGTCGCCACCGGGACCGGCGATCTCGCCGCGGCGGCCCTCGCCGCCGTGCGACCCGGGGGAGAGGTGATCGGCGTCGACTTCTCGGAGCAGATGCTCGCCCGCGCGCGGGCGAAGGTGCCCGGTGCCCGCTTCGAGACCGCCGACGCGCTAGTGCTTCCTTTCGTGGACGGCGAGTTCGATGCAACCACGGTTGGCTTTGGTGCGCGCAACTTCTCGGACCTCGAGCGCGGACTCGCGGAGATGATCAGGGTCACCAAGCCGGGCGGCCGCGTCGTCGTCCTCGAGATCACCCAGCCGACGCGCGAGCCGCTCGCGAGCTTCTACCGCACGTGGTTTGATCGCCTCGTCCCCGCGCTCGGCACGCTCGCCGGCGACCGCGCGGCCTACAGCTACCTGCCGAGCTCGGTTCGTCGTTTTCCCGAGCCGGCGCAGCTCGCTCGCGTGATGGACGGGCTCGGCCTCGGCGCGATCCGCTACGTGCTGACCGCGGGGGGCATCATCGCGATCCACGTCGGGGTGGTCCGGTGACCGAGACATTGGCCGAGCCGTTCGATGCGATCCTCGAGCTCGCCGGCCAGCCGCTGCGCGAGGCGATGGCCACGGTGGAGACGCGCCTACGCGAGATCGCCGGCGTCGAGGCGCATGCGCTGCACACGATCGCGGCCGGCGGCAAGCGCCTACGGCCGCTGCTCGTGTTCGTCGCGGGCCTCGGCTCGAGCGCGCGCACGGAGCTCTGTCGCGCCGCCGCCGCGGTCGAGCTCGTGCACTCCGCGACGCTCGTCCACGACGATGTGCTCGACGACGCGCCGCTGCGGCGGGGCCACAAGACGGTCTTCGCCGCCGCCGGCCGCGAGGCGGCGACAGCGACCGGTGACCTGCTGCTGTCGAGCGCCTTCAGCGAGCTGGCTCGCAATGGCGCCGTCGACCAGCTCGTTGCACTCTCGGCGGCGTCCTCGGCGCTCGCCCGGGGTGAGCTCATGCAGCGCGCCGATGCCTGGCGCGCCGATGTGACGCTCGAGCGCTATCTGGAGCGCTGCGAGCTCAAGACCGCGCGCCTTTTCGCTGCCGCGTGCGAGCTCGGCGCGCTCTGCGCCCGCCGCCCGCCGCTCGGGCCGTTCGGCCGCGCCGTGGGCCTTGCGTTCCAGATCCTCGACGACGTGCTTGACATCACCGGCCCCGCCGAGCGAACCGGCAAGCGCCGCGGCGCCGACCTGCTCGACGGCACCGTCACGCTCCCGCTGATCCTCGCGCGCGAGCGCTCCGCCGAGCTCGCAGCGCTCGACCTGCGCTCGGTCAGCGGCCCCGACGACGCCGACCGCGTCTGCGGGCTGATCGAGAACACCGGCGCTGCCGAGGAGGCACGCCGGCGCGCGCTCGATCTGGTGGCGACGAGTAAGCGCGAGCTGCCGCTGATGTCGCGCGAGGAACGTCGCGCACTGGAGCTCGTCGCCGACAGTCTCGTCGAGCGCTACGCATAGAGGGCCGGCGCCTTTGGCGCCGGCCCTCTATGCGTAGGCATCACGCGCCCGTGCTGTTGCAGAACGCTCCGTGTGTACCCGGTGCTGGGGGTTGGCGTCACGGGAAGCCCAGCCGGGCGGTCGCTCCATATTTCTGATTTCGCTCGGGCGAAGCCCGACGAAATCAGAAGTCGAAGGGGACGATCAGGTCCGTTTCGAGGGCGCGCGCGAACGTGTCGATGTCGGCTTCCATGGACGCGCGCGAGACGCGGGCGAGCGTCGCCTGAAGCTTGCGCATCCCGCGGTCGAGCTCGCGGTCAAAGCGATCGACCGCCTCCTGGCTGAAGACGCCTGTGCCGACCCATTCGCAGTTCGGGCAGCGAAGCGTGACGCGCCAGTGGGCGCGACCGACCAGGTCCCAGTCGAGCGGCTGCACAAACGGACAGTCGCAGCCACCGCAGCGCCACAGCGCGGGATCGCCGGTGCTCGGGTCCTCGGGCCAGGCCTGCGTGTGGTCCGGCTTCGGCGGGCCTGCGAGCAGCTCGCCGGCCGCACGGTCCGGGTCGAAGTGGGTTTCGCTTGCCATGTCCGCGATATCGACACGCTGGGGTCGCGGCTTGAGGCGTCGAACGCCGATCTCACTTGCGGGAAACTACGCGCGCAGCCGGGTGCGCGGGCGCCGACGCGCGTCGCTGGTGGGTTTTGACAAACCACCGCACCGACTCCACAGTGTCGCTCACGCTTTAACCTGGGGGTGCATGCCCAGGAAGTTGACGCCGGTCCACCACGATGATCACCTGAGCATCGTCGAGCACCTCGACGAGCTGCGCAGCCGCATCATCGTTTCCCTGATCGCAGTCGCCGTCGCGTTCGGCGTCGCCTTCTGGCAGAACAAGCGGCTCCTCGCGTGGCTCGCGGCGCCGGTCAAGAAGGTCCTCACGAATCAGGCGAAGAAGGGGCTCGGGCCGGCGGGCCAGTCGAGCCAGGTTACGCAGGCGCTGCGCGGCATCGACAAGGCCGTCAAGCAGTACGCGGCGAGCATCTGCACCAGCGGGGCGGGCGCCAAGACATGCCAGAGCGTGACGTCGTTCAGTTCCCACGTTCACCACGCCGTCGCTGCGGTGCGCCCGGTCCCGGCCGACACCCTCTACACGTTCACCGTTGGCGAGCCGTTCACGGTCAGCGTCACCGTCGCGATGTACTTCTCGCTGCTGATCGCGATGCCCGTGATCCTCTTCCAGGTATACGCGTACGTGCTGCCGGCGTTTAGCCCGCGTGAGCGCGCGGTCGCGCTGCCGATCCTGCTCGCGGTGCCGGGCCTGCTGGTTGGCGGCGCGGCCTTCGGCTACTACATCGTGCTGCCGGCGGCCACCCACTTCCTGCTCGGTTTCAACGCATCGCAATTCAACGTGATCGTGCAGGCCAACAGCTACTACCCGTTCGCGGCGCTGATCATGGTCGCGATGGGCTTGATCTTCCAGATCCCGATCCTGCTGATCGCGCTGACCCGAGCGGAGATCATCACAACACGCCACCTGCGCAAGAACCGCCGGATCGCCATCGCGGTCGCCGCGGTGATCGCGGCACTGCTGCCGGGCGACGCGATCACGATGATCCTCGAGACGCTGCCGATCATCGTCCTCTACGAGATCAGCATCCACATCTCTGCGATACTCGACCTCCGCGACCGCCGGCGCGCGCGGGCGGGCACAACGGCCGTCGTCGCGCACGCCGTCGCCACGCCCTCATCGGGTACACCTGCACCACCACCGAGACCTCTAGGCGACGACGATGCTGTTTGACCTTCGTAGCCGCAGGAGGCGTCGCGTGATCCAGGTCGTCTACGGCTTCCTCGCGTTGCTGATCGGCGGCGGCCTCGTGCTCTTTGGCGTCGGCGGCGGCAGCGGCGCAACGGGCGTGCTCAGCGGCCTCGAGCAGAACGGCACGGGATCGGCGAGCGGGATCAAGCTCGACTACACGGCGATGTTGAAAGCGCAGCGCATCGCCAAGCGGGAACCGAGCAACGCCGCGGCCTGGGACCAGTATGCGCTCCAGGGGTTCAAGCTGGCCGAGACGAACTACGTCAGCACGACGACCTCGGCGGGCTTCACAAAGGCCGGCGCAAAGGAGCTCCAGATCGTCAAGCGCGCGTGGAACCACTACCTCACGCTGACGCCGGCAAACCCGGACCCCGTACTCGCGGGCGACGTCTCGTTCGCATTCGGCCTGCAGCCTGGCATCCAGGATTGGAAGACCGCCGAAGGGGCGGCCGAGATCGTGGCAGCGGCCAATCCCAAGAGCTTCGCCGACTACGAGACGCTCGCCCTCGACGCCTACCTCGCCAAGGACAAGACGGCCGGGCACCTCGCCGAGGCACACGCGATCGCCGTCGCACCCAAGAGCGATCGCAGCTCGATCACCTCGTACCTCGCCCAGGTCGGCGGGCCGACCGGCTCCAGCGGTGCGACGGGCAGCTCAGCAGCGAGCGGCTCAACGGCGACGACCGGGAATACCGGCGCGAGCGGCTGACGGCGGTTAGAATCGTTCGCCCGGCGCCAGTCGGTCACGCCCGGGCCGTTAGCTCAATTGGCAGAGCAGGGGCCTCTTAAGCCCAAGGTTGAAGGTTCGATTCCTTCACGGCCCATGTGAAAGAGCCGCTCGAGCCGTCAATCCCACCGCGCGGCCCGGTCACAGCGGCCGGCACAACGGCCTCACCCGGACGTGCCGCGTTTACGCCCCGCCGACGCTATCGCTACCGAGCTCTCGCCCTTCGCTCGCCGCCTCATATCTAGACGGTGACACGAGCGGGAGAAACCCGTTCGCTGCACCCCCACGGGACCGCAAACCGATGGTCGTTCCAGCGGATGGAGCTACCCTCCCTGCGGCCCGCTAAGCGCTGCCTTAAGCTGCTAGGCGAAAGCAATCGTCTGGAGGACACGAATGGAGCACCGGCAGCTGGGACGATCGGGTCTGCGTGTATCTGTACTGACGCTCGGCACGATGGGCTTCGGCGGTGCCGGGAAGTTCAAAGACGTTGGGCAGATCGATCTCGCCGGCGTGCGCCGGCAGATCGACATGGCACTCGACGCCGGCGTGAACCTGATCGACACGGCCGACGTCTACTCAGCGGGAGCCTCGGAGGAGCTGATCGGGCAGGCCCTCGAGGGTCGGCGCGACACGGTCCTGGTCGGGACGAAGGCGCGGTTCGCGAGCGGTCCTGGGCCCAACGACGAGGGGCTGTCGCGCCACAACCTGATCCGTGCTTGCGAGGCGAGCCTGCGGCGGCTTCGTACGGACTACATCGACCTCTATCAGGTGCACGAGTGGGACGGCCAGACGCCGCTCGAGGAGACGCTTGCCGCCCTCGATCACCTGCTCACAGCGGGCAAGGTCCGCTACGTCGGCTGCTCGAACTTCGCCGGCTGGCAGGTGATGAAGGCGCTCGGTATTGCCGACCGCACCGCGCTTCCACGCTTTGTCAGCCAACAGGTGTTCCTCTCGCTGGAGGAACGATCGGCCGAGTACGAGATCGTGCCCTCAGCTATCGATCAGGGGCTCGGCCTGCTGATCTGGAGCCCGCTCGCCGGCGGCCTGCTGTCGGGCAAGTACCGCCGCGCCGAGCCGCCGCCGCCCGGCTCGCGCCGCGCCGGCGAGTGGACGGAGCCACCGGTCCACGACGAGGAGCGCCTCTACGACACCGTCGATGCGCTACTCGAGATCGGGGATGCGCACGGCGTCTCGGCCGCGCAGGTCGCGATCGCTTGGCTGCTCGCGCGTCCCGGCGTCACGAGCGCGATCGTTGCCGGGCGAACGCCCGAGCAGCTAGCCGACAACCTTGCCGCAGCGTCGCTCGAGCTGAGCGCCGCCGAGCATGCCCGGCTGGAGGCGGTGAGCCGTCCACCGCTGCTCTATCCGTTCTGGCATCAGCGCGATTCAGCCGCGGAGCGGCTCAGCGAGGCGGATCTGTCGTTGATCCGCGATCACATGTAGACAGCGTCGAGCTTGCTGCGGATGCGTGCGAGCTCGCGCGAAAGCTCGTTGAGCCTGCGCTCGAGGGCCGGCATGCCGGGACCGGAGCGCGATCTGGTGTGGGAGCGCTGACGCAATAGCGCGATGAGGAGCTCGAGGCGCAGCGCGCGACGTTCGAGACGGTAGCGCTCGAGCTCGTCGCCGATCGTCATCACACGGTCCTCAGCGCATCGGTCGGCGAGAGGCGTGCGGCGCGCAGCGCAGGGAGCAGTCCCGCGATCGCGCCGATTGCGATCGCAGCGCCGAGTCCGCCAGCCCACGCGGAGGCCGGAATCACGACCGGCTCGTGCTTGGCGCTGGCGTAGATCGCGGTCGCGATGACGCCGAGTCCGATGCCAACGGCCCCGCCGACGAGCGAGAGCAGGACGGCTTCGGAGAGGAATTGCGCGCGGATGTGGCCCCGCGTTGCGCCGAGCGCGCGGCGCAAGCCGATCTCCGAGCGGCGTTCGAGCACCGAGATGACCATGATGTTCGCGACGCCGACCGCGCCGACGAGCAGCGAGACGGCGCCGAGGCCGAGGAAGAGGCCGTTGAGCGCGCTTTGTGCGTCGGCGCGAGCCTGGAGCGCGGCGGACGGGTTGCTGACGTCGACATTGCTCGGCGTCTCGGGGTCGGCGGTCGCGGCGAGCACGTTGTGGACGGCGTTCACGGCGTTGTTCTGGGCGCGCAGGTAGATCGTCGTCGGGTGCCCGTCGAAGCCCAGGTAGCGCTCGGCGGCTGTGAACCCGACGAGCACGGAGCTGTCGATCTCGGGCGCCAAGGTCGCCGCCGAGAGGATCCCGGCGACGTAGAACCACGTGCCGCCGAGCCAGATCCGCTCGCCTGGGTAGATGCGATCGATGCCGAGGAGCTGGGCGGCCTGCCAGCCGAGCACCGCGACGGGCTCGGTCTCGGTTGCCGCGTTGAGGTAGCTGCCGGCGATTACGTGCGAGCCGACAACCCCCGGCAGCCCGGTCGATGCAGCATCGACGCTCAGCCCGTTCGTGTTGATGGCGGGGATCAGCCGGCTGCGATAGACGCTTGCAGAGGTCGAGCCGGTGCTCGCGACCGACTCGACGGGGCCGATGCGCCGGATCATCGCCGGGGCCGCCTCGGGCAGCTCGGCGGTCTGGCCGAACAGCGTCTGGCCGTTCGTAACCTCGAGCAGGTTGGTGCCGAGGCGGCTGATCTCGGTGAGGAGGTTCGCGCTCGAGGACGCTGAGAGGCCAAGCACGGCAACGATCGCGGCGACGCCAATCGCAATCCCGAGCGCCGACAGCGCGGCGCGCACGCGCCGCGTGCGCAGTCCGATGCTCGCGATCCTCAGCATGTCGGCCGAACGCAGATGCCCCACAGCGGGACCGCCGTTTGGATGCGCGGTCAATGCGGCGACCGCTGCCGGGTGGTCGTCGCTCGCGCTCATCGAACGAGTGGCTCCCGCGCTGCGCGCATCATCTGACCGCTGGGGGCGACGCCGCTGTCGGCAACGATCCGCCCATCGCGAAGCTCGACCTGGCGCGGCATGCGATCAGCGATCTCGTGGTCGTGTGTGATGACGAGGATCGTCGCCCCCGCCCGGTTCAGCTCATCGAGCAGATCGAGGATCGTCTTGCCCGTTGCGCTATCGAGGTTGCCGGTCGGCTCATCGGCGAGGATGATCGCCGGGTGCCCAACGAGCGCGCGCGCGATCGCGACGCGCTGGCGCTCGCCGCCCGAGAGCTGTGGCGGGCGAAAGCGCGCGCGCTGCGCGAGCCCGACCGAGTCGAGTGCTTCGGCGGCGGCCGCGTGGCGCACCGCCGCCGGCGCGCCCGTGTAGAGCAGCCCGTCGCCGACGTTTTCCAGCGCGCTCGCGTGCTCGGCGAGGAAGAACTGTTGGAAGATGAAGCCGATCTCGGTTGCGCGCAGCCCTGCGAGCTCGCGGTCGTTCAGCTGGCTCACGTCGAAGCCGCTGATGCGCACCGTCCCCTCGCTCGGCCGGTCGAGCGTCCCCATCACGTGCAGCAGGGTCGACTTCCCCGAGCCCGACGGCCCGACGATCGCGACGAGCTCACCGCGCGCGACCTCGAAGCTGACTTCGTCGAGCGCGATGACTGGCGGCTGTGCCGGGTAGCGCTTGGTGACGGCGTCGAGCTCGAGGACCGGCCCAGCCGTCATGACGAGGCGACCACGATCTTCTCGCCGACCTGCACGCCCTGCCCCATTATCTGGACCATTCCGTTTGCGTCGTCGAACAGCCCGACGCTCACCGCCTGGAGCTGGTGCGTGCCGTTGGGGAGCACTTCCTCGATCGCGTAGCCGCCGTTTGCGAGGGCGAGCAGCGATGCCACGGGCACTACAAGCGCGTTGCTGGCGGTCCCCTCGGTGATCGCGACCGTCACCGGCGCGTCATCGAGCGTGCCGGTCGCCGCCGGATCATTCGGGGTGATGTAGACGTTGATCGTCGGCGTGCTGCTGCCGCCACCCTGGCCCTGGTCCGAGCTCGAGCTGGCGACCTTCCCGACGTAGGAGATCCGGCCCGGTGTCGTGTTGTTGTTCGGCAGCGTGATCGTGACGGCGTCGCCGACCGCGACCTCAGACTGAATCGCGGCGTCGAGCTGCACCACCACCTGGCGCGTCAGCGCCGTACCCGATAGCACCGGCGATCCCGGCTGCACAGCCTCGCCCTTCTGCGCGGTGATCGTCGTGACGCGCAGGGCGCCGGGCGCGAACACGACATCGCCGAGCGCGACGACGCCGGTCTGCGCCACCCGGTTCGCCCGCTGCCAGGCGCGAACCGCGGCAGCCGTCTGCGCGCTGAACTGGTCGCTCGCCGTGCCCGTCTCATACCCGAGCGCGATCAGGTTCGCGTTCAGTGCCGTGACGTCGGTGCCAGGGCTGACGCCTTCCTCGAGCGCGCGATAAGGGATCACGTTTCCGTAGAACAGCGGGACGGGCTTCCCGTCAAGCTCGTAGACCGGCTGCCCGCGGGGGATCACGGTCCCGCCGCTCGGCAGCCAGGTGTAGCGCACGCCGGAGTTCGTCGCCTGCGCCTGCGCCTGGCTGTAGACCTGTTGAGCCTGCGAGAGCGCCTGCTCGTCACTCGTGAGCTGCGCGGAATCCTGGCTCGTCGATGAGCCGGCCGTCAGTTTGTCGACCGCCAGCGAGTCCTTGGCCTGTGCCAGCGCCTGCTCGTCCTCGCGTACGACCTGTGCTTGCGCGACGCAGGAGGACTGCACGGTCTGGAATGTCGCTGACTGCCCCGTCGAGGTGCCGAGGCTGTTGCTCGCGACGAGCGCAAAGAGGTAGGTCGTGTTCGGCTTCAGGCCGCTGACGGTCGCCTGGACCGAGATCGAGCCGGAATCGGCGTTGGCCGTCTGCACCGGCGTCTTTGAGCCGAGCGAGCTGCTCGTCCCGTATTCGAAGTAGTAGCTCGTGCTCAGGCTGCCCGGCACGACGGTGCCGCTGAACGTCGCGCCGGTCGACTGCGGCGTCGCGCTACCGGTCGTCGCCTGCGGGCCGGCAGTTGTCGTGAACGACGCTTCCTGGCCGTAGCCCGTGCCCTGCGAGTTGACTGCGACGAGGCGGAAATCGTAGGTGGTACCCGGCGCCAGGCCGGACAAGCTCGCCGTGATCGCGACCGGGTTCATCCCGGAGCCAGCGTCCTGCGTCGCCGTCTGCGAGCCGAACGCGCTGCTCGTGCCGTACTGGAAGTAGTAGGTGGTGTCGGCGCCGTCGGGGGTCACGGAGCCGGTCAGCGTCGTGCCGCTGCTCGAGGTCCCGTCGACCGAGCCGGTCTGCGCGCTCGGAGCGCTCACCGAACCGCTCGGTCCGGTGCCGGCGTCAGCGACGTGGGCGTCTGGCGCATGATGCGTGCTAGGCGAGCCGCTGTTGCCGTTGCCGGTGCTCCCCGACGGGGAGCTGCCGCTACTCGGGTTGTTGGCATTGCCGTTCGAGTTGCTGTTGTTGGCGTTGCTGCTGCCGTTGTTGGGGCTTGATCCGCCGCTCAGCGCGGTCGTCGTCGTCGAGGATGACGCCGGTGGGCAACCGAGCCGCTGGTCGGCGGTCAGCTGCGCCTTGGCGGCGGCGAGCCCCGACTCATCGCTCGCGACGGTCGCTGCGGCGGCGCTGACCGTGGCGGCGTTCTGCGGGCCGGCGAGCTTGCGCGCGGCGGCGAGCGTGTGCTCGTCTTGCGCGACCTTCGCCTCGTCCTGCTGCACTGTTGCGGAGTCCTGCGTGAGCTCGGAGCCCGCGGTGCCAGTCGGTATCGAGACCGTGTAGGAGCCCGAGTAGCCGAGGGTCCCGCTCTGGTCGGTCTGTGAGGTGATCGTCTCGCGCGCGATGGTCTGGTAGGAGACCGGAGCGCCGTTGTCGAGATGCTGCGCTGGGGCGCCGCCACCACCAAGAGTGACGACCAGGACTACCGCGACGGCGATCACCGCCGCGCCGAGTGCGCCGAGTGCACTGCGCCGGCGCCACCACCGCGGTGGGCGGCCATCGCCGCCCACCGCGGGGGTTCCGGCGCGCATGCTCACGGGTGCACCCGGCCCGCCGCCGGTGGCGCTCACTTGCCGCCTCCGACGGGTCTCAGGGTCACGGGCGCGTCCGGGAGGGAGCCGCACGTTTGCTGCGCGCTCTGGAACACCCCCTGCGAGCTCACTTACCGCCCCCTCCGAGCCCGGGCGGCGCGCCCGGGAGCTTGCTGCACGCCTGCTGCGCGTGCTGGAAGATCGGCGAGTTGGGATCGAGCCCGCTGTCCGGTCCGCCCCTAATCGAAAGACTGACGCCGCCGCCACTGCCCCTCGTCGGATCGGGGTAGCCCGGGACGCCATGGCCGCGCATGCACTGCGAGTACTTGAGCAGGTGTGCGTAGTCCTGCTGCTGCTGGGCTGGGGAGAAGCTCGGGTGTGGGAGGTCCTTGCCGCACTTGCTCTGTGCCGCCTGGAACTGCGTGGAGTTGGCGTCGATGCCCTGGGCAGATCCGAACGAGAACGCGCCTTGCGAGTTCGGGTCGGGGAAGTTGGGCTCGCCGTTGGCGCGCATGCACTTCGCGTAGCGGAGCTCCTGCGCGGCGCTGGCACCGACCGGCTTCATTACCGCCTGGGACTCGTTGTGGCCGTTGCTGGGGGAGGATGAGCCACCGACGGACGAAGGCGCGCCGCCGCCCGAGCCGTCGTTGTTGGCGTTCGAGCTGTGGTGCGACTTGCCGAGGTTGGCGACACCCGGCGAGCTGCCGCCACCGCAGGCCGCGACCGCTAGCGCGAGAATGCACACGCTCAGTGCGGCCAAACCGGGAAGGGCCCCGCGACGACGCTGACGTGGTTCAGTCATCTGGCCGCTCCTCTGCTGGGTTGAGCTCGGGCGGCTCGTGGCGCAAACGCTCGGCAACCAACGTTCCCCCTGTCATTGCTTGGTTGTCGCCAATCCCGGACTCGGGCGACCCTTCGGCCCGAGCCCAAGGCTTGTACATGCCTGCATCGCGCGCTGGAAGCTCGGCGAGCTCGGGTCGAGCCCGCTCCCCGGACCGCCGATCCGGACCGCGGCTTGCCCGCCCGAGCCGAACTGCGGGTCTGGGTAGTTCGTCACGCCGTGGCTGCGCATGCACTGCGAGAAGCGGAGCGCCGCCGCCTTCGCGGCCGCCTGCTGTGCGGGCGTGAAGTGGGGAGTGGGTAGATCCTTCCGGCATTTCCGCATCGCCGCCTGGAACTGCGGCGAGCGCGGATCGATGCCATTGCCGGAACCGAATTGGAGGGAACCGCCGGCCCCCGGGTCGGGGAAATTGGCGACGCCGTTCACGCGCATGCATCTCGAAAACTTGAGCGCTGCCTTGCGGCCGCCCGCTCCAATCGCCACCTCGACCGCGCCGCCGGCGCCGCCCGCGCTGGCCGCCGAGCCGCTGCCGGCAGAGCCGACCGAAGAGGAGCCCGAGCTCGACGCGCCGGCGGTCCCCGAGGCGTGGTGCGACTTGCCGAGCGTGGCGACGCTGGGCGAGCTGCCGCCGCCGCAGCCGGCTAGCGCGGCCGCGATCGCCAGCGCGGCAAGCGCCGCGAGCGCGGTGGGTCGACGACGCGAGAGGGCGATCGGGTTCGTCACGTTCTCTTAAGCGGTGTCCGTATGACCGGCGTTCCTGACGCACCGATGAATAGCTCCCGTCCGGTTACACCCTGGGTACGGCCCTCGTTACCTGGCTGTAACCACCGTCCGCGCATGCTGGAGAAACGCACTGACGCCCGGCGAACGGTCAGACTGTGTGTGGCGCCGCGATGCGCGTACTGATCGTCGAAGACCACAAGGAGCTTGCGCAAACGATCGCGCTGGGCCTGCGCCGTGAGGGCATGGCGGTCGACGTCGCGCTTGACGGCGAGACCGGTTTGCGCCGCGCGCTCCAGGACACCTACGACGTCGTCGTGCTAGATCGCGACCTGCCGCTCGTGCACGGTGACGACGTCTGTCGCGCGCTGGTCGCCGCGGCGGTGCGGGCGCGCGTGCTGATGCTGACCGCCGCGGACAACGTCGAGAGTCGCGTCGACGGGCTGAGTCTCGGCGCCGACGATTACCTGTCCAAGCCGTTCGCCTTCGCCGAGCTTGTCGCGCGCGTTCGCGCCCTTGTCCGCCGCGGCCAACCGGCGCGGGCGCCGATCCTGGCGAGTGGCGACATCCGCCTCGACACGACGCAGCGCGTCGCGACGCGCGGCGGTCGTCGACTCGAGCTCAGCCCGAAGGAGCTGGCGGTGCTCGAGCTGCTGCTCGCGGCCGATGGCGCGCCGCTTTCGGCCGAGGAGCTGCTGGAGCGCGCCTGGGACGAGTACGCCGATGCATTCAGCGGCGTCGTAAAGGTCACGATCAGCCGGCTGCGCCGCAAGCTCGGCGAGCCCGCGGCGATCGAGACGGTGCCGCGTGCCGGTTACAGGCTGCGGTCGTGACGCACCGACGGCTGAGCGAACGCCTGACGCGCCGCTGGCGACCGTTGCCGCTGCGGACGATCCGACTGCGCTTGACGCTCGTCTACGGCGGTTTGTTTCTCGTCTGCGGGGCGGCGTTGCTGGGCATCACCTACGGCCTCGTGTCGAGCCAGTACACGACGAGCTTCTTCATCAAGAGCGGCGCCGACCAGGTTGCGACGCAGGTCGGGGAGGTCGGCGGCGCCCTCTCCCGCAGCTTCACCGCCAGCGGCGCGAACCCCTACAGCGCGGCGCCCGCCGTCAAGCTGGCGATCGGCGGTTCGAGCCCCGTGGCGGCGCTGGCGTTCTCGAAGTGCATGCGAGCCAACGGCGAGCCCAACTTTCCCGACCCTATCGCCAAAGGCAGCATCTGGCTGCTGCACATCGCCGCGGTCGATCCCGGCTCGCCGCGGTTCGTCGCGAGCACGCAGACGTGTGGGAAGGGCCAGGCGCTTCACGTCACCCGCTCGGTCTCGGTCACGGTGCACGCGCTTGGCACCGGCGGCGGCAACATCACCGTCGTGCCGTCGGGTGCGCTGCGGGCCGGCCTCGACCTCAACGCTCCGTCGAGACACTACCTCGAGACGGCCGCAGTCGGCCAGGTGAACGCGGCGCGCGGGCGGCTGCTGCTCGAGCTCGGCATCGCACTGGCGATCACCGCGCTGATCGCAATCGGCCTCGGCTGGGTGGTTGCCGGGCGCGCTCTGCGGCCGCTGCGTGAGATCACGGCGGCGGCACAGGAGATCTCCGCGACGAGCCTGCACCGGCGGCTCGGCCTCAGCGGTCCGGACGATGAGCTGCGCCGGCTTGGCAACACGTTCGACCGCCTGCTCGAACGGCTCGACCGGGCGTTCAGTGCACAGCGCCAGTTCGCCGCGAACGTATCGCACGAGCTGCGCACGCCGCTCACCTACGAACGTACGCTGATCGAGGTCGCGCTAGCCGACCCGAACGCCGACGCGCACCAGCTGCGAGCGGTATGCGAGCAGTTGCTGCGCTCCGGCGAGCAGCAGCAGCGGCTGATCGACGCGCTGCTCGATCTCTCCCGCGGACAGCGCGGCATCGAGGCGCGCGAGCCGATCGATCTGGCGGA
The DNA here is from genome assembly GCA_003138355.1 of Solirubrobacterales bacterium. Lineage (GTDB taxonomy): Bacteria > Actinomycetota > Thermoleophilia > Solirubrobacterales > Solirubrobacteraceae > Palsa-513. The sequence goes on from PLFX01000026.1 coordinate 37,806, forward strand.
GCTCGTCGGGCGCGTGATGACCGGTATCCACGCAAAGGGGCTGAGGGTCGAAGCCTCACTGCAGCCGGCAAGCGCAACAGGCGAGCCCCGGCTCGTCGAGCCTCTGGTCGCCAACCTCATCGCGAACGCCGTCGTCCACAACGTGAACGACGGTTGGATCGAGGTCTCCACCGAGACCCGTGAAGGTCGCGCGACGCTCAGCGTGAAGAACAGCGGGCCGCTCGTCGACGTGGCGGACGTCGACCGCCTCTTCGAGCCCTTCGAGCGCATCGCGGGCGCCCGTACCACCGGCGGCGAAGGTGTCGGCCTCGGCCTCTCCATCGTCAAGGCGATCGCCGAGGCCCACGACGCAACCATCACCGCGCACCCAATCCCCGAAGGCGGCCTCGCAATCACCGTCACCTGGGCGCCATAGCCGCCACTACCAGCGAAGCTCACCCGGGCCGGCACCGGCGGGAGACGCCCCCATCCCGGCCCAGACGGAGCGCACGCGAAGCCCGGCGAGGAGCCCATCCCACCACGGGCACGCCACATCACCCGAGCGCAAGGATGGGCCCGCAGGCGTCAGAGTTCTGCCAATAGCGCAACCCCTCGCAAGGTCCGGCGTTCTTGCTGGCGAACGCGTTCCCCAGTGGTCCGCAAGTCAAGGTCGAGGAGGTTCAACATGCGCAAACTCCGCTCGCGCTCGAAAGCCGTCAGGTTGACGGCTGCAACGGTCTTATGTCTGGGCGCCGCCGGTGCCGCCTACGCCGCGACGGGAACCAGCCAATTCGTCGGGCCCGCCGGCAACATCACGAGCTGTCTGCCGCCGCGTGGCGGACAGGTTCATATCTGGCTGCCCGGGCACCACTGCTCCGGCGGCTGGGCGCAGCTCAATTGGGGCGCCGTCGGCGCCACAGGCCCGGCCGGTGCGACCGGTGCGACAGGTCCGGTCAATCCGTCGGCCAACACCGTCAACGGTCAGACCATCTCGAAGTTCATGCTCAAGGTGCCGACGCCCGGCTCCGGTACGACGACCTCGACGCTCTACAGCGCGAACGGGCTCACGATCCTCGCCGAGTGCGACAGCTCGGGCAACGCGAGCCTCGTGGCGAACGGTCCGTCGAGCAACGACTCCGAGCTGACGGTCAGCGGCGAGTCCAACGGCGGCACCTTCGGCTCGCAGACGAACAATCTCGGCGCCTCGAGCAACGCGACGCTCGGACCCGCGGCATCCGGGCACTCGTCGTTCGCCTACGCGAGCAGCTCGGGCACCGTCCTGACGGGCAGCATCGGCTACCAGAAGGCCAGCTCGTTCGCGACCTACGCCGGTTGCGCGTTCTTCGGCGACCTCATCTCCGGCTGACTGCGGTGGCCGCCGTACCTGCGCGCCGCCACCCGCGCAGGTGCGACGGCCATCCTCGTCAGGCGGGAACAACGGCCGCAAGCGCCAGCCGCCCGGCCGCTCACCCCCCGAGAGCCACCACCCAACCGTCCCACCACACGACAACGCGAAGCCAGACGAGGAAGCCGGCGCCAAGCGGATCCGCGACTCGAGCGCCTGCTACGCCGGCTCCGCAGTCAACATATCCGCGGCAACGGGTCTCCCGCGAGCGTGTCGACCACGCGCGAGCCGCCGAAGGTCGTGTCGAGGATCACCATCCCGGGCCGCTCTTCGCGGATCTCGCCGATCAGGGTGGCTTCGCGGCCGAGCGGGTGCGCGCGCATCGTTGCGAGCGCGACCTCGGCTACCTCGGGCCCGACGATCGCGATCAGCTTGCCTTCGTTGGCGACATACAGCGGATCGATGCCAAGGATTTCGCAGGCACCGGCGACTGTCGCGGCCACCGGGATCGCGCTCTCGTCGATGACGATGCCCGTGCGCGAAGCGCGCGCAAGCTCGTTGAGCGCGGTGGCGACGCCGCCGCGGGTCGGGTCGCGCATGCAGTGGACAGCCGCACCGCAGGCGGCGAGGAGGGCGGCCACGAGCCCGTGCAGCGGCGCCGTGTCGCTCTCGATCGCACCTTCGAGCTCGAGCTCTCCGCGCGCGACGAGGACGGCCATCCCGTGGTCGCCGATCGTGCCCGAAAGGAGAACGCGGTCGCCCGAGCGGATCTCCTGCGCGCCCAGCTTGCTACTAGCAGCGACCAGCCCGATGCCGCTGGTCGAGATGTAGAGCCCGTCCGCTTTGCCCCGCTCGACGACCTTGGTGTCGCCGGTCGCGATCGGCACCCCGGCCTCGCGCGCCGTCTCGCCGAGCGAGGCGACGTAGCGCGCGAGCTCCGCCACCGCGAGGCCCTCCTCGAGGATCAGGCCGGCGGAGAGCGCGAGCGGCTGCGCCCCGGACACGGCGAGGTCGTTGATCGTCCCGTGGACCGCGAGCCTTGCGATGTCGCCGCCGGGGAAACTCAGCGGCTTGACGACGTAGCTGTCGGTGCTGAACGCGAGCTGCGTCCCGTCCTCGAGCTCGAGGATCGCAGCGTCGGCGAGCGGTTCGAGCAGCGAGTTTCGCAGCGCCGGCAGCAACAGGGCCTCGACGAGCGCCTGCGAGGAACGCCCGCCGGCTCCGTGCGCAAGCGTGATCCGCTCGTCGAGCAGGCGGCGTGAGGCGCGCTGGCGGCGGGCCTCGATCCGCTCGAGGACCTCGCGCTCGTCCATTACGCCGGCGTGCGCTCGCTGCGGCGCTCGAGCCGCCCGTAGTTGTAATAGGCGGCGCAGGCGCCCTCGCTCGAGACCATGCACGTCCCGATCGGCCGCTCCGGCGTGCACGCAGTCCCGAAGACCTTGCACTCCCAGGGACGCAGCGCGCCGCGCAGCACCTCGCCGCATTGGCATGCGGGCGGGTCGGCGACGCGGGTGCCGGGCAGCTCGAAGCGCCGTTCGGCGTCGAATTGCCCCCAGCGCTCCCGCACGCCCAGCGCGCTGCGCTCGATGAACCCGAGCCCGCGCCACTCGAACGTGTCGCGCACCTCCATCGTCTCCTCGATCACGGCGAGCGCGCGCTCGTTGCCCTCGCGCCGCACGACGCGCACGTACTGGTTCTCGACTTCGCAGCGCCCTTCGGTGAGCTGGCGCAACAGCATGTAGATGCTCTGGAGCACATCGAGCGGCTCGAAGCCGGCGACGACGACGGGCTTGCGGTACTCGGATGCGATGAACTCGTACGGCTGCGTCCCGATCACGGTCGAGACGTGTCCGGGGCCGATGAACCCGTCGAGCTGGAGGTCGGGCGCATCGAGGATCGCGCGCAGCGGCGGCGGCACGAGCACGTGGTTGCAGAAGATGGAGAAGTTATTGGCGCCTTCGGCGCCGGCGCGAAGCAGCGTCAGTGCCGTAGACGGCGCGGTCGTCTCGAAGCCGATCGCAAAGAACACGACCTGGCGATCCGGGTTCTCTCGCGCGAGCCGCAGCGCGTCGAGTGGCGAGTACACCATCCGCACGTCGGCGCCGCGTGCCTTCGCGTCGAGCAGCGAGCCGTTTGTCGCTGGCACGCGCAGCATGTCGGCGAACGTCGTGAAGATCACCCCGTCCTGCTCGGCGATCGCGATCGCGTCGTCCTGGCGGCCCATCGGGATCACGCAGACGGGACAGCCCGGGCCGTGCACGAGCTGCACCTCGGCCGGCAACAGATCCTCGATCCCGTGACGGTAGATCGCATGCGTGTGGCCGCCGCAGATCTCCATCAGCTTGTAGCTCGAGCCCGGCTCGACGAGCGCCGCGATCCGCTCAGCGAGGCCGGCCGCGATCTCGCCCGAGCGGTATTCGCTCAGGTGCTTCACTGGACGACCCGTTCGAGCGCGACGCCCGCGTGACAGAGGAGCTGCTCGCCGAGCTCGACGGGAGCGACGAGCTCGACCGCGACCTCCTCGCGCGCGCCGCCTGCCCCCCGCGATGGGGGGTCACACTCGACGACCGCGCTCTGCCCGCGCAGCTCGACGACGCGCGCGACGATCGCGACGTCACCGCACGTGATGCAGCTGCACGCGTCCATCACTCGATCCTGCTCGCGCGGAGCTCCCCGAGCTCCTGCTCGTAGGGGGCGCCGAGCGTCTCGAGCAGCTCACGGGTGGCGAGCGCCTCCGACTCGTCGATCCGCGAGAGGGCGAACCCGACGTGCAGCAGCACCCAATCGCCGACGTCCACATCGCCATCGAGGAGCGCCACGTTGACGACGCGCCGTACGCCCGAGACGTCGACCTTCGCGAGCTGCAGCTCCGCGTCGATCAGCTCGACGACCTGTGCTGGTATCCCAAGGCACATGCTTAGCGACCTCCTTGCGCTGCGGCGACGGCGGCTTGACCGTAGCTGATTCCACCGTCGTTCGGCGGTACGAGGCGGTGCGTGAGCACGCGAAAGCCGCGTGCCGTCAGCCCGCCGGCGATCGATTGCACCAACCGCAGGTTCTGGAAGCTCCCGCCGGAGAGCACGACGGTTCGAGGCGTGGCGGCCGCTTCACATGCGGTGATTGCGGCGGCGGCGAGCCCCTCGTGGAACGCGGCCGCGATCTCCTCCCGCGGGCGCCCGGCGGCGAGGTCGTCATGCACGGCGGCGACGAGGTCGCTGCCATAGATCAGCTCGTCCGTCACGCGGCACGCGTAGGGCTCGGCCGGGGTGCTCCCGGCGAGTTCCTCGAGAGCGATCGCCGCCTGCCCCTCATAGCTCACGTGTTCGAACCCGCAGACGAGCGCGGCGACCGCATCGAACAACCGCCCGGCGCCGGAGGTGGACGGCGCGCCGATGCGCAGGCCCTGGCGCACATCGGGCCAGCGCTCGAACGGCACCGGCCTGCGCGCGCGCTCGAGGTAGGCACCGGCGATCCGCCACGGCTCGCGAATCGCCGCCTCGCCGCCGGGCAGGGCGACCGGCTCCAGATGGGCGAGCCGCTCGAACCCAGCGAGGTCGCAGCGCAGCAGCTCCCCGCCCCAAAGCGTGCCGTCGCTGCCGAGGCCCGTCCCGTCGAAGACGAGTGCGAGGGCCGGCGCGGTCACGCCGTGTTCGGCGAGGCAGGCAGCGGCGTGCGCGTGGTGGTGCTGCACGCGCACGAGCTCTGCGTCCTGTTCGAGCGCCCAGCGCGTTGAGGCGTAGTCGGGGTGCAGGTCGCAGGCGATGATCTCGGGTCGCAGCGCGAGCGCTTCGAGCGTGAGTGCAACGTCGGCCGCGAACGCCTCGCGCGCCGCGGGCGCGTCGAGGTCTCCGAGGTGCGCCGATAGCCACGCGCGCTGCCCGTGGGCCACGCAGAAGGTTGCCTTCAGCTCGGCGCCAGCGGCGAGCAGCGGGTGGCGGGCCGCCACCGGCAGCGCGAGCCAGTCCGGCGCGTGGCCGCGCGAGCGACGGATCGGAAAGGCGGCGCGCACGACGGAGTCCTCGCAGCGGCGGTGGATCGGGCGGTCGTGGTCGAGAAAGGCGTCGGCCAGCCACCGCAGGCGCCGACGTGCCTCGTCGTCGTCGATGCAGATCGGCTCGTCGGTGAGGTTTCCGCTCGTCATCACGAGTGGCCGCCCCGCATCGGCCACCAGCAGGTGATGGAGCGGCGTGTAGGGCGTCATCACGCCGACCCAGCGGCTGTCCGGGGCGACGGACGCTGCGAGCGGAGAGCTTGCGCGCCGGCGCGCGATGACGATCGGGCGCGCCGGCGACTCGAGCAGGGCGCGCTCGGCGGCGGTCAGTCGGACGAGCTGTGCGGGCGCGGTGGTCATGACCGCGAGCGGCTTCGCCTCACGCTGCTTGCGCTCGCGCAGCCGCGCCACGGCCGCCTCGTTGGTCGCATCGCACGCGAGGTGGTAGCCGCCGAGGCCCTTTACGGCGAGGATGCCGCCGTCGCGCAGGATCGCCAGCGCCGCGTCGAGCCCCAGGCGTAGTTGCGGCCCGCAATCCGGGCAGCAGATCGTCTCCGCATGGTGGCGACGGTCGCGCGGATCCTCGTACTCGGCTCGACAGCGTTCGCATAGCGGGAACTGCGCCATCGTCGTGTGCGCACGGTCGTAGGGCAGGCTCTTGACGATCGTGAAGCGCGGTCCGCAGTGCGTGCAGGTGATGAACGGATGGCGGTAGCGGCGATTGGCGGGGTCGAACAGCTCGCGCACGCATTCCGCGCAGGTGGCGACGTCCGGCGGCAGCGGGGTCGCGCCGGGCGCTGCCGCGCCCGTGCTGCGCCGGATCTCGAAGCCCTGGGCCCCGGTGACGGGCAGCAGCTCGACCTCGACCGTCGCGACGCGCGCGAGCGGCGGCGCCTCCGCGGCGATCGCCAGGGCGAAGCGCTCGAGCGCCGCGGGCGGTCCCTCGACCTCGGTGACGACGACCCCGCCGTCGTTTCGCACGTGGCCTGTGAGCTCGTGGCGGTGCGCCAGGGCGTGAACGAACGGCCGGAACCCAACCCCCTGAACCACCCCCGTCACTCGCACCCTACGGCGCTCCGGGAGCGGCGAGGCAGGCATTAGTCGGGGACCTCGATGGCGGTCAGCAGGATGTCCTGGGCGTGCGGGTCATCGATCTCGCCCTTCTCCTCGATCTCGACGCGCGCCCCCTCGGCGCGCGTTCCGCGCGACGCCTCCTCGAAATGCTCGCGTAGGTGCTCGGGCGAAATGTGCGCGAGCGCCCCGAGCTGCAGGTGGACGGCGCTGATCTGCGCCACCCCCTGCTCGTCGGCGATCCGCTCGAGCTTGTTCATGATGTCCTTGAGCAGCGTGGCTTCATGCATCGTCGGTCGGCCCTTCGGCCCCTCCGTCCTCTGTATGCAGCACCTCTTCGTGGACTTGCTCGACGAGGCTCTTCAGAGCGTCTGCGACGCGCGGGGAGAGCTCCTCGCCGGCGGTGAACCTATCGCCCTCGATGCCGTAAACGATCAATCTGCCCGGCAGGCGCCCCAGGGCGCGGCCGAGCTCGATCGCCTGGCCGAGACCGACGGCGTGCGTCGAGGGGGCACCAGCCACCGATGCGGGAAGCGGCTCGACGGTGGCGTCCAGGCGCTGAATCGTCCCTGCGTCGGCACCTGAAGATACGGCGTCGATCACGATCGCGCACCCCGCGCCTTCCCAGATGTCGAGCAAGCCGATTGGTTCGCCCTCGAACTCGGCCGCTCGCAGGCCTTGGTTGCGCAACATGCGGACCGCCTCCAGCCCCGCAGCGTCGTCGCTGCGGTAGCGGTTGCCGACGCCGATGACGAGGACGCTAGGAGCGGTCGACGGTGAGCTCGAGGAAGTGGGTCGCACAGGAGATGCAGGGGTCGTGGTTGCGGATGGCCTGCTCGCAGCGCAGCCGTAGCTGCTCGTCGGGCAGGTCAATACCCTCGGTTACGACCGCGCGAAGGTCTTCCTCGATCGCGAGCTGGTTCTGCGAGGTCGGCGGGACGATCTGGGCGTCGAGGATCGTGCCCTCGTCGTCGATCTCGTAGCGGTGGTAGAGCAGGCCGCGCGGCGCCTCGCTGGCGCCATGGCCGACGCCGCGGCGCGGCTGCACGTCCACGAAGGGAGCGTCCGGCTCCTCGTAGCGCTCGGCAAGCTCGACCGCCTCGTCGAGCACCTCGACGAGCTCGACCGAGCGCACGATGATGCTCTTGAAAGGGTTGAAGGTGGGCGCGCGCAGGCCGGCCTCGCGCGCGGCCTCCTGCGCGACCGGCCGGAGCCGGTCGGCGGCGAGGTTGAAGCGCGCGAGCGGGCCGGTCAGGTAGCTCGCTCCATGAAGGCGCGCGTGGAGTGCGTTCGAGTGCTCGACGTGCTCTTCGACGACGTGCTCGCCGAAGTGAGCGACCGGGAAGCGCAGCCCGCCGCCGGTGACGATCTCGCCGCGCTCGATCGGGTATTCGCCGGGGTGGCTGAGCACGAGCAGATCGGTCTCGCGCTCGACGTCGGGGAAGTCGAGCTTCGAGGTCCAGCGGACAGTGTCGAGCGCGATCTCCCGTACCGCCTGGAGCTCGTCGCGCAGGCCGCGGACCTCCGCCTGCGCGGGCGCCTTGTAGAAGCCGCCGACGCGGACGTTGATCGGATGGATCGCGCGACCGCCGACGATTTCGAGGATCTCGTTGCCGAGCTTCTTCATCCGCAAGCCCTGCTCGACGATCTCGCGGTGGTCGGCCGCCATCTCGACCGCGCCCGTGTAGCCGAGGAAGTCCGGGGCGTGCAGCATGTAGACATGCAGCGCGTGGCTCTCGATCCACTCAGCGCAGTAGAGCAGCCGGCGCAGGTCGCGAATCGGCCCCTCGTCGATCGTGATCCCGCACGCGTCCTCCATCGCACGGACCGCGCTGGTCTGGTAGGCGACCGGGCAGATGCCGCAAATCCGCGCGGTGATGTCGGGCGCCTCGGTGAAGGCACGCCCGCGCAGCAGGGCCTCGAAGAAGCGCGGCGGCTCATAGATCCGCAGCTTGACGTCGACGATCTCGGTGCCGTCGATCTTCACATACATCGCACCCTCGCCCTCGACGCGCGCGAGGTAGTCGGTGCGGATCGTGCGCGTGCGCTGGGCTTCGCTCACAGTTCGCTCGCCTCCTTGAACGCCGGGGCCGCGGCGTTGAACGTGCGGTAAAGGCGAAACAGGTCGATCTGCTCGGCGCCGTTCACCGCGAGTTGCGCGTTGAGCGCAGCGGCGTTGGGCGACTCCATCGGTCCGTAGCAGCCGAAGCAACCGCGGTCATACGCCGGGCAGATCGCGCCGCAGCCGGCGTGGGTGACGGGGCCAAGGCAAGGCGTTCCGTGGGCGACCATCACGCACACGGTGCCGCGCTGCTTGCATTCGACGCAGACGCTGTGCTCTCGCACGCGCGGCCGGCGCCCGGCGAGCAGCGCACCGATCACCTCGAGCAGCTGCGCTTTGTTGATCGGGCATCCCCGCAGCTCGAAGTCGACCGGGACGTGGGCGCTGATCGGCGTCGAGTCGCGCAGCGTGCTGATGTACTCGGGCGAGGCGTAGACGACGCGCGTGTACTCCCCGACGTCGGCGAAGTTGCGCAGCGCCTGGATCCCGCCGGCGGTCGCGCAGGCGCCGATCGTGATCAGCGCGCCCGACTGCTCGCGCACCTCGTGGATGCGCTCGGCATCGTGCAGGTTCGTGATCGAGCCCTCGACGATCGAGACGTCGTAGGGCCCCTCGACCACCTCGCTCGTCGCCTCGAGGAAGTAGGCGATGTCGATCTGCCCGGCGAGCGCGAGCAGATCGTCCTCGCAGTCGAGCAGGCTGAGCTGGCAGCCGTCGCAGGACGAGAACTTCCAAACGGCAACCTTTGCCTTGGCCATCAGACGTCCCTCAGTTGGAGCCAGTGGGCGAGCGTCTGCCAGTCGAAGACCGGGCCGTCACGGCAGAGCAGCCAGGGACCGAGTTGGCAGTGTCCGCAGTGACCGATGCCGCACTGCATGTTGCGCTCGGTCGACACGTACAGCTGCTCGCCGTCGATGCCGAAGTCCGCGAGCGCAAGCGCCGTCAGGCGCATCATGATCTCGGGACCGCAGGTCAGGCCGGCGAAGCTCGCCGTGAGCCGTGCGCGGCCAATCAGCCGCGTGACAACCCCAACGTGACCGAGCCACTCCGGCCCCGCGCTGTCGACCGTCGCGTGGACCTCGAAGCCTTCCTCGCGCCAGCGCTCGAGCTCGTCGACGTAGAGCATCTGGCTCGCCGTGCGCGCGCCATAGAGCAGCACGAGTCTGCCGTAGCGCTCGCGGTTGGCGATCATCGCGAGGATTGCCGGGCGCAGCGGCGCGAGCCCGATCCCGCCCGCGGCGACGACAACGTCGCGGCCTTCGAGCAGCTCGACCGGCCAGGAGTTGCCAAACGGCCCGCGAACGCCAAGCACCTGACCCGGCTGGGCCTTGCAGATCGCCTGCGTCGCAAGCCCAACGGAGCGAACGGTGTGTACGAGCACGTCGGGCTCGCCGGGGTCGCCGCTGATCGAAATCGGGACCTCGCCCGAGCCGCCGGCCTCGATCATCGTGAACTGGCCTGGCGCGAAGTGCAGCCCGGCGTCGTCGGCAACCGAGGTCAGCTCGAGCGTCCACGTGTCGCTCGTGTCCTGGCGCTTCGAGCGCACTACGAACGGCTCCGGGACCATCGGCCCGGGCTCGTCGTGGCGCTCGCGCTCAGGCGGTGACTTCAGACTTGCCATAGACATCGAGTAGTTGGAAACGGGTCGCCTGGAGGCGACTGATTACGTTGGCGGCGAAGCGCGACATCAGCTGGTAGCCGAGCTCGTGGTCCTCCGCCACCTTGCCGCGCAGGCAGGCCGCGTCGAACTCGATCAGCTCGCACGCCTCGAGCGCGCGGGCGTCGAGCTGCCAGCGGTAGGGAGCGAACAGCCAGGACCAGCCAACCACCTCGCCGTGCTCGAGCGTCTCAATTCTTAATGGGCCGCGGCCAGGTGCATGCACTTCGAGCGCGACTAAGCCGCGGCGGATGAGGAAGAAGTGATCAGCCGGATCGCCCTCCGCGAACAGCATCTCGCCAGCTCCGATGTGACGGTTGCGCCCGCAGCCGCCGATCAGCTTCAGCTGCTCCTCCGACAACCCGGCGAACGTCGGGACGTGTGCGATTAGCTCATCTAGCGCCTGCATGGACTGCCTCCTCGCTTGCTCGGATCGCTCGCGCCTCCTCGGTGATGTCGATGCCGACCGGGCACCAGGTGATGCAGCGCCCGCAGCCGACGCAGCCGGAGCTGCCGAACTGGTCGATCCAGGTCGCGAGCTTGTGCGTCATCCACTGGCGGTAGCGCGAGTGTGCCGACTGGCGGACTGCGCCGCCGTGGATGTGCGAATAGTCGATCGTGAAGCACGAATCCCAGCGCTGGACGCGCTCCACGCTGGTGCGCTCGAGGTCGGTCACGTCTTCGACGCTCGTGCAGAAGCACGTCGGGCAGACCATCGTGCAGTTGCCGCACGTCAGGCAGCGCTCGGCGACCTCGTTCCACCGCGGATGGTCGTAGTTGCGGTAGAGCAGCTCGCGGATGTCGGTGATGTCGAGCTCGCGGCCCATTTGCGCAGCCGCGCGAGCGTGGGCGGCGCTCGCAGCGCCCTCCTCCGCGGCGCCCGCCGCGCTGGTCGGAAGCTCGGCGAGCAGCTCGCGCCCCGCATCGCTGCCGGGCGCTGTCACGAAGTAGTGGCGGCCGTCCTCGATGACCTCGGTCAGCGCGATGTCAAACCCGCTCTGCGCCGTCGGACCGGTTCCCATCGATGCGCAGAAGCAAGTCCCGCCGGCCTGACTGCACTGCACCGCGACGATGAATACGCCCTCGCGCGCGGCGCGCTCGGCGGGGTCGGGATGCGAGCCGCCGAGCAGCACGCGGTCGAGGATCCCCATCGCGTGGAGCTCGCACGAGCGCGCGCCGAGGAACGCGAGGCGCTCCGGCTCGGCGGGGCCCTCCACGATGTCGCTGAGGTTGCCGTCCTCGTCGAGCTTGCCGCGCCAGAGTGTTCGCTGCGCGGGAAGCTGGAAGCGCTTCCACGAGTGCGGCCCGACGTTGTAGCCGAACAGCGCCGCGTCTTCGCGCGGCACCAGCCTGTAGTGGCCTCCGTCCTGCTCGTCGGTCAAGCCGACCGGCAGATCGGAGCTTGCCGCGATCCGGTCGTACACGATGGCCCCGTCGCGCACGCGGGGTCCGATCACGCCGTAGCCGCGCCTCTCGAGTGCCTCGAAGAGGCTGTCGAAAGCCTCGCGTTCGAGTGTGCAGGAGGCGAGCTCAGCCATCTGTCTCGATTATTCTCGCCTGTCTTGGGGCGGAGTTGTGGTTTTCCCGTGATACGGCTACGGAACCGGCCCTGCCAGCGTGGTGGGCGTGCGCCCGAGGCGTTCAGGATCGAAGGCAGCGATCAGGTCGCGAGCCCCGAGCCGTGCCCCGGGTGAAGCCAGCCCGGCGCTGGCGGCGAGGAAGCCGACGACTTGCGCGGGGCTCTCGCCGGCGGCGAGGCGCTCCTCGAGCGTGACCGCGCCGTGGCGCTTGGCGAGCCGGCGGCCATCCGGGCCGAGGATCAGCGGGACGTGTACGTAGCGCGGGACCGGAAGCCCGAGCAGCTGGGCAAGCAGCACCTGTCGGGGCGTCGATTCGAGGAGGTCATCGCCGCGGACGACCTCGCCGATGCGCCGATCGGCATCATCGACGACGACCGCGAGGTTGTATGCCGGAACGTCGTCGCCGCGCCAGAGGACGAAGTCGTCGACCGCCCGGGCCTGCGCGCCGTGCAGACGGTCCGTGAAGGACACCGTCGTCGCGCGCGCGTCAAGGCGCCACGCGCGCGGCGCAGACGCACGCCGGCGCGCCGCACGCTCGCTCTGCGAAAGCGCGCGACAGGTGCCGCGGTAGGCGCCACTACGATTGCCGACGTGCGGCGCGGACGCGGCGAGCCGCACCTCCGTCCGTGTACACCAGCAGGGGTACGCGCGGCCTGCGCGGCGCAACTCTTCGGAGGCCTCGCGGTGGCGCTCCCGGCGCGCGCTCTGGCGGACGATCTGCCCGTCCCAGTCGAGGCCGATCGCGCGCAGCTCGCGCAGTTGGGCGCGCTCGTGCTCGGGACGGGAGCGCTGTGGGTCGAGATCCTCGATCCGCAGCAGGAAGCGCCCCCCGTGCGAGCGTGCGAAGAGCCAGGCGATCAGCGCCGTACGGAGGTTGCCGAGGTGCAGTGGTCCGCTCGGACTCGGTGCATAACGGCCGTCGTGCTCGCCCACCGCGCCAGGATGGCAGCTGCGGTGCGCCGCGGCCGCTACAGTCGCCTGGTGCTGGATCCGGACTCGCTCGCGGCTCACACAGATCGGCTCTACCGTGCCGCCTGGGCGTTGTGTGGCTCGCCCCACGATGCCGAGGATCTCGTGCAGGAGACGTTCGCACGCGTGCTCGCGCGCCCACGGATCTTGCGCGGCGAGAACGAGCTCGCCTACCTTATGCATGCGCTGCGCAACACGTTCCTCAGCGACCGTCGGAAGGCGGCGCGGCGGCCCTCGATCGTGGCCACGGCGATCGAGGATCTCCCGCTCGAGGCGAGCGACCCGCGCACAGCGCCTGAAGCGGCACTGGCCGCGAGCGAGGTGCTCGCCGCGGTTGCGCAACTCGAGGAGAGCTTCCGCTTGGCGCTGATCGCCGTCGACATCGTCGGTCTCTCCTATGCCGAGGCCGCGCGCGCCCTCGGTACGCGAGAGGCAACAATCACGACGCGGCTCTACCGAGCCCGGCAGCGGCTGGCGCGTCAGCTCGCACCGACCGACCGGGAAGGAACCACCCCCGCCGTGCGTCTTAGAGACGAATGATCTTGCGCGCTAACAAGAAGGCTGCGGAACAGGCCGCGATCACGCGGCTTGCGGACGGCAGCGCGACCGAGGCCGAGCGGGCGCGGCTCGAGGCCGCCGTGGCGCGCTCGCCGGAGCTCGCCGCGGAGCTTGCCGAGCAGCGCCGGGTGGTCGCGATGCTCGCCTCGCTCGACGTTGGCGCGCCGGCGAGCCTGCATCAGCGCCTCGTCGCGCCTGAGCCGCCCACGGCGCGCCGGCGCGCGCGGCCGACCAGCCGTATCGCGATCGTGACGGTCGTTCTGATCGCGCTCCTCGTATTCGCGATCGCCCGACCGGTCGGGCACGCGAACGTGCGCAGCGTCGTCGCGATCGCGCTCGCGACCGGTGACGGCGTTCCCCCGGGGGTGAGCTCGCACGACCACGCGCTGCTCGGCGTCGCGATCGACCGGGTGGCGTTCCCCAACTGGTCCACTCGCGGCTGGCGGACCAGCGGCTCGCGGATCGACACGCTCGGCGGCCAGCACGTCGAGACCGTCTATTACACCGCCGAAGGCTATGAGCGCGTTGGCTACGCGATCGTCGGTGGCGCCGCGCTGCGTATCACCGGCGCGCGGCGTGCGGCGACGCGTGGCGGCGTCAGCTACTGGACGATCCCCGACGGCAGGGCGAGCGTCGTCACCTGGCGTCGCGACGGCCACACCTGTGTGCTCGCTTCGCGCCACGCGCCGGTCAGCGCCTTGATCGCGCTGGCTTCGGTGAGCGCCTAGGCCAGGGCTGACGGGCCCGATCCCGCGCGGAGTCGTCATCCTCGCGGGCTCGAGATGCGCTCGCTCTCGCGCGGCGCTCTGGCTTCGACGTTGCTCCCGGTGCGCGCGACGCGGTACAACACGCGCGCGATGAGCAGCCGAGAAGGCCGTCCCAGCACGGCTCAGCAGGCCGGTCCCGCGACGGCTACGCCGGCGCCGCTGGCGTGCATCGATGGCGTGCTCACCCCCCTTGCCGAGGCACGGATCCCCGTCAGCGACGAGGGTCTCGTGCGCGGCGATGGAGTGTTCGAGGTCATTCGACTCTACGACGGGGTGCCGTTCGCGCTCGAGCGCCACCTCGCGCGACTGGCGAACTCGGCCGCGGGACTGCGGCTCCCCCTCGACATTGAGGCGGTGCGCGCGGACATCGAGAGGATCCTCGCCGAGCCCAACCCGGGCGGCGCACTGCTGCGACTGATCGTGACGCGCGGCGGCCGGCGGATCGCCATGCTCGAGGCGCTGCCCGTGCTTGGCGAAAGCGTCGCACTCGCGAGCGTCACCTACTCACCGACACGCGTGCTCGACGGGGTCAAGTCGCTCTCCTATGCGGCGAACATGCTCGCCTCGCGGCTCGCTCGCGAGCGCGGCTTCGACGAGGCGTTGCTCGTGAGCCCGCACCGACGCGTTCTCGAATGCCCGACGGCGTCGTTCTTTGCGGTCGAGGCGGGCGCGATCGTCACCCCGCCCCTGTCGGAGCGCATTCTCGATTCGATCACTCGTGCACTGGTGCTCGAGCTCGCCGATGTCGATGAGCAGCCGATCACGGTCGACGAGCTCGAGTCGATCGACGAGGCTTTCATCGCTTCGTCGGTCGCGGAGGTCATGCCGGTGCGAAGGATCGACGAGCGCGAGCTCCCGGCACCGGGTCCGCTCACGCTCGGCCTTGCCACGGCGCTGCGCGCGCGGATCGCAGCGGTCACGGCGGGCTGATGCGCGTCGCGACCGTGCTCGGCAACCGGCCGCAGTTCGTCAAGGCCTCGGCCGTCTCGCGCCAGCTGCGCACTCGCCACGAGGAGATCCTGATTCATACAGGACAGCACCACGACGCCGATCTGTCCACGGTCTTCTTCGAAGAGCTCGAGCTCCCGCCGCCCGAGCACGAGCTCCGCGTCGCCGGTGCGAGCAACTCCTCGCAGCTCGCGCGAATGCTGCGAAAGCTCGCGCCGCTCTTGGCGAAGCTCCACCCCGACGCGGTTCTCGTCTATGGCGATACGAACTCGACGCTCGCCGGCGCACTTGGCGCCGCCGATCTCGGTATCCCCCTGGTGCACGTCGAGGCCGGAATGCGCTCTTTCGACCGCGCCATGCCGGAGGAGCGAAACCGCGTGCTCACCGATCAGCTTGCAAGCCTCCTGCTCTGCTCGAGCGAGCGCGCTGCCGCACAGCTGCACAAGGAGCAGGCTCCGGGCGAGGTGGTCGTGGTTGGCGACGTGATGGTGGATGTGGCGCTCGCGACGCGCGAGCGCGTGGCGGCGTTGGGTGAGAGCGTGCTCCGCCAGTTCGGCCTGCGATCGGGCGAGTACCTGCTCGCGACGGCGCACCGCGCCGGCAACGTCGACGACCGCGAACATCTCAGTGCGTTCGTCGATCTGCTCGAGAACCTCGACCGCCCCGTCCTGCTGCCGCTGCACCCGCGGACGCGCACGCGTCTGCGCCAGCACGGATTGCTCGCACGCGCCAAGCGCGCCGCGCTCCTTGCGGCGCCATTGGGATACCTCGAGTTTGCGACGCTCCTCCACCATGCGCGGGCGGTGCTGACGGATTCGGGAGGCGTCCAAAAGGAGGCCTACCTCGCGCGCGTTCCCTGCGTCACGCTACGCGGTGAGACTGAGTGGACGGAGACCGTCGCCACCGGCTGGAACACGCTCGTCGGTCTCGACGGCGCCGCAGCGCGCGCCGCGCTGGCCAAGCCGGCGCCATCGGCGCACCCGCACCTTTACGGTGACGGCCGCGCGGCCGAGCGCGTCGTCGCGGCGATCGCGCAGCACTGAGCTGCGGCGTTGCCTAGGCGCGCCGGGGAACGGCGCCTGCGCTCAGCTCGCTTCCGGCCGGTGTGCTGTCGTCGACGACGCCGACCGCCAACGTCGAGCGCCGGCGCCGCCGGCACCTCAGGCGCGGCTAACCCCGTCGATCCGGCGCTCCATGCACACGCTCGAAGCCGACGTCACATATGCGCCGAACGCCGGTATCGGGACGTATCCCGCGGAGCCGTAGAGCCCGATCGCAGCCGGCTGGCGCACGCCGGTCTCGAGCACGATGCTCGACGCCCCGAGCTCGCGCGCGGTGGCTTCGAGTGCTTCAAGCACGGCGCGCGAGATACCGCGGCCACGCCGCTCCGCCACCACGTACATGCGCTTGAGCTCGGCCCGTCCGTCCTCGAGCCGGCGAATCGCGCCGCAGCCGACGGGCAGGTCCCCTTCCCAAGCGACGAGGAAGCGTCCCTGTCCTGGCGCGACCTCGTCCTCCGCCAGGTCGTGGAAGCACTCCTCTGGCGGGTAGAGCGCCAGCAGCTCGGCGTTCAAAGCTGCGATCAGCTCTTGCGCGACGGGCGACGAGAGCTGTTCATCGCGGACCTCCACCGGCGCACGGGGTGCGCGCGTCCGGCTCATTCGGCGGCTAGCGCCGCCCTTCCGAGCAGCGACTCGGCTCCCGTGCTTGTCCAGATCGTCTGGTCGCGGCCAGGGCCAACGCTGATCATTGCGATCGGCGCGCCAACGAAGTCGGCAACGAACGCCAGGAAGTCCCGCGCGGGCGCCGGCAGTTCCTCCTCGCTGCGGCAGTCGCTGATGTCCTCACTCCAGGCCTCGAGCTCGATCAGCTCGCCGCGGGCGTGATGGAGCACCGACTGGTGGTAGGGGTACTCATCGAAGGCGGCGTCGTCCTCGCCGCTGTAGCTAGTGCAGACGAAGACCTTGTCGAGGCCGGACAGCACATCGAGCTTCGTGATCGCGAGCGCTGAAAGCGTGTTCAGGCGCGCGGCGTAGCGCAGCGCGACGAGGTCGAGCCAGCCCGTCCGTCGCGGACGCCCCGTTGTGGTTCCGTACTCGTTGCCGCGCTCGCGGATCCGCTCACCCATCTCGTCCGCCAGCTCGGTCGGGAAAGGACCCGCTCCGACGCGCGTCGTGTATGCCTTGCAGACGCCCCAGATCTCGTCGATGTCACGCGGGCCGACGCCGGCGCCGACGCACGCTGCACCGGCGACCGGGTTCGACGAGGTGACAAACGGATAGGTGCCGTGGTCGATGTCGAGCATCGTCCCCTGCGCGCCTTCGAACAGGACGAGGTCGCCCTGCTCGAGCGCGTCCCAGACGAGGCGCGTCGTGTCGGCGACGTATTCCTGCAGCTGGCGGCCGTAGGTCAGATACTCCTCGTTCATCGTGTGCAGGTCCAGCTCGGGCTCGCGCTCGTACGGACGCAGCGCGAGCTTGTGCGGCTCGAGCGCGGTCGCGATCTTCTTCTTGAGGATCTTCTCGTCGAGTAGGTCCTGCACCCGGATCCCCAGCCGCGACGCCTTGTCCGCGTAGGCGGGGCCGATGCCGCGCTTCGTCGTGCCGATCTGCAGCTTGCCGAGTCGCGCCTCGCCAGCCGTGTCGAGCAGGCGGTGGTAGGGCATGATCACGTGAGCGTTAGCCGAGATCTTCAGGCCGCGCGTGTCGATCCGCCGAGCGCGCAGCTCGTGGATCTCGCCGATCAGCACCTTCGGGTCGATCACGACGCCGTTGCCGACGATGCAGCGCTTGCCGGGATAGAGGATCCCCGATGGGACCAGATGGAACTTCCACACGGTGCCGTCGCGGACGATCGTATGCCCCGCGTTGTTACCGCCCTGAAAGCGCACGACGGCATCGGCCTGCTGCGCAAGCAGGTCGGTGATCTTCCCCTTGCCTTCATCGCCCCACTGGGCCCCTACGATCACGATCCCCGGCACAACCAGGAGTCTAGGCTGCGCGGACCATCCGGCGCTCGAGCGAGGCCTGCTACACGGCAGTCGCGCTCGCGGCCGGCCCCCGCAGCTGCGCGTAGTCCACCCGGCGCGCGTCGGCGCCGTAGAACGGCAACAGCTCGCACGCGCCCTCGAGGCGGGAGACGATGCGCTCACCCAGCTGCTCGCCGAGCTCGAGCGGATCGAGGTTCGAGGTGACGATGACCGCGCGCTCGTCCTGGTAGCGCGCGTTGAGGATCGTGTACAGCTGCTCGAGCACCCAGTCAGTTCGGTGTTCGGCGCCGAGGTCGTCGATGTGCAGCAGGTCTGCGTTGGCGAGCCGATCGAGGAACTCGATCACGCCGCCGGTATCGATCGACTCGCGGATCACGTTCAGCAGTCGCGGGCACGAGTAGATCGCGACCGACCGACCCGCGTCGATCGCGGCGCGCGAGACGATCATCGCGAGGGCGGTCTTGCCGGTGCCGTATCCGCCGGTCAACCAGAGGCCGCGCCCCTTGTCGAGGTTCTCCTCGATGCCGCGCACGAACGAGCGGACCGCGCGCACCTGGGTCGGGAAGCGCCGGTCCATGTCGATCACATCCGAATGTTCGAACGAGATCGCGCGGTAGCGCCGCGGGATCCTCGCCTCGAGTGCGCGCACGTGTGCGGCGGCGATCCGCGAGCGCCGGCAGCGGCAGTCCCGCGCGACCGCGGACTCCTCGTCAACCACGAACCCCGACCCGTCACAGAGCCCGAACTCGCAGCGCGGGGCGCGGCTGCCGGCTAGCCTGTCCATGTCTTCGAGGATAGGGCGCGGGGCGGCGGGGTCGTCGGGCGAAGACGCCAGTTTGCGTCAACGAGTCGTATCGTCAAGGCGTGTCAGAGCTGCGCTATCCGGACCGGCCGCTCGCCGATGAGGTCGTGCTGCTGCGACCGTGGGCGGAGCTCGAGGTCCCGGCGGCACTGCTCGCGCGCGGCGAATCCGTGGATCAATTCGAATGGCCGGACGAGGCGAGCATCACGGCGCGGGCGGCGCGCCGTTTCTTCCTCGAGCAGGAGGAAGCGCGCCGGCGCGGGGAGGAGCTCCACTTCGCCTTCGTCGAGCCGGCAAGTCCGGCGAGGGTGATCGGCGGCGGCTCGCTTTACGCGATCGAACGCGGCCACGGACGTGCGTCCGTCGGCTACTGGGTCCTGCCCGAGGCGCGCGGGCACGGAATCGCCACTCACGCCGTGCGCCTGCTCGCGCGCCACGCGTTCGCGAAGCTCGAGATCGCGCGCCTCGAGTTGACCTGCGGGCCCGACAACGAGGCCTCCCAGCGCGTCGCCGAGCACTGCGGCTTCACGCGCGAAGGAGTGCTGCGCGGCCACGTCCCCTACCGCGGCGGCCGGCGCGACACAGTGATGTTCAGCCTGCTCGCGGGCGAGCTGCTCACGCCGTGAGGCGCGCGGGCGGGCGTTACGCGCCGCCAACAACCACCAGAGCGCTGCTCGGCTTCACGCGATTGACCCGCTCCGCGGGTCAATCGCGTGAGTAAGACATGAAGCGCGGGTACTCGGGCAGGAACGTCAGCGTCACGGTGCCGAGCGCGCCGTTGCGGTGCTTTGAGATCAAGAGGTCCGCCTCGCCGGGGCGCTCGGAGTCCTGGTTGTAGTAGTCGTCGCGGTAGATGAAGATCACGACGTCGGCGTCCTGTTCGACGGCGCCCGACTCGCGTAGATCCGATAGCAGCGGCCGTTTGTCGGTGCGCGCCTCGACGCCGCGATTGAGCTGGGAGAGGGCGATCACCGGGACGCGCAGCTCGCCCGCGAGGAGCTTGAGGCCGCGCGACATCTGGCCGATCACCTCGGCGCGATTCTCGCTGCGCGTCTCGGCGCGGAGCAGCTGGAGGTAGTCGACGATCACGAGCCCAAGGCCATCGGGGTGCTGCGCGTGCAGACGGCGCGTCTTCGCGCGGATCTCGAGCAGGCCGATGTCCGAGGAGTCATCGACCCACAACGGCGCGGAGGCCAGGCGCGAGCTCGCCTTGACGATCTTCGGCCAGCGCTCCTCGCTGACGCGGCCCTTGCGCAGCTCGTCTCCCTTCACGCCCGCCTGCGAGGCGATGAAGCGCTGTGCGAGCTCGGGCTCGGACATCTCGAGGCTGAAGAGCGCGACCGGCTTGCCGAAGTTGATTGCCGCGTTCTCGGCGATGCAGGTGACGAGCGAGGACTTGCCCATCGAGGGGCGCGCGGCGATGACGATCAGGTTGCCGGGCTGGAAGCCCCCCGTGATCCCGTCGAGGTCCGCGAAGCCGGAGGGCGTGCCGGTCAGCGAGGTCCCGGCGCGCGAAAGGTCGTGGAGCTTGTCGAGCTCCTGGTGGAGCACTGAGGAGATCGAGCGGAAGTCCTGCTGGCTCTCGTCGTGGGCGACCTCGAGCACGAGCCGCTCGGCCCGCTCGCAGACCTCGCGTGCGGGCGCGCGCCTGTCGAGCACGCTCGACTGGATCTCGTAGGTGGCACCGAGCAGGCGCCGCAGCAGCGCCGTCTCCTTGACGATCTGGGCGTAGTGGCGGAGGTTCGCGACGTTCGGCACCGCCCCCGAAAGCGCCTCGACCGCCTCGGCCCCGCCGGCGCGCTCGAGCGTCCCGGCGGAGCGCAGCGCGTCGATTACCGTCAACACGTCGATCGGCTCGGACCGCTCGTACAGCCCGAGCATCGCCCCGTAGATCAGCTCATTGCGCAGGTTGTAGAAGTCCTCGCCGCGCAGTCCCTCCTCGATCACGAGCGAGTACATCGTGCGTTCCGACAAGAGGATCGCGCCGAGCACCGACTCCTCGGCCTCGATGTTGTGCGGGGGGGCGAGCGCCTGCGCGACCTTGAGCTGCGGCTTCTCGACTGCGCGGGCGGGCGTGCTCACAACTGACGTCACGGTACGGTCCCCGCCTCGCCGCGCGCAGCGCGAATACCGCACGCGCCGCCCAAATAATCTCGACAGGTAGCCTTCACGAACACTTGTTCGAGACTAGGCCCTCGCGCGGACGCGACTCCCTCAGCGTGGGTGATCTGAGCGGCGCTCGACAACGCCCTCGAGGCGGCCGAGGTGCTCATCCCATTGCAGCGTCAGGCAACCGGGTGCGCGCGCGAAAAAGAGGGCTTGTGCGGCGCGACGGCCGCCGACGGGCCGGGGTCCCTACGCTGCGCTGACGATCGTCTTGATCGTGGCGTGCACGTCGGGAACGATCTCGACGACGACCATGTAGGTCCCGACGTTGCGGATCGGCTCCTCGAGCTGGACGCCGCGGCGGTCGAGCTTGAAGCCGCGGGCCTCGGCGATCGCGTCGACGATGTCCTGGGGTGTGACCGACCCGAACAGGCGCCCGTCGTCACCGGCCTGCTGCGCGATGGTCAACACCGTGCGCGAAAGCAGGGCGGCCGTCTCCTGGGCCTGTTCGGCGGCCTGCTCGGCAGCGCGCTTGGCCGCCGCCGCCCGCTGGCTTGCGGCGGCGATCGCGCCGGCGGTCGCGGGCTGGGCGAGCTTGCGTGGCTCGAGGTAGTTGCGGAGGTAGCCCTTCGAGACCTCTACCACCGCGCCGCGCTCGCCGAGGTTATCGACGTCCGTGAGCAGGATCGCCTGCGGCATCGGCCTAGCGTTCGCGCTCGCGGCGGCCGCTCGGGCCCTCGCTTGCGCCCTCGTTCACGTACGGCAGCAGCGCAAGCTCTCGCGCGCGCTTGACGGCGCGCGCGATCTGGTTCTGATGGCGGCGGCAGGCGCCGGTGATCCGGCGCGAGCGGATCTTGCCCTTCTCGGAGATGAACTTGCGCAGCATCGCGACGTCCTTGTAGTCGACCTGCTCGACCTTGTCACGGCAATGCTGGCAGGGTTTGCGCCGCCCACCCGTGACGCCGCCACGCTTGTCACGGCGCCGGGCCGGCTTCTCCTTGGCTGCTCCTCGCTGCTTTGCCATCGCGTCTTGTTGCTGCTCCTAGAAGGGGATGTCGTCGTCGCCCACGCCAACAGCGCTCGCCGCCGGCTGGAAGTCGCGATCGTCGATCGGCACGTCGCTGACCGGCGATCCGCCGGCCGCCGTCGCCGTGAAGCCCCCGTTCTGGGAGTCGTCGCGGCTGCCGAGAAACTGGACGGAGTCCGCGATGATATCGACTGCCTGACGCTTTTGCCCGTCCTGGGTCTCCCACTCGCGCCACTCGAGCCGGCCCTGGACCGCGACCGGGCGACCCTTGGAGAGGAAGCGTGCGGCGTTCTCGCCCTGCGCTCCCCAAACCTTGACGTCGAAGTAGTTCGGCTTGTCCTCCCACTCGCCGGTCGAACCGTTCTTGCGGCGGGTGTTCACCGCGACACGGAGATCACAGACCGATGCGCCGCTCGGCAGCGCGCGCAGCTCCGGATCGCGGGTGAGGTTGCCTGTGATGGCGACTACGTTGATGTTGCTGGCGGCCATTCGCTCGCTCCTTGAAGTCGTTCGCCTGTCTTGACTCAACTGTAGAGAGCCGATCGGTGGTGGCAGAGCGATCGAGGTCGCTCTTTCCGCGGATCGCTCAGGATGCGGCGGCGATCGGCTCGCTCTCCGTGGGCGATGCGGACGGAGCGTTGTGCGAGCCTCGCGGCCCGTGCTCCGGCGGTGCCGGCGTCCCTGGGGCAAGCTTGATGACGCGGTGGCGGATCACTCCGTCGGCGATCCGCAGGTTGCGTTCGAGTGCTTCCACGACCGCTCCCGGCGCATGGAACTGCAGCAGGTGGTACTGGGCCTGCTCCTTGTGGTCGATCGGGTAGGCGAGTGCGCGCTCGCCCCAGGACTGATCGTGAACGAGCTCCCCGCCCGCCTCGATCTGCGCGCGCACATCGGCGAGCACCTTGGCGCGCTCGTCGTCGGTCGCGGAGAGGTCGAGCAGCAGCACGAGGTCATATGTGGTCTGCGCGTCGGGCAAGGGAACGGGCATCGTAGCAACGCGCATAAGCGGCTAGCGCGCTACGTCGCGTTCGCCGCGGCCTTCGCGTCGATGTCCGCGAGCTGCTCGTCGATCCAGTCGCCCGGGTCGCGCGCCGTGACGATCGCCTTCAGCCCCGCGAGCCGGCGCGCGCGCTCGGCGCGGTCCATCGTCAAAGCGGCGTGGATCGAGTCGGCGAGCTCCTGGATGTCGAACGGATTGACCGAGAGCGCGAACTCGCCGAGCTCGTCATGAGCGCCGGTGTTCTCCGAGAGGATCGAGACCCCGGCGTTCTCGTTCAAGAGCGGACCTTCTTTCGCCACGAGATTCATGCCGTCGAACATCGCGTTGACGAGCAGCACGTCGTAGTGCTTGTAGGAGGCGAGCGCCTCGTCCAGGTCGTCGCGGAGTTTGAGCTGGATTGGCATCCAGTCGGGCGTGCCGTGACGGTGGTTGACGACCGCCACGAGCGCCTCGATCCGCTCCAGGTACTCGGCGTACTCGGGGACGTCCGTCCGCGACGGCATCAGCTGCGCGACGAACGTGACCCGCTCGGCGAACTCAGGATGCTGCTCGAGGAACATGTCGTACGCGGTGAACCCGCGCAGCACGTTCTTGGAGAGGTCGGCGCGGTCGACCCGCAGGATCATGAAGTCGCGGCGGCGCCTGCGCAGCTCCGCTTCGAACAGGGCGACGCGTGGGCTCTCGGCGCTGGCGAGCGTTGCGGCGTGGTCGATCGGCAGCGGATAGGCGCGCACCCACACCTCACGTCCATTCCAGGTGACGACGCTGCGGTCCCAGTCGACGTCCGCGTCGACGAGCTCCTCGCAACAGAGCATGAAGTTGACCCGGTAGGCGTTCGTGTGGAACCCGATGATGTCGTTGGCCAGCAGCCCGGCGTAGAGCTCCTGGCGGATCCGCGTCGGCAGCACGCGCCAGGCGTCCGGCTGCGTCCACGGAATGTGGATGAAGTGGTGCAGGAAAACGTCCGGGCGTGCGCGGCGCAACAGCTCGGGCAGCGTGTAGAGGTGGTAGTCGTGGACCATCACGATCGGCTGGCTGACGTCTGCCACCTCCTCGACGACGGCTCGCGCGAGGTCCTCGTTGACGACGTTGTAGCCGAACTCGAAAGCCTCGATCTCGTTGCGCCGGATGTCCGGCGCGTTCGAGAGATCCCAGAGGTAGTGCTGGATGAACCACAGCATCGGGTTCGCGAAGATGTTGTAGAAGCGGTCGTAGGCCTCCGGGTCGGACTCGACTAGCCGCACCAGGTAGCTGCCGCCCGTGGACGAGCGGACCTCGAGCGGCCGGTTGTCGTTGCGTTCCGCGGCCGCGGCGTCGTGCTCGGTCATCGCCGACGCAACCCAGATCACCTCGCGGTGCGAGGCGAGCCCGGTCAGGGCTGTCACGAGCCCGCCGCTTCCGCGAGTCGCCGAGCCGTCGGCCTCGAAAGTCACGGGACCGCGGTTCGAGACGAGCACCAGTCGCCGCCGTTCGCTCACAAGGGCCACAGCGTACGACTGGAGGGCGCGAGAGCGATCACGGCCGTCTTATACCCTGATCCGGCGCCGACCGCTCACGCTGGCCGGTGAGCCGCCCTGGGCCGGATCACTCAACGCCTGGTGTTGGCGCGCCGACCAAGGTCAGCGTGAATACCGTGCCCTGGTCGCTCGAGCTCACCTCGAGCGAGCCGCTCAGGCGCTCTGCGAGCTCGCGCGCGATCGCCAGCCCGAGGCCGGCGCCGTGCGTGCCCTCCGCGGTGTAGAACGGCTCGAAGATCCGCCCGACGACGTCGCTTGGGATTCCGGGGCCGCCGTCGGCGACACTGAGCTTCACGGTACCGGCGCCATTGGCCACACCGATGGTCAGCGGCGTGCCGGGCGGCGTGTGCGTGATCGCGTTGTCGATCAGGATCCGCAGCAGCTGCGCGACTCGCTCGGGATCGACGTTCGCGCGCAGCGGCAGCTCGGGCAGCTCGAGGTCGAGCTTCGAGTCGTGCAGCGCGAGCGCCGGCATGAACTCGCCGGCGACGACGCGCGAGAGGACGCCGACGTCGGTCGGCGTCGGGTCGAGCTGGACGGATCCGGACTCGAGCCGCGACAGATCCAGTAGGCCCGTCGCAAGCCGTCCGAGCCGGTCCACCTGCTCGCGCACCTGCCCGACGAACGCGCGCCGCGTCTCCTCGTCGAGCTCCTCGTCTTGGATCAGCTCGAGGAACCCGCCGAGCGAGAAGATCGGCGTTCGCAGCTCGTGCGATGCCGTTGCGATGAAGCGCCGTCGCGCCTCCTCGAGCTGGCGCAACTGGCGCTGCATGTGGTCGAGGGCGCCGGCGAGCTGCCCGAGCTCGTCGTTCGAGTCGACCTCGAACTGCGCCGTGAGGTCCCCTTGTGCCACCTGCTGGGCCGCCCGCTCGAGGCGCAGCACGCGCACCGTCAGCGCCCGCGCGACGAGCACCCCGAGCAGCAGGACCACCACGAGTGCGATCCCCGCCGCGACGAGGATCCGGGAACGGATCAGCGTGACGTCCGCGCGAACGTCCGTGAAGTTGACGCTGTAGACGAGCACCGAGGTCGTGTTCTGCTTGAGCGGGACGGCGACGACCCCGAGGTTCGAGCTCGCGGCGCGGGAGGTCTGCTTGCCGAAGGTGAACGCGCTTTGCGCCGCGTCCTGGACGGCGGCCGAAGGCTGCGTCCCGGGGGGAAACGAGACGAACTGCTGCCCGGGCCCCGTGCCGCCGTTCGACGTGCGCTGGAAGGTGTACAGCGTGTCGGCGTAGGCGCCCGTGAACGCGTTCAGCTGCGCGACAGCGGCCGTTTCCTTTGCCCCCCACTCCTTCTTCGTCTGGTCGTAAGCCCGCACGCTCGGCGCGTACTGCCGCACGGCCTCTTGGTAGCGCCGCTCGGCCCGCTCCCATTGCCGTCCATGGCCGGGCTCGAACTCGGGCGCCACCGGCATCTTCGGCTGCGTCAGGCGGGCCAGCGCGTTCGCGTCCGCCAGGAGCTCGTGCGCAACTCCCGTCACGAAACCCCGGCGCGCGAGCGTCCCGAGATCCTTCAGCTGTTGCGTTTGCAGCCGCGACTGGAGCGAGGGCACCGCGTAGACGTAGACGACCGCGACCGCGATCAGCGTGATCAAGAAGAAAAAGACGGCGAGCCGGGTCCGGATCGAGCCGAGCACCGCCCCGATCCGCCGGCGCCGGCGAGGCCGCATCTCAGTCGTCCCGGAAGCGGTAGCCGACGCCGCGCACCGTGTACAGGTACTCCGGCTCCTTCGCGTCGCGCTCAATCTTCTCGCGCAGATGTCGAATGTGGACGTCGATCGTCCGCGGGTCGCGGTAGGCGTAGTCGCCCCAGATCTGCTCCAGCAGCTGCTCGCGGCTATACACACGCCCGGGGTGGCGTGCGAGCGTCGCGAGGATCTCGAACTCGACGAAAGTCGTCCGCACGAGCTCGCCTCGCAGGCGCACCGTCCGCTTCGCGAAGTCGATCGCGAGCTCCCCGGCGACCAGCGGCTCGGCCCCCTCCTCGGCCGCGGTCGCCGCAGCCGCTTCACGCATCGAGGCGCGCCGCAGCGCCGCCTTTACGCGACTACGGAACTCGCGCATCGAAAACGGCTTCGTGATGTAGTCGTCGGCGCCCAACTCGAGCCCGAGGACCTTGTCGAACTCCTCGCCCTTCGCGGTCAACATGATGATCGGGACAGAGCTTGTCGCGCGCAGCTTTCGGCACACCTCGAGCCCGTCGACGTGCGGCATCATCACGTCGAGCACTACAAGGTCGAAATCGGACTCGGCGAAGCGGTCGAGCGCTTCGCGCCCGTCCGACGCGCGCACGACGTCGTAGCCGTCCTTGCGCAGCGGGTAGGAGAGAAGTGTGAGGATCGATTGCTCGTCGTCAGCAAGCAGGATCCGTGCGGGGCGTTCAGCCATCTGTGCCTCGCATAAAGATTCTCAGATCGTGGCGCCGTTCAGCGCGGCTTCCCTAGGCTGCGGCGAGTGCTCGACCTCCGCCTCTTCCGCGCGAGCCTCATCCCGTTCGTCGCCATGCTCGCGATCGTGGCGTTCTCGGTTCATCCTTTGCCCGCTCCGCTTACGAGCGGGATCCCGCCGGCCGGCTTCAACGGCGCGCGCGCGTTCAACGTACTGGAGCACCTCGAGGCGCGCTTTCCGAGGCGCCGCACCGGTTCTCCGGCCGACCGCGCGCTTGGGTCGCTGATCGCATCCCGGCTCGCGGGGGACGGCTATGCCGTGCGGACCGCCGGTGGCGCGGTTCTCGCAACCCAACCTGGGCCTGGGAGGGGCTCGCTCGTCCTGCTCGCCGATCGCTCTGGCGCCGGCGCGGCTGCACTCTCGGGCACCGCCGCGCTGCTCGAGCTGGCCCGGGACTTGGCCGCGCGGGGAGATCTGCGCCCGCTCACGCTCGTCTCTACCGACGGCACGACCGTTCCCCCGCTTCGCGGGCAGGTCGCTGCGGCGATCGTGCTCGGCGATCTCGCCGGCACCGGAGCGCGCCATCCGTTCGAGATCCCGTTCTCGAACGATGGATCGGCCGCGCCGCTCGCGCTCCAGCAGACGCTCACGCACTGGCTGCCCGGGAACTCTGGCCGCCCCGGTGTGCTCGATCAGCTTGCCGAGTTCGCGCTTCCGTTCAGCGTGACCGCCCAGGCTCCGCTGCTCGACGCCGGGATTCCTGCCGTCCTCGCCCAGCAGTCCGGCGAAAGCGGTCCCGCGGCCGACGAGCCGGTGAGCCAAGCGCGACTGGCTGCGTTCGGTCGCGCGATTGCGAGCACGCTCGCGGCGCTCGAGCGAGCGCCTGCGCAGGCGCGGGTGACGCGGGATCTGACGCTCTCCGGCGATCGCCTCGGCGGCTGGAGCATCCGCGCGTTGGTCGCGGCGCTCCTGTTCGCGACCGCGCTGCCGGCGCTCGACGTCTTCGCGCGTGCGCGCCGCCGCCGTGTCCCGCTCTTACGCTCGCTCGCCTGGCTCTTGCTTTGGGCGGCCCCGGTCGGCGCCAGCTTGCTCTTCAGCAAGTTGCTCGGGCAGCTCGGTGCCCTGGGGACGCTCCCGGCGAGCCCCGCGCTGCTTGAGCCCGGTGCGAGCGGCGTGCTGGTTCTTGCGGCCACGCTCGCCTTCTTCGCCGTTGCCTGCCTAGTCCGCGTCAAGCTGATCAAATGGCCTTCGCGGGAGCCCGACGACGGCCTTGGCGCCGCTGTCGCGGTCGTTTGCGTCGGGACTGTGCTCGCGCTCGCGCTGTGGATCGCGAACCCCTACACGGCGGCGCTCCTCGCGCTCCCGCTCGTCCTCTGGCTCCCGTTGTTGACGGCCGAGCGCGAACGCGAGCGCCACCCGCTCGCGGTGCTCGCCTGGCTCGCGCTGTCCCTGGTCCCGCTGGGCGGCGTTCTCGCGGTCGAGGCGCTGAGCCTGGGCCTCGGTCCGCTTCGCTTCAGCTGGTCCTGGTTTGCGGTCCTTGCAAGCGGTCAGCTTGGGCTGTTCGGCTTCCTCGCGGTCTCCCTCGCCGGCGCTCTCGTCCTCACGACGGCGATCCTGCTGGTGCGCTCCAACCGCCTGGCGCTGCGCGATGAGCTCCGGCTGACGACTCGTGGACCGATCACCTATGCCGGCCCGGGATCGCTGGGCGGGACGCCTTCGGCGCGCTGACGACCCGTATCCGCGAAGCGGTGCTCATACCCGGCCAGGTCGCGTTCGCCGGTCGCGTCGAGGAAATGCGCGCCGCGCCCTTCCCGCACCCTGCCGATCACCGTATGGGCCGTGACCGCCTCCGCCGAGAGGCACGCGAGAAGCTCATAGTCTTCACCCCCGCCCGCGGCAAAAGCCGGGGCGTCAAGGCCGAGGGCCGCTGCCACCGCTTCGACCCCCGGGGCGAGCGGCAGGCGGTCGAGGTCGATCTCGAGCGCGACGCCCGACTGCTCGGCGACGATCGCCGCGTCGCTCGCGAGGCCGTCCGACAGGTCGATCATCGCGTGCGCTCCAGCCGCCGCGAGCGCCTGACCTTCGGTGACGCGCGGTTGTGGCGCCGTGTAGCGCTCGATCAAGCCTGCAGCGTGCGCTCCACGCGGCGCGCGAGCTTCGAGCAAGGCAAGCCCGGCCGCCGATCCGCCCAGTGGGCCGGTAACGCAAACGAGGTCGCCCGGCCGCGCGCCGTCGCGACCCACGATCGCCTCCTCGTCCGTCGCCCAGCCGACCACCGTGACCGCGACGAACGTCGTGGGCGAATGGACTATGTCGCCGCCGGCGATCGTCGTGCCGGTTTCGGCGGCGAGTCGTTCCGCGCCGCGCATCACCGCCAGCGCTCCGTCGGCGCCGAGGCTCTCGGCGACGCCGAGCGAGACGTAGGCCTCGCCGCTTTGCGCGCCCATTGCGGCGAGGTCCGACAGCGCCCCCGCGAGCGCGCGCCAGCCAATCTGC
The DNA here is from genome assembly GCA_003138355.1 of Solirubrobacterales bacterium. Taxonomy (GTDB): domain Bacteria; phylum Actinomycetota; class Thermoleophilia; order Solirubrobacterales; family Solirubrobacteraceae; genus Palsa-513. The sequence continues at coordinate 67,057 of PLFX01000026.1, forward strand.
TCGCCTGTCATCCAGTCGAGCCGGAAGTGCGTCGTCTCGACCATCGTGTCCGTGGAGACGACCGCGACGCCGTCGGCGCGAACGACCGCGGCATCGTCCCCGATCCAGCGCACGATGCGCCCGCCGCGTGGTTCGAGCGCGGAGGCGATCGCCGCGATCAGGGTGCGTTCGTTCAGCGGTGGCGGTAGACGATCCGGGCGCGGTCCAGGTCGTACGGCGAGAGTTCGACGCGAACGCGGTCGCCCGGCAGGATCCGAATCCGGAAGCGGCGCATCTTGCCCGCCACGTGCCCAAGCACGATGTGGTCGTTGTCGAGCTTCACGCGAAACATCGCATTCGGAAGGGCCTCGACCACCTCGCCCTCGAACTCGATCTTGTCTTCCTTTGGCACTCACGCCCAGCCTAAACGATCCCAACCGTGCCTGCGCGCACTGCATGGCGCCGGGCAGTGCCGAGCGTTCTATGGCGGCGCGGTGCCTCCGCCGGCTGGCGGGGTCGTGCCGGCGCCCCCGGTGGTCGTGCCGGCGCCCCCGGTGGTCGTGCCGGCGCCCCCGGTGGTCGTGCCGCCACCGCCCGCTGGCGTCGTCGTCGGTGTCCCGGTCGTCGTGCCGCCGTTGCCGCCGCCTGCGCCTCCGCCCTGGTGGTGCTTGTGCTTGCTGGGCGCTTTGTAACTGGCGAAGCCGAGCGCCTGGAAGCGGCCGCTGAACGGCACGAACGTCATCGACGGCGCACTCGCGAACTTCGCGCATGGAGGCGTCGCGAGTGTCTCCATTGTGTCGTGCCAGATCTCGGCCGGGAGCAGGCCGCCGTACTGCGGCTGGCCCTGGACGTCGTTCATCGAGATGTCGCGTTGCGGGTAGCCCATCCAGACGACCGCGGTGAGGTTCGGAGTGAATCCGTCGAGCCATGCATCGACGAGCTTCGAGGTCGTGCCGGTCTTGGCTGCGCTCGGACAGCCGATCGCCGACAGCGTCGCGGTACCGTAGAGCACGTTCTGCTCGAGGATCTGCTGCTCGACCGCGGTTGCGGCGCTCGAGAGGACCTTGACGCGCTGGGGCTTGCCCCAGCTGCGGTCGACGCGGCCGTTCGGGAAGACGACCTTGGTGATCGCGATCTGCTTGTTGCGCCAGCCGCCGTCGGCGAGCGTCGAGTAGACGTTCGCCATCTCGAGCGGCGTCACGCCGTAGGTGAGGCCGCCGAGCGCCTCGGCGGGGAAGCTGTCGAGGTGCGTCGTCACGCCCAGCTGATACGCCATCGCCGTGACCGTGTTCTCGCCAAGGTCGGCGGCGAGCTGCGCGAAGACCGTGTTGTCGGAGGCGACGAGCGCCTGCTCGAGGTTGAGCGGGGCATTGAGGCTGCCGCCGTTGTCGATCGAGACGGTGTAGGTCGGATACTCGGGGCCGAGCCAGCCGGCCGGGAGTGTGTGCGAGAGATATTCGGTCGTGAACGGGTCGATCCCGCGCGCGAGCGCGTCGGCGAGCACGATCGCCTTGAACGTCGAGCCGGGCTGGCGGTGGGCCTGCGTGGCGTAGTCGACCTGGTTCTGCGGATAGCTCCCGGACTGCGCCATCGCGAGGACGTGGCCGTTGTGCGGGTCCTCGATCACCTCCGCCGACGCCGGGTCCCCGGGCGCGACGAGCACGCGGCGGATCGCGGCGTTCGCCAGGTACTCGATAGACGGGTTGAGCGTGGTGTATACGCGCAGGCCCCCGTCCTGGACCTCCCGGACTCCGTAGCGGTGCTCGAGCTGCGCGACGATCCAGTTGAAGAAGTAGGGGTCCTTGTGCGTTGCGAAGCCGCCGCCGCGGTGCAGGTGCAGCGGCGCCGTTTCGGCCGCCTTCGCGCGCGCCGCACTGATGTATCCGAGCTCCGCCAGCTTCGTCAGTACTTCGTTGCGGCGCTGGATCGCGGCCAGCGGGTACTGCAGCGGGTCGTATTCGGAGGGAGCCTGCGGCAGGCCGGCGAGCAGCGCGGCCTGGTCGAGCGTGAGCTTCGAAGCTGGCTCGTCGAAGTACAGCTCGGCGGCGGCTTGCACGCCCAGCGCTTGCTGCCCGTCCACGGTTCCGTACGGCGTGTTGTTGAGGTAGGCCGTGAGGATCGCTTGCTTGGACATGTGCTGCGCGAGCCGCTCGGCGATCACCGCCTCCTTCACCTTTCTCTCGAAGCTCTCCTGATGGCCGAGGTAGAGGAGGTCGGCGAGCTGCATCGCGATCGTCGAGGCGCCCTGCACGGGCTTGCCCGTCACGAGGTCGGCGACCGCGGCGCGGATGATCGACGGCAGGTCGATCGCGCCGGTCTGGTAGAAGCGCTGGTCCTCGATCGCGATGATCGCTTCCTGCATGATCGGCGGGATCTGCGAGGCGGCGATCGGTATTCGCACGGAGTTGGCGGGGATGATCCCGAGCTCCTCGCCGTTTGCGGCGTAGATGACCGAGCTCGTCACCTGCTCGACCGGCTTCAGCTTGTTGAACGCGGGAGTCCCGTTCGCCACTGACGCGACGTAGCCGACGGCGAGTCCGACGGCACCGAGCGCCACGGCGATCGCTCCCAAGCCGAAGATCAGGGCCAGCCGGCCCGTTCCGCTGCTGCGCCTGCGACGGCGGCGCTGTCGTTCGTGCGAGGTCATTTGCGATTCCGCCCGACGATGGTCGATTCTTGCACAGCGATCCGCGCCGCTTCGCAGGCGATCCTGCGCTGGCATGATCGCCCGCGATGCACGATCTGATCTTTTCGTCGCGTCGCGCTGTCTTCCTCGACGCGCTCGGGACGCTGATCCGGTTGCGGGAACCCTGGCCGGCGCTGCGCGAGCTCCTGCACCGGCGCAACGGCGTCGAGGTGAGCCTCGCGGACGCGCACCGCGCGATGCTCGTCGAGATGGGCTATTACCGCGCGCACTGCATCCGCGCCGCCGACGGCACAAGCCTCGAAGCCCTGCGCCGCGAGTGCGCCGAGATCCTGCGGGCCGAGCTCGCGCTCGATCTGCCCGTCGAGGATCTGATCCCGACGCTGCTCGACGCGCTGCACTTCGAGCCTTATGCCGACACCGTGCCGGCGCTGCGGACGTGGCGGGCTAGCGGTCTGCGCGTCATCGTCGTGAGCAACTGGGACGTGTCCCTGCACGATGTGCTGCGCCGGACTCGTCTCGACGTGCTGCTCGACGGCGTCGTATGCTCGGCCGAGGTCGGGCGCTCGAAGCCCGATCCTGCGACCTTCGTCGCCGCGCTCGAGCTTGCCGGCGTCGCGGCGGAGGAGGCGGTGCACATCGGCGACAGCGTCGAGGAGGACGTCGCAGGCGCCCGCGCGGCGGGGATCGAGCCGTGGCTGCTCGTCCGCGACGCGGGGCGCGCCCAGGCGCCGGCCGGCACCAGAACACTCGCTAGTCTGCGCGAAGCGTGAGCGACGCCAACAACTGGAACCCCTGGTACGCGCCGCTCGCACTCGTCGTCGCCCTCGTCGCAGAGACCGTCGTCGGCCTGGTGGTTCTTCTCGTCGGGCTCGGCGGGCACGTCACGCAAGCCCAGGCGAACAACCCGCCGCCGGCGATCACCGATGTCGCGACGGCGCTCGGCGAGGCGTGCTTCGTCCTCGTGGCGCTCTGGCTCGCCTCCTGGCGCGGGCGTCCGATCCCGGCCGAGTTCGGCCTGCGCCGCCCGCTCGTCGGGGTCCGCCGCGCACTGCTCGCGATCGTCATCGGCTACGTCGCGTTCCTCGCTCTGGCGGCGGCCTGGACCGCGATCGTGAACACGAGCGCAAACGAGAAGTACCTCGTCAAGGACGTCGGCGCGACGCAGGCCGGCGCCTGGGGTGTCCTCGGCTCCGTGCTGGTCCTCGTCGTGATCGCGCCATTCTGCGAGGAGTTCCTGTTCCGCGGCTTCATCTTCGGCGCGCTGCGCAACTGGCGCGGGCCGATCGTCGCGGCACTGCTCACCGGCATCCTGTTCGGCGCGGTCCACGTAGGCTCCGCGCCGGCCGTCGATCTCGTCCCGCTCGCCGTTCTCGGGGTGATCCTCTGCGCCATCCGCCAGCTCACGGGCTCGGTCTACCCGGGAATCGTGATGCATGCGTTCAACAACTCGGTCGCACTCGTCGTCACCGCCGGCTGGAGCTTCGCGGCCTTCTGCGGCGTCTTCGCCGGCTCGCTCGCGCTCGGCGCGGCACTGATCGCCGTCGCCCAACGCGGCCTGCACGAGCAGCTCGTATGAGCGCGCGCGAGGCCCTGATCGCCGAGTTGCGCGAGCACGCGCTCGTGATCGGCGACGTCGTCCTGACGAGCGGGCGGCGCGCGTCCTACTACATCGACGCGAAGCGAGCGATCCTGCTCCCCGCGGGCTTCGCCGCGCTCGCCGAGCTGCTAGCCGCCCAGGCGCGCGATTGGGGCGCGACCGCGGTCGGCGGCATGACGATGGGCGCCGACGCTCCCGCCTGCGCGGCCCTCGCGGGCGGTGCCGAATGCAAAGCGTTCTTTGTTCGCAAAGACGTCAAGGAGCACGGTCTCAGCCGCCGCATCGAGGGCCCGCCGCTCCTCCTGTCGGACCGCTGCATGGTCGTCGAGGATGTCGTCTCGACCGGCGGCTCGACGATCGCGGCAATCGAGGCGCTGCGCGCCGAGGGCCACACGATCTGCGGCGTCGTGACGATCCTCGACCGTTTGATGGGGGGCCGCGAGGCGATCGAGGCAGCGACCGACGCACCGTACAGCGTTCTGACGACGATCGACGACGTCTACCCCGACCGCCCGCGATGAACGTCTTCCGCCCAATCTGGCAAAGCACGCCCGCTTGAAGCCAACGGAGGGCGATCCCGCCTTCGGCGGGATCGGCCCGACGTGTGCCCCCGCCAGGAGTCGAACCTGGATTTGCCGCTTAGGAGGCGGCCGTCTTGTCCATTGGACTACGAGGGCGCGGCCCTCAGGATGTCACGCCTTTGCGTCGTCCTCGTACAGCGACTCGCGCGCGAGCTCGCTGCCGGCGGCGTCGTAGAGGCGGATCTCCAGCAGCTTCCCGTCGAAGTCGTCGGGCGCGAGCAGCGTGAAGCGGTCCCCGGACAGCCCGCACTCGTCGACGGTGAGCTCGCCGAGCTCGGCTGTCGCGACGCTGCCGCCGGCGACGAGCGTGCGGCCCCACACGAGGGTCATCGAGGCGCTGGCGCCGGTGACACCACGCCAGCCCCCGATCACCTCGTCGCACAGATCGATCTGCCAATCGGGGTTGGTATCGGCGGTCTCGTCGGTGTAGTCCGCGTAGGCAGCGAAGTCGGTCGGCTCGGCGCCGTCGGAGGGAACCGAGTACATCACGTACCCGTAGACCTCGAGACCGTCCGCGCTCGCCGCGGTGACCGGCACGTATGTATAGCCGTGCCAGGAGCGATCGGGGAAGAAGGACAGGACGCCGGGTTCGCCGATCCCGTCGAGCCGCTGCACCGCATCGAGGAACTCGGCGCGCAAGCGGTCGGCGAAGCGACCGTGCGGGGTCGGACCCTGCGGCGGTTCGGCGACGTAGCGCGGGACGATCTCGCCGGTGGGTGGCATTGCAGGCGCGGAGGATACGCGGTCGCCTACGCGACCGCGTTTGGCTCGGGCTCGGGCATCTGGGTGGTAAGCCCAGCGGCGGTGTAGGCGTCGATCATGTCGAGCGTCTCCGCTTTCAACAGCGCCTGCGCGAGCGACTCGAGCTGGTCGCGGTGCGCGCGCAGTAGCTCGGTCGCGTCCTTGTGCGCGTCCTCCACGAGGTTGTGCACCTCCTCGTCGACGACCCGCTGTGTATCGGCGGAGGTCTCGCTCGCGCCCGGCAGCCACAGGCCGTCGCCGTCGCTGGGGAGCACCGCGACCGGCCCGATCCGCTCGCTCATCCCCCAGCGGCCGACCATCTGACGCGCGATCTGCGTGAGCTGCTGGATATCGGACTCGGCGCCGGTCGTGTAGGTGTCGTAGACGACTTCCTCGGCTGCGCGCCCGCCGAGCGCGACGAGGATCTTCGCGTGCAGCTCCTCGCGGGAGTAGCTGACGCGGTCGCTGTCGGGGGTCGACAGGGTCACGCCGAGCGCCAGCCCGCGCGGGATGATCGAAACCTTGCGAACCGGGTCTGCACCGGGCGTGAGCATCCCGATCAGCGCGTGACCCGACTCGTGGTATGCGGTGCGCTCGCGGTCGGCCGGCGTCAGCAGGATCCCGCGCGGCGCACCGAGCATGAGCTTTTCGAGCGAGTCCGTGAAGTCCGCCAGCTCGACCGCGTCGTGGTTGCGCCGCGCGCCGAGCAGCGCTGCCTCGTTGCAGAGGTTCGCGAGATCGGCGCCGACCATGCCGGGGGTTGCGGCCGCGATCTCGTCGAGATCGACGGTCTTGCCGAGCGGGATCCCCTTCGTGTGGACATCGAGGATCAGCCCGCGGCCGGTGCGGTCGGGCGGCTGGACGGCGACACGCCGGTCGAAGCGCCCGGCGCGCAGCAACGCCGGGTCGAGCACGTCGGGCCGGTTGGTCGCCGCGAGCACGACGACGGCCTCGTTGCCTTCGAAGCCGTCGAGCTCGGTGAGGATCTGGTCGAGCGTCTGCTCGCGCTCGTCGTTGGCGCCCGTCACCGAGACCGATCCCTGGCGCGATCGGCCGATCGCGTCGAGCTCGTCGATGAAGATGATCGAGGGCTGCGCTGCGCGGGCCTGCGTGAACAGGTCGCGCACGCGCGACCTGTTCCGGGCGGGCCCGAGAGGAGCACGCCGTGCGGCATCCGCCCGCCGAGGCGCGTGTAGCGCGTCGGATCGCGCAGAAAGTCGACGATCTCCGACAGCTCGGATTTGGCCTCGTCGATGCCTGCCACGTCAGCGAACGTGACGGGGATGCTCTGAGCATCGACGAGGCGTGCGCGCGAGCGGCCGAAGGCGCCGAGCGCGCCCATCCCGCCGCCGGCCCGCGACATCGCGCGAAAGCCCCAGATCAAGAGGCCGACGAAGAGGATCGTCGGTCCGAAGCCGAGCAGCAGCTCGACGAGGACCGACTGCCCGCTCGTGCTCGCCTTGACCTCGACGTTCTGAGCCTCGAGCTGGGCGGTGAGCTGGGCATCGCTCCAGAACGCCGGAACCTGGGTCGCGAAGAGCGTGGTTGCGGTCGCCGTCTTCGAGGACGGCGGGTAACGGAGCTTGTGCTTGAAGTCGCCCTGAACCGAGTCGGCGGCGGTGCTGATCGAGCGGACCTCACCGGCGTGCAGGTCGCCGAGGAAAGTGCTGAACGGGATCGTGACGCGCGGTTGACCGGATGGCGCGGCGAGGAGCAATGAGAGCCAGTTGAGCGCGAGCAGTCCGAGCACGAACCACAGAAACCAGCGGCTGCGATGCGGCGACCGCGGTTGTGTCGGCGGCGCGCCGCGTCCGTCGGGCGCGGGCGAAACCTGCCAGCCGCGCTTGTCCCGGCCGAGCGGTGGGTGTGGTGGACGCGGTGGTCGATTCGCTTCGTCCGCCATCAGCGGGACAGGATCGCGGTCAGCCACCGGCCGTTCCGGCTGTACGGGTCGCCGCCGGTGGGGCGACGAGCGCGGCGCCGATTGCCCCGCCGAGATCGCCGAGCGCCGCCAGGTGTACGCGCGGTGGCCGCTCATCGGCGAAGAGGTGTGGCTGCATCGCGTTTGCGATGCGCTCGACGTAGGGCTGACCCAGCCGTAGTCCGAGGCCGCCGCCGATGATGACGGCCTCGAGGTCCAGCAGATTGATCGCCGAGGCGATCCCGGCTCCGAGCGCCGCAACGGCCCTGTCGATCAGCTCGTGCGCCACCTTGTCGTGGGCCTTCAGTGCGCGGTCCCAGATGCTGCTCGACAGGCGATCGCGCCCGTGCTCGCGCATCAGCTCGAAGAGCACCGTCTGCTCGCCGTCCTCGTGGAGCTTCCGGGCCCGCAGCTCGAGCGCGCCGCGCCCGGAGTACGCCTCGACGCAACCTTCGCGTCCACAGGTACACCGCCGGCCGCCCTCGCGCACGACCATGTGGCCGATCTCGCCCGCTCCGCCGCGCCCCAGCCACAGCTTTCGATCGATCACGACCCCGCCACCGACGCCGGTGCCCCAGAACACCCCGATCAGATTCTCATACGGCAGTCCCGCGCCGAGCTCGAGCTCGGCGCTCGTAGCGACCTGGACGTCGTTGCCAAGCCCGACCGGTACGCGGAGGAGCGCCTCGAGCTTCGCCGCGAGCGGGAACGTGCCCTCCCACCCAGGGAGGTTGCGCGCGCCTGTGACCGTGCCGGCCTGACGGTCGACCTGCCCGGGCGAGCCGACGCCGACACCGGTCAGCTCGTGCGGCTCCACGCCCGCGGCCGTCGCGGCCTTCTGCATCGCCGCGGCCATCGCCGCCGCCACATCTGCGGGGCCGCCCGTGGTCGGCGTAGGCGATCGCGCACTGGCGAGCACATTGTGGGTCGCATCGACGACGATCGCCTCGATCTTGGTGCCTCCGAGATCGATGCCGCCGCGGAGCTCGCTCGCCGCCATTTGCAGCGGAGGTTACTGGGCGGTGGTGCGCGGACGCTCGAGCTCGAGCATCAGCGTCACCGGTCCGTCGTTGACAAGCTCGACCTCCATCATCGCGCCGAATCGGCCGCGGGCCGCGTCGAGAAGATCGCAGAACTCCTCGTAGAGCGAGCGCGCAAGCTCGGGTTCCGCGGCGGCAACGAAGCTCGGCCGCGTGCCCTTGCGCGCATCGCCGTACAGCGTGAACTGGCTGACGCAGAGGACCTCGCGCGCACCGAGCGGCTCGTTCATCCTGCCCTGCGCGTCGGGGAAGATCCGCAACGCCCGCACCTTCTCGGCGAGGCGCCTCGCGATCGCGCGGTCGTCGTCGTGGGTGACGCCGACCAGGACGAGCAGCCCGGCGCCGATCGACGCGACGAGCTCGCCGTCGACGCTGACCGACGCCCGCGATACCCGCTGGACGAGCGCTCTCACGCCGATCGCAGCTCGGCGGCCGCGCGCTCGGGCGCGATGCTGTTCAGGTGAAGCCCCGTCCCGAGCTCGAGGCCGGCGAGGCCCGAGAGCCTCGGAACGATGTCGATGCGCCAGCAGAAGTGCTCGGCGCCACGCGGTGCCGTCCGCACCCACAGGTTGAGCGGCACTCGCGCGCCGTGCGCTCGCGCGAGCCGGCCCAGCCCGTCGTGCAGCAGGCGCGTGCCCGTCGGGCCTTCGTCCTCGAAGCGCGGACGAGGCCTGCGCGGCGCAAGCAGCAGCTGGTAGGGAAGCCAGGAAGCGAAGGGCGTGAGCAGCACCGCTTCATCATCGATCGCGACGACGCGCTCGCGCCGGCGCACCTCCTCCGCCACCAGGTCGGCGAGCAGGTTGGCGCCCATCGTCCGCGTTGCGTAGGCCGCGAAGCGCTCGCGCTCACGCGCGATCAGGGCCGGCACGAAGTCGAGCGCATAGAGCTGGGCGTGCGTATGGGGGATCGACGCACCGCCGCCGTGGCCCTCGTTGACGCTGAGATGAAGGCACGCCGCGGCGGCATGCTCGCGCATCCGCAGACGCCAGGTCTCGACTGCCTCCACGAGCTCGTCCGCGTCGAGCTCGCCGATTGAATCGACCGGCCGGCGCGAGTTCACGATCACCTCGTGCGCGCCCCGCGCGGGCACTGTCGTGAAGAGATCCGGCTTGGCGTCTCGTTCGGGTTCGGGCAGACCATCCTGGAGCGCCGGGTAGAGATTGTCGAAGACGCGCACGCGCCAGCTGTCCGGATCCCCGGACACCTCGCGAACGGAGTAGAGCTCCGGCGGAGTCTGCGATTCGTTGCCGATTGCGAACGGATCGGGTGCGGTGTCGATCACGAGCGGATCCGAGTACGCGAACGGGCGCTCGGCGCGCGCCGGCGCGATAATCGTCCGCAGGCCACTCAACGGATCGACGCGAATCTCAGGCATACGAGCGCGGGCAAGCACGCGATGCGCGCAGGGCCGGGCCTGCTTCGCCCGTCGGCAGCGGCGCTGCGACGACTGTGCCGGCCACGATTCTGTATTCCACGTGCGCTATCTTCCATGATGCAACGAGGACGCCTGTCTGTTCGGCATCCACCGCGACCGGCCAAACGCCGGAACGCCGAGTAGTAACGATCGCCTTAGCGACGCCCCTCTCAACCAGCTAGAGCCAGTCATGGCCGACCCCATTTCAGTGGCTGTCACAGTCGCCCACCCAGGCGATGCCGATTTCGCACGCGCTGAGAAGTTCACGCGCGAGCCGTTCGCGCACCCGGGTGAGGACCCAGCGCTCGCCCTGGCCCCCGGCACGCCCCGCCGGCGCGCGCTCGACCAGGCGCTCGCCGAGCTCGACGCCGGCCTGACGGTTCCATCGCCGGCTTGGCGGCGCGACTTCTCGCTGCTGCTCGGGCTCGAACGCGTGCTTTCCGAGGACGAGCCGAAGCTCGCCGACAAGACGCTCCTCTCGGCTCACCAGGTCGATGCCCTCTCGGGAACGCTCACAGCCCTCCTCGCCGAGGCGCTTGCCCGCTACGCCAACGGCAAGCAGAACGGGGCCGCCGTCCACGACCTGCTGGCCGACGCCCAGATCCTGGGAGTCGAGGACGCGGGCGAGCAGGACGCTCCGCTCCTGGGGAGCGCCGGCGAGGAGTCGCCGGACGCGCCCGAGCAAGAGGAGGAAGACGAGGACGACGAGGAGCTGGGCGACGATGAGGACGAGGACGACGACGAGTTCGCGCGCGCTCCCGCCGAGGTTGACGAGGACGAGGACGAGGATGAGGACGACGTCGCCGCAGAGCTGGAGGCCGAGCTCGATCGCGCCGAGGCCGAGGCGCCGCTCGCCGACTGGGACGAGGAGACCGACGATGCCGACATCCCCGCGGACGAGGAGCAGCTCGCCGAGCAGCCCGAGGACCCGAATGCGGCGAAGCGCTTCTGGTTCGAGCACGCGACTGGGGCGGGCAAGACAGTCGCGGCGCTCGGCTTTGTCGAGGCGTCGCGCACGGGTGGCATCCTGATCCTCACCCATCGGCGCAACCTCGTCGACCAGTTCCTCGGCGAGCTACGCGACCGGGGCTACAAGAAGCGCATCTCGCGCCCGCTCCTGCTGGGCGAGGACGGCCCGAACGGCCCGGTCACCGTCGAGACCTACCAGTGGTTCGTTCGCAACGCCGGCCACATTTCGAACGCCTACTCGATCGTCATCTGCGACGAGGCGCACACCGCGCTCGGCGAGAAGACTTCCGCGGCGATCCGCAACTGGACGGGCCCGGTATTCATCGGCATGACGGCGACCGGCGCCCTCATCGCGCGCCACGTAACCGACCTCTTCCCGACCCAGACCTCCCGTTTCGATCTCGCGCAGGCGGCGCGCCGCGGCGTGATCTCGCCGCTTCGCTGCGTGCGCATCCCGCCCGGCCCGGGCGTCCGCACGATCGCCAAGGTGCCGCTGCGCCGCGGTGAGGTGGACACCGAGTTCGACCAGGAGATGCTCGCCGAACTGCTCGACCAGACGCCGTTCAACGTCGCCGTCGCGAGCCTCTACAGGACGCGCTTCAACGGCGTTCCCGGCGTCGTCTACGCCGCCGGAGTCCGCCACGCATACAACCTCGCGGAAGCCTTCCGCAACGAGGGACTGAAGGCGCAGGCCGTCTCCGGCGAGACGCCCAAGCGCGAGCTCGCGACGATCCTCGCACGCTACGAGCGCGGTGACATTGACGTCCTGATCAATGCGCAGCTGCTCGCCGAGGGCTGGAACTCGCCGCGCGCCACCGTCTGCATCCATCTCGCGCCAACCGCTTCGAAGCGCATCTACCAGCAGCGCGTCGGGCGCGTCACGCGCCGCCATCCAGGCAAGGAAGCGGGCCTCGTCGTCGACTTCGTCCACCCCGCGACCAAGCACGACGACCCGGTCGTGACGCTGCACTCGCTGCTCGACCGCGACGTCTACCGTGGCGGCGCGATCGTCGTTGGTCCGGTGCGCCGCGGCCGCGGGCGTCGCGTCCGCGTCGAGCGCCGCGTCCTGCCGGTCTGCGCCGAGCCGGAGCGTCGCGCCGAAGTCTTCGAGCGCGAGCTCTGGCGGATCGCGGTCGAGCACCTCGACTACGGCGAGCAGCACGTCTGGGCCGCGCTCGCCGGCGCCCGCGTTCAGCCCAATGGCTGGCGCCGTGCCCGCGCAATGCTCCACTTCGATCGCGACGGCGAGCTGCGCCGGCGTTTCCTGATCACCGCGGTTCAGCGCAACCGCAACCCGCAGCTACGCCTCAAGGCGCTTGCCGAGATCGCTGCCGTGCGCGATCCCGACGCCTTCGACACCGCGATCGACATCATCGGCACCTGGAACCGCGAGGAGCGCCGCGAGGGCGCGAAGATCATGCTCCAGGCGATGGTCGACAAGCGGATCGGCCGCCGCGACCAGGCGAATGCATGGATCTGGCGTATTGCCGAGTACACGCGCGAGGTCCACGAGGAGTACGCGGTCCAGCGCTGGCCGGAGACCAAGCGCCTACTCGGCCTGCTCGTCAACTCCTCCGGCGCCGCGCACGCGCGCAACGCGCGCCGTCTGGTCCACGCATCGCGCAAGCAGGATCGCCGCCTCGCCGCGGCACTGCTCGCCGCCGCGCTCGCGCACACGCCCGAGGCCGAGGAGGTCCTGCGCGCCGCGCGCACGCGGATGGCGCGCAAGCCGCCGGCGCTCGCGCGCGAGCTGCTGCGCAACTTCCCGAAGCGTCGCGGCCGCGGCAAGCGCCGGCGTCGGCGCGGCGTTGGCGAGCCGGTCGCGAACCGCACGTCCCAGCTCGTTGGACCGGTCAGCGTCAACGGCGCGGCGCCGGAGTCCGTCGTGCCCGAGCGACCGCCGAGCGTCGGCGAGGCGCCGGTCCTCGACTAGCGCAGGTGCACCTCGCCGGCGTCGAGCGCATGCACGGCACCGGCGAGCTCGACGAGCAACCGCCCTTGCTCGTCGACCCCGCGCGCGGTTCCCTCACCACCGCTCCAGGCGACGGTCAGTCCGTACAGCGCATCGCGTGAGCGCCACGCGTCGAGCACCTGCTCGACGCGATCGCCGAGCCGGCGCTCGAGCGCGCTCAAGACCGCGCCGAGGAGCGGCTCGATCGCCGACCGCCCGAGGCCCAGCGTCCCGGCGCTCGCGTGCAGCTCGCTCGGCAGCTGCGCGAGCTCGACCGCGACGTTGACGCCAATCCCGAGCACCGCCCAGCGCTCGCGCGGTCTCGCTTCGACAAGGATCCCCGCGACCTTGCGGCCATCGATCAGCACGTCGTTCGGCCACTTCAGCCGCGCGCGCTCGTCGAGCGCCTCGGCGACCGCGACTCCCGCGCGCAGCGAGAGCAGCTCGGGCGGGTCGCGCAGGACGAGTGAGCAGAGCAGCGCGCTGCCCGGCGGCGCCGCCCAGCGACGACCGTCGCGGCCGCGCCCGGCGATCTGCTCGCTCGCGGTCACAAGGGCACCATGCGGCGCGCCGCCCAGCGCCAGAGTCCGGGCTTCATCGTTCGTCGAGCCGGTCCGGCGGTGGTGCACGCGCGGCCTGCCGAGGCTCATCGCTGCTCCCCAAGGGCCAGCTCGTCATCGACGCGCAGACCGAGTCGCTCCGCCGCGGAGCCGCTGTTCACGGCGAGCGCCAATGCTCCGCGCGCATCGACGTAGGCGAGGAGCTCGCCGGCTGCAACGGCGTCGAAGGTCGCGACGAGCGGGACGATCAGTCCGGCGATTTCGAGCTCCGACCGCTCGCTGACGGCGGCCGGGGTGACGTCCAGCGCGACGTTCCCGAATACATCGATCGACAGTACGTGCGCCGTCACCGTGAGCCCGTCCCAGCGCGGCTGCGGCAGATCGAGCACCACGACCTGACCCGGCGTGATCGGGCTCCCGAGCTCGCTTAGCGGGATTCCGGCGCAGACCGCGCCAGCCACCGGCGCAAAGAGGTCGCGGCCGTGGAAGGTCTGTGACATCGGCTCGATTCGCTCCGCCGAGCCACCGATGTCGTATGCCTCGCTGACACCGCCGAGCGCCTGTGCGGCCGGCCACAGCAGCCCGTTGTCGGGGCCGATCAGGACACGATCGTCCTCGTGAGCGCGCAACGCGAGTGCGCGCCGCGCGCCGCCGACGCCGGGATCGACGACGGCGAGATGAACGGTCCCGGACGGGCAGTAGGGCAGCGCCGCCCGTAGCGCAAGCGCCCCCGCACGGACGTCGTGGCGCGCGATCGCGTGCGTGAGGTCAATGACGCGGGCGTCGGGCGCGCGCCGCGCGATCACCGCGTGGCAGACGCCGACGAACTCGTCCGCGAGACCGTAGTCGGACAGGAACGTGATGACCGGCCCGCTCACGTGCGAGTCACCGCGTCCGCGAGGAGCGCGTCGAGGAGGCCGGGGATGTCGTGCCGTGTGGCTTCGACGTGGGGCTCGAGGCCCTCCGCGCGTAGCGCGGCGCTCGTGACCGGCCCGATCGAGACGAGCCTCGCCCGCGGGCTCGGGCGCGCCTGCTCGAGCAGGAAGCGCACCGTGGAGGAGGACGTGAACGTGACGTAGTCGGCGCCGGCGAGCGCCGTAGCGCCCGCCTCGTCGAGGGGCTCGGCGACGGTGTCGTAGAGCGTCAGGACCTCGACCTCGGCGCCGCGCGCGCGCAGCCCGGCGACGAGCGTGTCGCGGGCGCTCGCCGCGCGAGCGAGGATGCAGCGGCGCACCGGCGGACCGCCGGCGAGCGCTTCGAGCAGACCCTCGGCGACGAACCGGTCGGGAACCACGTCGGCGAGGATCCCGTGCGCGGCGAGCGCAGCAGCCGTGCCGGCGCCGATTGCCGCGATCCGCGGCCCGGCGAGTGCGCGCGCGTCGCGGCCCTGCTCGGCGAGGCGCTCAAACAGCAGTTGGACGCCGTTCGTGCTGGTCAGGCACAGCAGGTCGAAGTCACCGAGCTCCGGGACGACCAGCGGGCGCGGGACGATCCGGATCGCCGGCAGCTCGCTGACACGAGCGCCGAGCGCGCGAAGCTGACTCGCGAGCCCGCTCGCTTGCGCCCGCGCGCGCGTGATCGCGACGGTTCGCCCGGCGAGCGGCGCGGCGCGAAGCCAGGCGAGATCCTCCGCGAGTCCGGCCACGGCGCCGCTCACCGTCAGCGCGGGGGCGCGCACGTCCTGAGCGCTCGCGGCGCCGGCGATCGTCGCGAGCGTCGCGAGCACGGTTCGCTGGTCGGGATATGTGCCGTGCTCGATCACCGCCGCCGGCTCGTCGGGGTTGCGCCCGCCCGCGATGAGCCGCTGGGTTACGCGCGGCAGCTGGCGCACTCCCATGTAGAAGACGAGCGTTCCCGGGAAGGCGGCGAGCGCGCCCCAGTCGATCGTCTCGTCCTTGGCGGGATCCTCGTGCGCGGTGACGAATGCGACCGCGCTCGCGAGCCCGCGATGGGTGACCGGGATCCCGGCGTATGCCGCCGCCGCGACTCCCGCCGTGACCCCCGGAACGACCTCGAAGTCGATTCCCGCCGCGCGCAGCGCGAGCGCCTCCTCGCCGCCGCGACCGAAGACGAACGGATCGCCGCCCTTGAGCCGGACGACGAGCCTTCCGGCTCGAGCATGCTCGAGCAGCAGCCGCGCGATCTCCGCCTGATCGACCGACGCCCCGCCTCCTTCCTTGCCCACGTATCGCACCTCGGCGTCCGCGCGCGCCCCGGCGAGCGCTTCCGGCGGGATCAGCCGGTCGTAGAGGATCACGTCGGCCGCTTCGATCAGCTCGCTCGCACGCGCGGTCAGCAGGCCCGGGTCTCCCGGGCCCGCGCCGACGAGGTACACGCGCCCAGCGCTCCTCACAAGAGCTCCAGTGCACCGACGCTGCGCAGGCGCTTGGCCAGCTCGGCTACGAGCTGATCGGCGTCGGTTCCCCAGAGCCGGTCGCGAATCCAGTCCGAACCGTCGGGCTCGCCGATGAACACGGCGATTTCGAGCGACCCGTCTGCGAGCGTCCGCGCGTGTATGCCGATCGGTGTCTCACAGCTCGCGCCGAGCGCGCCGGCAAGCGCGCGTTCGGCGTGCACCTCGCGCTCGGTGGCGCTGTCACGCAACGGCGCGAGCGCTGCCGCCACGCGCTCGTCACCGATGCGCGCCTCGACGGCGAGTGCGCCCTGCCCTACTGCGGGGACGAGCTCGGGCAGTGGGATCCCGACTCGGCGCCCGAGGCGCTCGAGCCCAGCGCGCGCGAGCACGATCGCCTCGAACTCGCCCTGCTCGAGCTTGCGCAGCCGCGTGTCGACGTTGCCGCTGAGTGGCACGACCGCGATGTCGGGGCGCAGCGCGAGCAGCTGCGCGCGGCGCCGCAGGCTGCTCGTGCCCACGCGCGCGCCGCTCGCCAGGCCGGCCAGCGAGCTTGCTCCACACAGGCAGTCGAGTGCATCGGCTCGAGTGGGGCATCCGACCAGCTCGAGACCCGCGGCGAGGACTCCGGGCACGTCCTTCGCGGAGTGCACCGCCAGATCGATCTCGCGCGAGAGCAACGCATCGTCGATCCGGTCGACCCAGCGGCGCTTGTCGTCCGGACCGGTCCCGCGATCGCCGCTCGTGGTGATCGGCACGAGCTCGACCGCTCCCGGCATGGCGTCGGCGACGCTTCCCGCCTGCGCGATGGCGAGGGGGCTTCCGCGCGTCCCGAGCCTCAGCGCCGGCCCGGCGTCCGCGCTCACGCGCGCTTGTTGGCGCGCAGCGGGCGCACGTTGTCCCCCTGCTGCCGTTCTGCGACCGGCTCTTCCACGACCTTCTCGTCACCGTCGAGCGCGAAGAGATCGCGCAGCAGCTCGACGGTCCGGTGACCGTGCCCCTGCTCGAGCGACTTGAGACGCAGCGTCGGCTCGTGCAGCAAGCGCGTCGCCACGGCGCGCGCGAGCGCCTCGATGCGTTCGATGTCCGCCTGCGAGGCGGACTCCCAGCGCCCGGCGTTGTCGGCGAGCAGCTGCGTCACGATCTGCTCGCCACGTGCGCGAAGGGCGCTGATCGTCGGGCGCACGTCGAGTTGCCCGAGCCACTCGGCAAAGCGCTCGATCTCCTCCGCGACGAGCGCTTCCGCGCGGGGAATGTCGGCGGCGCGGGAGGAGAGGTTGCGTGCGACGACAGCTTGCAGGTCATCGATGTCGAGCAGCGTGACCCCGTCCAGCTCGGCGCAGGCGGGCTCGACGTCGCGCGGCACGGCGATGTCGATCAGCAGCAAGGGCCGCCCCGCGCGCTGGCCCATCACGAGCTCGAGCTCCTCGAAGCCGACGATCGGGTGCGGCGAGGACGTCGAGGCGAGCACGATGTCCGCGGCGCCAAGCTGCTCCGGTAGGTGATCGAGGCTGACGACCGATCCGCCGAAGCGCTCCGCAAGCGCGAGCGCCCGCTCGGCGTGCCGGTTTGCGACGAAGATCGTATGAACGCCGCGCGCGGCGAGGGCCTGCGCTGTCAGCTCGCTCGTCTCGCCGGCACCGATGATCACCACGTGGCGCCCGCTGAGCTCGCCGAGCAGCGAGGCCGCGAGCTCGACGGCGGCGGACGAGACGCTGACGTGGCTTGCGGCGAGCGCGGTCTCGTTGCGCACGCGCTTGCCGGTGTGCAGCGCGGCGCTGAACAGGCGGTTGGTCAGCGGTCCGGTGGTCCCGGCTGCGAGCGCGGTCTCGTAGGCGCGCTTGACCTGGCCCTGCACCTCGTACTCGCCGACGATCATCGAGTCGAGCCCGGCGGTGACGCGGAACAGCTGCCGTGCGGCATCGCAGTTGTGCGGCGCGTAGGTCAGCTCGGCAAGCTCGGTTGGCCCGATCCCGGCGTGGCGTGCGAGCTGCGTCAGCGCGAGTCCTTCGGCCGCGACCCGGTCGGCGCCCACGAGGTAGATCTCGGTGCGGTTGCAGGTCGAGATCACGACCGCCTCGCTGACTTCCTCGGCGTCGCAGAGCGCCGTAACGAAGCGCGCCGCCTGCTGTTGCGCGAGCGCGACGCGTTCGCGGAGCGCCACTGGCGCAGAATGGAAGGAGACGCCGAGACACAGCAGCTCGCCGCGGCGTTGCGCCTTGGCACTCATTCGTCGCCGCCCGCGTCGCGGCGCTTGATGCGCTCGACCAGGTCACTCAGTGTTCGTTCGCTGCGCGCGAGCTTGCCGGCCATGATCGCGACGTACGCGAGCACGATCACGAAGACGGCGATGTACGCCGCTGCCACGTATGGCCCTGCGGTGTGAAGCGGCAGCGCAGCGGCGAGCGGCGCCATCAGCTCGCGCTCCCGGCATGGGTCAGCGACGGTGCGGCGCTGCGCCGGGACGCCGACTCCTCCGCCTGATCGCCGAGCATCCGGCGGACGCGTCGCATCTCGGCGGCGACGTGCTTGGCCGTGATCTCGAAGCGCCACAACGTGACCCACAGCAGCGCCATCGCCACGAGCGCGAGGTAGAAGACGACTTGCATCCGGCCCGGGAGGTTGCCGCTGATGTTGCTCAGCGTACGCGGGTGCACGTAGGCGGGCGAGAGGCGCACGATCGCGAAGCACATCGGCACGAAGACGCCGGCAGTGATCGCAAACACCGACGCGTAGCGCGCCTGGCGCTCGGGGTCGTCGATCGCGAACCGCAGCGGCTGGTAGGTCGCGTACAGCAGCATCACGAGGAGGAAGGACACGAGTGTCGGCTCCTGCCAAACCCACCAGTGGCCCCACGCTCCCTTGGCCCAGATCGAGCCGCTGATCAGCACGCCGACGCCGAAGATCAGCGAGATGTGGATCGCGACATAGGAGCGGACGTCCCAGCGCGGGTCGCGCGTGCGCAGATGCGCGGCCGCCATGACGCCGGCCACGACGAATCCTGCGAGGCTCATGATCGCGAGCGGGACGTGGAGGTAGAAGATCTTCTGCAGGAAGCCCAGGTAGGCGTCGTTCGGCGCCCAGTAGAAGACGGCGGCAAGCGTCAGCCCGACCACCCCGGCGGTCAGAAGCGAGAGGGCACGCAGGCCCTTGCTGTACATCGGGTCAGTCCTCCAAGAGGAACTCGAAAAGGGCGAACGCGATCAGCCCGAAGAGCGCATCATAGAGCCCGAGAACGAGTGGCCAGCGCAGCGCGACGCCGCCCGCATGCGGGTAGTCGAAGAGCGGCGCGCTCCAGCGCGCGACGCAGAGCAGCACCGGCACGAGCAGCGGCAGCGACATGAGCGGCCCGAGCAGGTCGCGCACCGTGGTGCGGACGGCGAGCGCACCGACCAGCGCGCCGATCACCGCGACGCCGAGATCGCCGAGCGCGAGCGGCCCGAGCAGCCCGGGGAATGCCTGCCAGACCGACGGCTCGAGCAAGAGCAGCGCGAAAGCGGGAACGACGACCAGCTCGACGAGCGCCATGTAGGCGACGAGCACGAGCAGCTTCGCGTACAGCAGAGCTTCGCGCGGGGCGCGGCTCATCACGAACGCGTCGAAGCCGCCCTGCTCCGCGTCGGCGACATAGATCCGGTTGATCGCGAGCAGCGCCGCAAGCAGCAGCGTCACCCAGAGCACGCCGCTCGCCAGATCCCCGCTCAGCTGGTCGCGGTTCAGTCCGAAGTGAAAGAGGACGAGGGCGCTGACCGCGAACAGGCACATGGCGGGCAGCGACTCGAAGCTCCGCAGCTCGAGTCGCAGCTGGGCGCGCGCCAGCGCGAGCACGACCCGAACGCCCGGCGGGCGGCTCATGCGTACAGGTCCCGGACGGTCGCGTCGTCGAGCTCCGCCGGCGGCGCGACGAACACGGCTCGCCCGCGCGAGAGGCCGAGCACGAGGTCGGCCTCCGCGAGCGCCGCGAGCGGGTCGTGACTGACGAGAACCCGCGTCTTGCCCGTCTCGCGCCCGATCAGTGGCGCGACCGTCTGCCGTGCGCTCGGGTCGAGGTTCGCGTATGGCTCGTCGAGCAGCAGAAGATCTGGAGCGGGCAGCAGCATGCGGCAGATCGCCGCGCGTTGCACGAGTCCGCGCGAGAGCGTTCGCAGCGGCTCATCCGCGCGCCCTGCGAGCCCGACGAGCTCGACCAGCTCGCCGATTCGCTCGCCGTCTACCCCGTTCAGCGCCGCGTGCAGTCGCAGGTTCTCGCGCACGCTGAGCTCGCGGTAGAGCAGCGGCTCGTGGGCGAGCAGCCCGACCTTGCCGCGCAGCGCCCAACTGTGCTCGGGCAGTCGATGGCCGAGCACGGCGAGCTCGCCGGCGTGCGGGCGCAGCAGCGTCGCGAGCAGGCGCAACAGGGTCGTCTTGCCGGCGCCGTTCGGT
Source organism: Solirubrobacterales bacterium (assembly GCA_003138355.1). Classification (GTDB taxonomy): domain Bacteria; phylum Actinomycetota; class Thermoleophilia; order Solirubrobacterales; family Solirubrobacteraceae; genus Palsa-513. The sequence continues at coordinate 87,232 of PLFX01000026.1, forward strand.
CCGAGCACGACGAGTGTCTGGCCGCCACCGAGCGTCAGCGTGACCTCGGCGAGCGCGATCCGCTCGCCGTAGCGTCGCGTCAGGCCGCGGAGCGCCAGTGCGCTCTCCCGCTGGGGCTCGGCTGCTACCCCCAAACCTCCGCCGCGGTCTCGACGACCAGCGCGAGCTTGGCGCGCTGATCGTCGGCCGTCAGCTTGTTGCCTTCGACCGTCGAGGAAAAGCCGCATTGGGGTGAGAGGCAGAGCTGGTCGATGTCGACATAGCGGCTCGCCTCCTCGATCCGGCGCTTCAGCAAATCCTTGCTCTCGAGCTCTCCGCGCTTTGTCGTGACGAGGCCGAGCACGACCTGCTTCCCGGGCGGAACGAAGCGCAGCGGCTCGAACCCGCCGGAGCGTTCGTCGTCGTATTCGAGGAAGAAGCCGTCGACCTCGAGCTCGTTGAAGAGCGCCTCGGCGACGAACTCATAGCCGCCCTCGGCGGCCCACATCGACTGCGCGTTGCCCCGGCACATGTGCGTCGTCACCGCCAGATCCGCCGGACGCCCGGCCAGCGCCCGGTTGATGTTCGCGATGTAGTGCTCGTGCAGGTGCTCGGGGTCGCCGCCGATCGACTCGATGTGCGCGCGCTGGGCCGGGTCGTTGACGTAGGCGAGGCTCGTGTCGTCGAGCTGCAGGTAGCGGCAGCCGAGCTCATAGACGCGCTGGCGCTGCTCGTTGTAGGCGGTGCTCAGGTCGAGCCAGAACTGCTCGAGGCTCGGGTAGACGTCGCGATCGATCGACGAATTCCCGCCGCGGTAGTGGACCATCGACGGCGAAGGGATCGTGAGCTTCGGCGTGATGTCCTCACCTGCGAGCTCGCGCAGGAAGCTGAAGTGATCGCCGAAGATCGTCTCCTCGAGCCTCAGCTTGCCGTCGACGCGCATCGCGGGTGGAGCGAAGTCGTAGGTCCCTTCGGCGTTACGAAACTGAACGTGTATCTGCTCGCCCTCGACCTGGCTGACGCCGCCGAGCCGGTAGATGAAGTCCATGTGCCAGGAGGTCCGGCGGAATTCGCCGTCGGTCGCGCTCTGCAGGCCGACGTCGCGCTGCAGCGCGACGACATCGCGGATCGCCTCGTCTTCGGCGGCGCGCAGATCCTCGGCGCTGATCTCGCCCGCGGCGTGCTTTGCCCGCGCGTCCAATAGCGCTCGCGGGCGCAGCAGGCTGCCGACGTGATCGGCTCGGAACGGCGGTTTGGTGCGCGCGGACAACGGGTGCTCCTTTGCTCGGGTGAGCGCCAACATAGCGCGCCCAAAGCGCCCGGCGGAAGCCCAGCGGTCACGCCGCCGGCTGCGAGAGCGCTGGCGAGCGGAATCACTAGGATTCAGCTGCAAGCCGCGGCGAGAGGACGAATGGCGCACCCAACTTGGTCAAGCTGGACGATCGACCCGCTGGTCATAGCGCTCGTCGTTGCGGCTGCGTGGCTCTATGCGAGCGCATACCGGCGCGCCGCCCGCCACGCCGGCAACCGCCGTCCCGGGGTCGGTCACTGGCTGCCGTACAGCCTCGGCCTGACGCTCGTGGCCGTGGCGTTGATGTCTCCGCTCGATGGGATCGGGGACGGCTATCTGCTGTCGGCGCACATGCTCCAGCACATCCTGCTCCAGGATGTGGCGCCGGCGCTGATCGTGCTCGGCCTGCGCGCGCCGATCCTGCCGCTCGGCCTCGGCAAGTGGGGCCTTCGCCAGGTGGCGCCGGGTGGGACCCTCGGCAAGCTGATCGCGTTTGTTACCAGGCCCTGGGTTGCGCTGCCGGCCTGGGCGCTCGCAACCTGGGTCTGGTCTGTGCCGTCGATCTTCGACTACTCCGCAGCGCACCCGGTCGTGCATGCGCTCGAGCACGGCACGCTCTTCTACACCGGCCTCGCGATGTGGTGGCTGATCATCGACCCGCTGCCCTCGGCGCGGCGCGTGCCAGGCCCTCGCCGCCTCGCTTACCTCGGCTTCACGCGCCTCGCCAGCGCCTTCGTCTGCGTGCCGCTCACCTGGCTGTCGCACCCCGAGTATTCGCGCTACGTTGCCGCGCCCCACGTCTACGGGATCAGCGCGATCACCGACCAGCATCTCGCGGGCGCCGGCATGTGCTTCCTCGAGTTCCTGATCCTCGGGATCGCGATGGCGGCAACCTTCCTCAACTTCCTGGCTCGCGACGAGAAGCTCGCGGACGCGCAGGACCGCATCGGCGGTGAGCTGCCGGCGCGCTAACGCGCCGTCGCGATGCTCAATAGTGACCCTGCGGCGGCTTCTTGCCGGTGGCGGTGATCGGCGAACCGCTCGTGCCGATCACGGTCCACGTTCCGCCGTCGGCCTTGACGCCCTGGCCCGAGAGGTCGCCTGACACGGTGTCCGCAATGTTGTAGTAGAGCGGGTGACCGTCGTAGGTCACCTGCTCGGAGCTTCCGCGCTTGATCGTGCCGAGGGCGCTCGACTTCGCTGTGCCCTTGACCTTCGGCTTGCCGCTCGTCAGCAGTGGCGGCCAGTTGGTCGCGCACTGGCCGCCGCACGTCGATTTGTTCCTCTTGTCGGCGCTGAGGACGTAGAGCGTGTGCCCGTTCGTACCGACGAGGAACGTGCCGAGCCGGCCCGAGGCTGTACCAACCGTCGCGACGCTCGTTGCCGCGATCGCGGCGCCGGTGCCGAGTGAGAGGCCTGCGATTGCAAGCAGCGTGGGGACCCTTCTCATCGATTCCTCCAGACGTTCGCTCCGACTGGCTTATCCTCGCAAGACGCCGCCTTGCGCTAATCCTTCCGCCTCAGCGTGGCCTGGCTTCGCCGTGGCGCTCGAGCCCGTCGTCTGGGATCGGCTCCCAGCTCGCGGCGTAGTTGACGAATTGGCGGAAGCTGGGGCGGACGCCGGGATCGCCGTCGAACGCGCTCATCCGGATGGCCAGCAGCGCGTGGTTGCGCGGGTTGCGGCTGAAAACGTGCGATCCGCATGCGCTGCAAAACCACTTTTCCGAGCCGCGGTCGGGGCGCCACGCGCTGAGGAGCTCCTCGCCCGAGAGGAAGCGCAGCTCTCCCTCGAGACGGGCGCTGGCGGCGGCGGCGGTTCCTGTGCGCTTCTGACAGCGCGTGCAGTGGCAATAGCCGGCGATCGTGACGGGCGCGCTCAGCTCGAAGCGGACCTTGCCGCAGCCGCAGCTACAGCTCCTCGATGGCTCCATCGTGTCGTCGATTCTAAGCCAGCTTCCGGCCCGGCTGGTCAGGCGGCGCGCGCGCCGTTCAGGTCGCCGAGCGCCGCGAGCGCCGCGCGCATCCCGCACATCCCGTGCACGCCACCGCCCGGCGGAGTTGCAGCTGAACAGAGGTACAGCCCGGCCACGGGCGTTCGATAGGAGCGCAGCGCGAGCGTCGGGCGGAAGATCGTCTGGCGGATCGTGTTCGCGCCAGCAGCGATGTCACCGCCGACATAGTTTGGGTTGTGCGCCTCGACATCGGCGGGGGCGGCGGTCGCGCGCGCCAGGATCAGGTCACGGAAGCCCGGTGCGAAACGCTCGATCTGCGTCTCGATCCGCTCGGTCATGTCGCGGGTCGAGCCGTTCGGGACGTGGCAGTAGCTCCACAGTGTGTGGTGGCCGGCGGGGGCACGGCTCGGGTCGACGACCGAAGGCTGCACGACGATGCAGAACGGGTGCTCGCTCTCGCGCCCCGACCAGACATCGGACTCGCTGCGCGCGACCTCTTCGAAGCTACCGCCCACGTGCACGGTGACCGTTTCGCGGCAGATCTCCGCCGTCCACGGAACCGGGCCCGACAGCGCCCAGTCGAGCTTGAAGATGCCGGGGCCGTACTGGTAGCGGTCGAGTGCGCGGCGGAAGCGTGCCGGCAGGCGCCCGTCGTCGAGCGCGAGGAGCTGGCGCGGGGTGACGTCGAGCAGCGTCAGGCGCGAAGGTGGCAGCTCAGCGAGGCTTCCCACGATGTTGCCGGCGTGCATTTTCGCGCCGCGCCGTTCGAGCTCGCTGACGAGCGCTTCGACGATCCCGGAGCTTCCTCCGGCGACAACCGGCCAGCCCACTTGATGCGCGAGCATCGTCATCAGCAGACCGAACCCCCCGGTCAGCGGCGCGCGCAGCGGGCGCATCGAGTGCGCGGCGCAGCCGGCGAGGAGCGCGCGGGCCTCCTCGCCGTGCATCATCCCGGCGAGCACCGACGCGGGCTGTGCGCCGAGCACGCCGAACAGGGCCATCGCCGGCGGCGGCAGTGGCCACGGTCGGACCGGGCCGAGCGCGTTCGGCACGATCCGCGCGCTGCGCTTGACCAACGGGCCGAGGAGTCTTCGATACGAACGGCGGTCGTCGCGCAGGGCATTCGCCGTATCGTCGACCGAGCCGAACACGGCGGCGGCCCGGCCGCCGTCGAGCGGATGCGCGAACGCGACACGCGGGGTCAGCAGCGGGAGCTCAATGCCCTCGAAGAACGGCGCCGCCGCCGCGAGCGGATGAACGGCGGAGCAGACGTCGTGCGCGTAGCCCGGCAGCGTGAGCTCGCTCGTGCGGCAGCCGCCGCCGAAGGTGTCGGCGCCCTCGAACAGCTCGACCTCGAGGCCCGCGCGCGCGAGTGTCACGGCCGCGGCGAGTCCGTTCGGGCCCGCGCCGACGATGACGGCATCGGGTGAGCTCATCGCTCTAGAACGCTGCCCTGCGCCGCGACGATCGCGTCGGGTAGACGCTCCGCGAGCGCGTCGAGCTCGTCATCGGTGCGCGACGGCGCGTGGTGGAAGAGAACCGCCTTGGCAGCGCCAGCGCGCGCAGCGAGCGCCACCACGTACTCGGCGGCGGAGTGGCCGTGGTTGCCCTCCGGCGTTGTCAGCTCCTCGCGCAGGAGCGTCGCATCGTGGATCAGCCAGTCGGCATCCCGTGCCAGCTGCAGCGCGGCTGGGTGGTACTCGCCGAGGCCATCGGCTCCGGGCCCGAGCTGCGTCGAGCCGTGATCGGGCATGTAGGTGACGGTGCCGGCGCCGTCGCTGATGCGATAGCCGAAGGTGCGCCCACCGCGGTGCGGGATCTCGCGCGCGAGGATCGAGAAGCCCTCGATCTCGTGCTCCCCTTCCGCGAGCACTGCGAATTGCCAGTCTCCCGCCAACTGGCGCGGGGTGATCGGGAAGTGGGGCGGCGACATCGCTCGCTCGAGCAGCGCTACGGGGTAGTCGATCGCGGGCACGGGCTCGGGGAACAGCACGCGCGCGCGAAGCCCCTCGGGCTCGCCGCCGTGAAAGAACGGCAGGCCGTGGAAGTGGTCCCAGTGCAGGTGGCTGTAGAGGATCGTGCCGTTGAACGCCGCGCCGCCGAGGAGCTCGGGGACCAGTCGAACGCCGGTCCCGGTGTCGAGGATCAGCGTCGGAGCCGAGCCGTCATGCGCGAGCGCGACGCACGATGTGTGGCCGCCGTAGCGCAGGAACTGGGACCCGGGCGCCGGGGTCGAGCCGCGCACCCCGCAGAGATGCACGCGCATCAGCTCGTGGTGCCCACGGCTGCGCCGGGCTTCGCGTCCCATCGCGGGCGCCCGCTTGGCGACCGCATGCTCGTCATGGCCTCACGCATCGAGGCCGAAGACTACGGCCTCCTCGGGGCGGCGTGGCGGCACATCGCGATCGGAGCGCGGGGCTGAACGAAGGCTTCTCGGGGTTCGCCAAATCGTCCAGATCGCGTGCAACGGCACGGCGACCTAGCGCGTCGCGCTGGTCTCAGGCGCTAGCCAAGGGCCCTCAGCGCATGGTCGAGGAAGGGCTCGACCGCGAGCGGGGTGCCGGTCGCACGCTCGACGAGCGGTTCCGTGTCGAGCCGGCGACCGTAGCGATGGACGTGCTCGCGCAACCAGTCGCGGACCGCACCGACCTCGCCGTCCGCGAGCGCCTCGTCCTGCGCGCCGATCTCGCGTTCGAGGTGCTGCCAGAGCTGCGCTGCGATCACCGCGCCGAGCGCGTAGCTCGGGAAGTAGCCGAAGAGGCCGGCGGCCCAATGGATGTCCTGGAGGACGCCGACGCCGTCGTCGGGCACGCTGACCCCGAGCAGCCTGCGCATGCCGTCATTCCACGCTCCGGGAAGGTCGGCGACTTCGAGCTGGCCGCCGATCAACGCCGTTTCGAGCTCGAAGCGCAGGACGATGTGCAACGGGTAGGTCAGCTGGTCGGCCGAGACGCGGATCAGCGAAGGGCGGATCTCGTTGACCGCCGCGCTCAGCTTCTGTGGCGTGATGGCGAAGCCGGCGTCGGCCAGCGCCGCCGCGATCACACGAGCGAAGGCGGGGTTGCGCGCGACGTGGTTCTCCCACAGCTTGCTCTGCGATTCGTGCACCGACATCGAGGTGCCGCCGGCGAGGTTCGTCCGCTCGAGCTCGGGCGCGATCTGATGCTCGTAGAGCCCATGGCCGAACTCGTGCAGGGCGGCGACGATCGACTCCAGGCCGCTGTCATCCCCGTAGCGCGTGGTGATCCGTAGATCGTGCTGCGCGAGCGACTGGCTGAAGGGATGCGCGGAGACATCGAGCCGCCAATCCTCGTCGTTGACGCCGAGGCGTGCGAGCGTCGCCTTGACCGCTGCCTGTTGCGCGGGCACCGGGACGACGACGAGCCCGGCCGACTCTCGCTCCGCGGCACGCTCGATCAGTGGAGCGAGTCCGTCTGCCAGGCGCGCGAACAGCGGCTCGAGTCGCTCGCTGCGCAACCCGTAGTCGTAGTCGTCGAGTAGCGCGTCATACGGTCTCGCGGCGTCGGGGAAGCAGGCGGCGTACTCGCGTGCAAGCTCCACGTTGCGCGCAAGGGCCGGCACGAAAGCGGCGAAGTCGGCCGCCTCGCGCGCGTTGCGCCAAATCAGCTGGCCTTCGCTCGCGGCCCGCGCGAGGCGCCCGACGAGCTCGGCGGGAACGCGCCGCTGACGGTTCCAGTCCCGTCGCGCGATGCGCACGATGTCGCGCTCGAGATCGTTCAGCTCGCTTGCGTCCGATTCGAGCTCCTCGAGCCAGGCGCCGATCTCGTCGCCGGTCGCGAGCTTGTGTGCGTGACGCTCGAGGGTTGCCAGCTGGTGCGCCCTCGACTCCGTCCCGCCGGCGGGCATCATCACCTCCTGGTCCCAGGCGGCCAGCCGTGAGAGCCCCGCCAGGTCGGCGAGCTCGGCCAGGCGCTCGCGCAGTCCGTCGATCGCACGCATCGGCGGAACACTACGCTCGCGGGCGCCGCTCACAGCTCCACGCGTCCGCTCATGCTGACGGTGCGCCCCTCTGGCAGCCTGAAGTACTCGGCCGGGTCCGACGCGTTGCGCGCCATCGTGACGAAGAGCTTCTTGCGCCATGCGCTCATGCCGGGGGAATCGGTCGGCGCGATCGTCATGCGCGAGATGAAGTAGAAGGCCGATCCGAGGTCGCCGTCACCGGGGATCAGGCCGCGCGTGCCCGCGAGCGCGACGGCTGCGGCGTTCGACACTCAGGCGCAAGGTACCCGGTCGCGCAGCGGCGGGCCGCTGGTCATTGCATCCCTTAGCGCTTGCAGCAGGAGAGGGCGCTACGCCGCCGGCAGCGCTCCGCGGGTGCGCCCGTACCGCGGCGGCGCCGACGGCTACGAGGCGAAATGACTAGCGGGCGTACTCCTCGGCGGCACGCGGCTCGAACTCAAACGCGAGACAGGTCTCATCGCCGACGACCCACGCGTCGTGTCCGGGCAGGATCTCGTACGTGCTTCCTGGCCCCAGCTCGAGCTCGGTGCCGTCCTCATGGATGACGTGCAGCGTGCCGGACTGAATGAAACCGACGTGATGTGCCTGGCAGCTATCGGTCCCGACAACCGGCTTCACGCACTCCGACCACTTCCAGCCCGGCTCGAGCGTGAGGCGCGCAGCCGTGGCGCCACCGCCGGTCCGGATGACGTCCACCTTCGTCTTGGCAGGCGTCCGAGTCTCATCGGGTGAGTCGAAATCGAGCGCCTGAACACCAGCCATGCGAGCCTCCCCCATGTCGATTGTCCCCCCACTGTCGACGCTAATAGATCGCTGTCGCGGCGTCAATCGATCTCGTGATGGAGCTAGGGGGACTCGAACCCCCGACCTCCTGGGTGCGATCCAGGCGCTCTCCCAACTGAGCTATAGCCCCAGATTTGCCGGCAACCGGCGCGGGACTCACAGTCTAGTTGGGGCGCGCGGCAAACCCCGCCGTCCCACCGTTGCGGGACCGCCAGGTGGCCGGAAAGCGTCGGGTCAGGTGTCCGCGTTACGCTTTCGCGATGAGCAATCTCGACCAAGCAATCCGCGAGCACCTTGCGCTCAAGCGGCAGCACGGCGCGGATCCGAGCGAAGTGGCGCGACAGGAGCACGAGGCATTCGGCGAGTTCTCGAGCGACGCGCGAGTCGATTTTGCGACCGCGTACTCGGCTGAACCCGATTCCCGATTCGAGCCATTCGCCGCGTCCGACGACGCCGCGGAGCCCTTTCGCGAGGAGTTCGTGCCGCAGACGAACGAGTATGCGCGCGGCAGCTTGCACGCGTACCTCGAGAGCGGCGAGGAAACGCAGGAGTACACAATCGATGATCGGGTCGGCTGGTCCATCGGCCCGGCTTGGCGCGGCGGCACGGCGTAGCCACGCCGCCGGTCCGCTGAACCAGCGCGCCCGCGATCGGGCGCGGCTGATTACCATCCGACGCGCGGGGCCATAGCTCAGCTGGGAGAGCGCCTGCTTTGCAAGCAGGAGGTCGGCGGTTCGATCCCGCCTGGCTCCACTCCCCTGCGGTAGGGTCGGCCGCATGGGCGGGTACCTGGAGGTCAACCGCGCATGGTGGGACGCGCGCGCGGCGGCGCATGCGCAGTCGCCTGACTATGCCGTCGGGTCATTCGTCGAGGACCCGCAGTTCCTCAGCAAGATAGTGCGCTTCGATCTGCCCCTGCTCGGGGACATCGACGGCCTGCGTGGTGTCCATCTGCAGTGCCACATCGGAACCGACACAGTCTCGCTCGCTCGCCTTGGCGCACAGATGATCGGGCTCGACAGCTCAGCGGGGTCGCTCGAGCAGGCCCGACGGCTTGCCTCGCGCTGCGGCACCGAGGTCGAGTTCGTCGAGTCCGATGTCTACGAAGCGCTCGCCGTGTTGGACAGCGGCAGCTTCGATCTCGTGTACACGGGCATCGGGGCGCTGTGCTGGCTGCCGTCAGTCGCAGGATGGGCAGAGGTCGTGGGAGGGCTGCTCGCTCCAGGCGGGCGGTTGTTCATGCGCGAGGGCCACCCGATGCTGTGGACGCTCGCGGAGGACCGCCCCGACGATTTGCTGGTCGTCAAGTATCCGTACTTCGAGCGCGCGGAACCGATGGTCGACGAGTACCCCGGAACCTACGTCCAGACCGATGCGAGCTTCGCGGACAACCTCTCGTATGGCTGGAACCACGGGCTCGGCGAGATCATCACGGCGCTTCTCGACAACGGCATGCAGGTCACCGCGCTCACAGAACACGACAGCGTCCCCTGGGAGGCGTTGCCTGGCCAGATGCGCCAGAGCGAAACGAAGGAGTGGCAGCTGCGCAACCAGCCCGAGCGCGTGGCGCACAGCTACACGCTGCAAGCCAGCAAACCCGCCTCTATGGACTAGGCAACACCCGCCGCGGGCACATTCCCGCGCCACGTGCGTGAATGCGAGCACGCGTCGGACGCTGGCGTGCGCGGCCAAGCGCCCGCCGGTCCTTGCGCCGTGCCATTAGCCGACCTACGACGCCGCTAGCGTCGGGGCGCTGTTGAGTCGCGGACGATGAGGTTCGGGTCGAAGACGACGCGCGGCGGGTCGTTGCCCGCGGCCCAATCCCAATCGGTCTCGCCGATCGCGATCCTGACCCCTTCGGCGACCATCGGTTCGATCGGCATGTGGACCGTGGTCAAGCTGGGGATCGTGCCGGCCGCGAGCGCGATGTCGTCGAAGCCGACGACCGAGAGGTCCGCCGGCACGTCGATCCGTTGCGCCAAGGCTGCATTGATGATGCCAATCGCGAGGACGTCGGTGGCGGCGACGATCGCCGTTGGCGGGCTCGGCAGGTCGCGCAACTCGGCCAGGGCGAGCGCGCCGCCGCGGATCGTGTTCGGTACGTGGCGGACGTAGCCGGCCGGGACGCCGACGCCATCCGCCGAGAGGAACTCCCGGTAGGCCTCCTCGCGGTCCAGGATGACGTAGCGCAGTGCGCCGCCAACGTAGGCGATGCGCTCGTGGCCGAGCGCGGTGAGGTGCGTGAGCGCCGCGCGGATCCCGGCACGGCTGTCGACCGTGACGGTCGGAAACGGGCGGTCGTGGCGTTCCGACCCATGCCATAGTGCGACGACCGGGACCGGGGCTTGACGCAGGTCGGCGACGAGGCGACGCTCACCACGGAAGTCGCCGACGAGCACGATCGCGTCGCACTGGCGCGCCTCGAGCACTCCGGCCAGCGCGAGGGCTTCGTCGGCGGTGGTGCGGGCGTGCCCGAGTACGACGGAATAGCCCCGTTTGCTGCATTCGATCGTCAATGCCTCGATCGCCTCCGCGAAGAAGGGATCGGTGATGTCGCGGACGACCGCCCCGAGCAACATGGTGGGAGCGCCGTGCAGCGCTCGCGCGAACGGATGCGGTCGGTAGCCGAGCTCGCGCGCGGCGCGCTCGACCCGCTCGCGCGTCTCGCGCGAGGCCGGGATCGCCCCCGGCTTGCGGTTGAGGATGCGGGAGACCGTGCTCTGCGACACGCCGGCCGCAGCGGCGACGTCGGTCATCCTCACCGGCCGCGGGCGGACCGTCGGGTATGACAAGGGCTCTGCTTCGTCTCCGCGCGTTAGATCGCCGTCTACCGTCACGCCTTCACCGATTCAGGTGGCTTTCAACGCCAGTCGTACACGCGTCAGGCCAACGAGCGGCATGACCAGGCTGACTCCAGGGAAGCTACTCCTCACCGACGTCTCCGCTGCGGTTACGGACTCTTGCCGGCTGCTCCGGCTGGCGAATCGGACGCCGCTCGCCGGGCGATCCGCCGGCTGCCCGTGCGTTCGAGGCGCTTTACGCGCAGCCGGTCGGTGACGAGCGCGACGAGCAGGACGACGCCGACCACCATCGATTGGTAATAGGCGTTCACGTTCACGGCGACCAGGCCGTCGCGCAGGACAACAAGCAGCGCGGCGCCGGCGACGACGCCGATGATCCGACCCTGGCCGCCGATCAGGCTGACGCCACCGATGACGGCCGAGGCGATCGCGATCAGCTCCCAACCGGAGACGCTGTCGGCGGTGCCGGACGTCAGCCGCGATGCCTCGATGATCCCGACGACACCCGCGCAGGCGCCACTGATCATGTAGGCGAGCACCACGCGGCGGTCGATCTTGATGCCGGCGAGCCGCGCTGCCTCGCGGTTGCCGCCGATGGCGTACAGCTGGCGCCCCATGTAGGTGCGTTCGAGGAAGAACCAGACGGCGATCGCGATCACCACGAACACGAGCACCGCGATCGGAATCTTCGCAACCGTGTTGCCCGTCACCGCGAGAAACACCGAGGAGTGGATCGGGATCGGGTTGGGTGCGATCGCCTCATCGGCGCCCACCGCGAAGATGAACGTCACCAGCGTCGCCACGAAGGGCGCGATGCCCAGGCGCGTGATCAGGAAGCCATGCCACAGGCCCCACAGGGCACCAGCGCCAACCGTGAGCACGATCGTGAAGAAGACCGGTATGTGCTCGGTCGTGTTGAACCACGCCGACAGGACGACGAACAGTGCCGTCAGCGAGCCGACCGACAGATCGATGCCGCCGGTGATGATCGTCAGCGCCTCGCCGACGGCGAGGATCCCGAAGCCCGCGAGATCTATCCCGAGCGGATCCTGTAGCTCCGACACGCTCGAGAAGAGTGGGTTGATCGCCGTGAAGACCACGAAGGCGGCGATGACCGCGAGGATGATGCCGATCTCCGGCGAATCCGCGAGACGCCCGAGCACGCGAGCGGTCGCGCCGCGGGCGCCCGCGGCGCTGGCAGGAAGCTGATCGGTCGGGACCGGTGCTTCCGGGTCTGCGGTAGCCGGTTGGGTCATCAGGCAACTCCTTGCTCGATCGCTGCAGCTCCAATCACGCGTTCCTTCGAGAACTCCGAGCGGTGAAGCTCGGCGGCGATGCGGCCGCGGCGCAGCACGATGATCCGGTGGCAGATGCTGAACAGCTCCTCGAGCTCGGAGGAGACGACGAGGATGGCCATGCCTTCCTGGCGCTCCTCCTCGATCAGCCGGTAGATCTCGGCCTTCGCACCAACGTCCACGCCGCGCGTCGGCTCGTCGAGCAGCAGCAGCTTCGGGCGCACGGCCATCCAGCGGCCGAAGATCATCCGTTGCTGGTTGCCGCCCGACAGCGAGCGCGCGGGCAGCTCGATCGATCGCGTACGCACGCGCGCGCGGGCGACGATCTCCGTACCGGCCCGGCGCTCGGTGCGCCCGACGATCACGAGGCGATGCCATGCGAGGCGTCGCAACGCCGCGAGCGTGACGTTCCACCGAATCGGCGCGTCCGCGAGCAACGCCTGGCCCTTGCGGTCCTCAGGCACGAGCCCGATCCCGGCGGTCACCGCGTCCGCGGCGCTGCGCGGGGAGTACTGCCTTCCACCCAGCCGCATCTGGCCGCCGGTCGACGGGCGCGCCCCCATGATCACGTGCAGCAATCGGCTGCGTCCCGAGCCCATGAGGCCTGCGATGCCGAGCACCTCGCCGGCGTGGACCGCGAGATCGAGCGGCCCAAGACCCTCGGCTTCGAGCCCGTCCGCTTGAAAGGCGACCACGCCGTCCGAGCTCGGCTCACCGATCGGAGGCGCCGAAGCGAGCTCCTCGCCCACCATCTCGCGCACGAGCCGCTGCTCGGTCGCCTCGCCAGGCGCCAGATCGGCGACGACGCGGCCGTTGCGCATCACGACGATCCGGTCGGAGACATCGCGGACCTCATTCAAGCGGTGCCCGACGAAGATGACGAGCCCGCCCTCCTCTGCGACCTTGCGCGCCAGCTCGAGCACATGCTGAGACTCTGCCGGTCCGAGCGCCGACGTCGGCTCGTCGAGGATCAAGACATGGGGGCTGCGACCGAGCGCTTTCGCGAGCTCGATCAGCTGGCGCTGGGCGACGGAGAGCGAGTCGACGCGCCGGCGGGGCGAGACGTCGAGGCCGACGCGGGCAAGCATCCCGCGGGCCGCCGCGTTCATCGCACGTCGATCGACGATCACGCGATGCGTGCTGGCGCGCCGTCCGAGCAGCAGATTCTCGGCAACGCTCAGCTGCCCCACGAGCGGGAACTCCTGCGAGACCATCGCGACGCCGAGTTCCTGCGCTTGCAGCGGGTCGCCGAGCGGAAGTCCCTGGCCGGCAATCCGGATCGACCCGTCCTCGGGGCGAACCGAGCCGGCCATGGACCCCATCATCGTCGACTTCCCGGCGCCGTTCTCTCCGACGAGGCCGACGACCTGCCCGAAGGGCAGCGCCAGCTCATCGACGTCGAGAACGACCGCCGGGCCGTACGACTTGCGGATGCCGGTGAACAGTACGGACTGCTCACCGGCATCCACGGAACTAGCGACTGTCAGATCAGCCTGCGCCAATTTCCTTGTTGTACGCATTGTCCTGCGGCAGGTTCGCCTTGGTCAGCGTTCCCACGCCGGTGCTGATGACCCCGTCTGTCAGATCGGGAGCGATCAGCGACTGCACCTTCGACGCGCCGAGCACCTTCATCGCGGCCGTGACGTAGACACCGAGATACCCCTGCATGAACGGCTGCTGGATGATCGACGCGGACACGGACCCGTTCTCGAGACCGGTGATCGTGCCCGGCTCGTTGTCGTCGGCGATCACGTGGATCTTGCCGATGTCACCCTTCGACTTGACCGCGACCGCTGCTGCGGGTCCGTCGTAGGAGTAGACGCCGTAGATGCCGGCGAGGCTCGAGTTGGACGCGATCACCCCGTCCGCGTTCGACGAGGCCGTCGCCGCGACGCCGTTGTCGTTCTCGACCGAAACCACCTTCACGTTCGAGCCGGCGAGTGCCGCCTTGAACCCGGCGATGCGCTGGAGCGAGTTGGTTGCCGTCGCCGAACCTTCCAGGATCGCGACGTCGCCACCGTTCGGCAGCGCCTTCTTCATCGCGATGCCCGCGGCCTGGCCGGCGGCGTAGTTCGGCGTACCGATGTAGGTGAACGTCTTGGCATCGGAGGCCGGCACCGGCGAGTCGATCGCGACCACGTCGATTCCCTTCGACTCCGCCTTGTTCAGCAGCGAGCCTTCCGAGACCGGGTCGATCACCGACGTGAAGATGCCCGTCGCGCCGGTGGAGGTCAGCGTCTCGTACTCGGATACCTGCGTCGTGAGCTGGCCCTGCGGCGGTCCCTCGTAGTGCGCCGGAATACCGAGCTCCTTGGCAGCCTGCGCGTCACCCTGCTTGCCCGCCACCCAGTAGGTGGCGAGGATGTTTACGACCATCCACGTGCTCACGCTCTTGAGGCTCTTGCCCTTCATCGCATTCGAGAGCGCGTCGCGAACTGCGAAGAGCTTCGTGTCGTTGAATGTCGGCGGATGTACGCTCGGCGAGAGCAGCGCGGTGGCGCTGTGGGCCGATGCGGCCCCGGCTGCCGTCGTGCTGACGAGCCCCGTCGTCAGCGACAACCCACCCGCGAGCGCTACGGCGACAGCGACGCTCGCATTCCGGACGCCGCGGCGCCTGAAGCTTCGCTTCATATCTCCTCCTTAGAGAGGTTTGTTTCCCTCTGACTCTGCAACTCCCCCGGACGCCGACGAGGCGGCTGTCAAGGGCAGAATACGTATCCAAGCATACGTATTCAGAGCAAGTCAACACCCCGCATACGTATTCACATTACGTCATACGTATTACGAGTCTCCCCGAAGAGGGTTACAACGACCCGCCGGCTGCCGCCCCGGTTGCGGTGCTCGCACAGGTAGATCCCCTGCCAGGTGCCGAGCGCGAGCCCGCCTGCGCTGATCGGCAGCGTCAGCGACGGCCCGAGCAGAGCCGCCTTCACGTGCGAGGGCATGTCGTCCGGCCCCTCGAGCGTATGCGTCCAGCGGCCCGCCTGCTCGGGCACGATCGTGCTGAAGTAGGTCTCGAAGTCCCGCCGCACGTCCGGTGAGGCGTTCTCGTTGAGGGCGAGCGAGGCCGTGGTATGCGCGATCAAGATGTGCAGAAGACCCACGTCGACTTCCGCGATCTCGGGCACGCCGTCGACGATCTCGCGCGTGATCAGGTGAAAGCCGCGTGCCCGCGGTTGGAGATCGATTCGCCGCTGGACCCACACGCGGCCAACGCTACCGCTCCCACGCGAGGCGGGCTATGCTCCGCCGCCACCGCGATGGCCGTCGACACCCTCGAGATCAGCGACGCGCTCGGCGTCGTCGCGGACGCGCTCGCGCGCTCTGACGAGACGCTCGCGCTCGCCTCGCGCCACCTCGACCGCTCGCTCGTCGACGTGCTCGCGATCCTCGGCTTCGACAAGCGCTACGTCAGCGCGCGCGGCTCCTATCTCTACGACGAGAACGGGCGCGCATACCTCGATCTGCACACCGGCGAGGGCTTCGCGAGCCTCGGTCACAACCATCCCGATGTGCGTGAGGTGCTCGAGGCTACGCTCGCGAGCGAGCTCCCGGGCGGCGTGCAGATCCACTACTCGCCGCTCGCCGGCCTGCTCGCGGAGGAGCTCACCCAGCGGCTGCCAGCGGGCCTCGACGCCGTGTTCTTCGCGAGCACCGGGGCGGAGGCCGTGGATTCCGCGATGAAGTTCGCGCGCGCGGCGACCGGTCGTCCGCGCCTGCTCTCGTGCGATTCGGGCTTCCACGGCGTGACGCTCGGGCCGCTGTCGATCGTCGGCGATGAGTTCTTCAAGGAGGGCTTCGGCCCGCTCCTGCCCGGCTGCGCTCGGGTCCCGTTCGGCGACCTCGACGCGCTCGAGCGCGAGTTGCGCGAGAAGGACGTCGCCGCGTTCATCGTCGAGCCGGTGCAGGGGCGCATGGTCACGATCCCGCCGGCCGACTACCTGCAGCATGCGCAGGCCGCCTGCCGGCGCTACGGCACGCTGTTCGTGGCCGACGAGATCCAGACCGGGCTCGGGCGAACCGGCAAGTGGTTCGCGCTCGATCATTGGGGGCTCGAGCCCGATGTCGTGCTCGTCGGCAAGGCGCTGAGTGGCGGCTACATGCCGGTCGCCGCGATGGTCACGACACGCGTGATCTACGACAAGGCGGTCGGGACCCTCGAGCGCTGCTACGTGCACCAGTCGACCTACGGGCGCAACCGCCTGTCGATGGCGGCGGGGCTCGCCACGCTCCGCGTGATCGAACGCGACGGGCTCGTCGAGCACGCGGCCCGCGTCGGTGCGTTCCTGCGCGCGGGCCTCGAGGAGCTGCGCGAGCGCCACGAGCTGATCAAGGAGGTTCGCGGCCTCGGCCTGATGATCGGGATCGAGCTCGGCCCGCCGCGCGGCCGCGCGGCGAAGCTCAACTGGCACCTGATTCACAGCGCGAGCGAAGGCCTTTTCCCCCAGCTCGTTGTGATCCCGCTGCACCGCGATCACGCCATGATCACGATGGCGGCCGGAAAGAACGACGTGATCAAGCTGCTACCGCCGCTGACGCTCTCCGAGGCGCAGGCCGCGAGCTTCCTCGACGCGCTCGACGCCGTGCTGAGCGACTGCGAGTCCGGGTCGGGCAAGAACTGGGCGGTCGTGCGCGACATCGCGGTGGCGACGATGCGCCGTCGCGTGCCGCTGCGCTCGCGGTGAGCGGCGAGCGCTGCCTGCTGACGGGCGCGAGCGGGTTCATCGGCGGGCATGTGGCCGAGCGCCTGGTCGCCGAGGACTTCGAGGTCCGCTGCCTCGTGCGCGTGAAGAGCGACACGGCGCTGCTCGAGCAGCTCGGCGTCGAGCTCGTCGTCGGCTCGCTAGCGGATCGCGACGCGCTCGCCCGCGCCGTATCGGGCTGCACATCCGTCGTGCACTGTGCGGCGCTTGTCAGCGATTGGGCGACGGCGCGTCAGATCGTCAACGTGAACGTGGTGGGGACGCGGTTACTGGTCGCCGCGGCAACGGATGCCCGAGTGCGGCGCTTCGTGCATATGAGCACGACCGACGTCTACGGCTACCCGGGCGGGGTCGCGGTGGACGAGGAATGGGAGACGATGCGGTTCGCGAACTGGTACGCCCAGAGCAAGCTCGACGCGGAGCGCGTCGTGCGTGACGCGAGCGGCAAGCTCGAGACGGTGATCCTGCGCCCGGCGACCGTCTACGGGCCTCGCTCCGCGGACGTCGTCGGCGCGATCGCGAAGGCGATCCGGCGTGGGCACATGCTGCTGATCGACCATGGGCGGCCGGTGGCGGGCCTGTGTTACGTCGGAAACCTCGTCGACGCGGTCCTGCCAGCCCTGCGCAGCGAAGCGGCCGTGGGGGAGGCATTCAACGTCTGCGACGGCGTCGACGTGACGTGGGCGGGCTTCACCGCCGATCTCGCGGAGGGACTCGGTTGCCGGGCGCCCCGACTCAGCCTGCCTTTCCACCTCGCGCGCGCGATCGGCCGCGCACTGGAGGTCTCCTACCGCGGCGTGCGCGGCCTGACGGGCCTGCGCCTCCCGGCGCTTCTCTCCCGCCAAGCGGTCGACGTGCTCGGGCGTGAGCAGGACTTCTCGACCGCGAAGGCGCGCGCGCTGCTCGGCTGGGAGCCGCGCGTCGACTACGCGACCGGCCTGCGCGCGACGCTCGACTGGCTGCGCGACTAGCTGGCTACGATCCGCGGCGCGCATGCCCGGCGAACTCGCTGACGAGGGGAACGCGCCCGCTGGCGGTCAGCAGGTCCGCGTGCCGCTTGCGCGGATCGCCCGCGAGTGGACGCGCATCGGCTTCACCGGGTTCGGCGGCCCGCCGGCCCACATCGCGCTCCTGCGCCAGCTCGTCGTCGAGCGAGAGGGCTGGATGGACGCTCGCTCCTTCCAGGACGCGAACGCGGCCTGCGGCCTGCTGCCCGGGCCGGCGTCGACGCAGCTCGCGATCTACTGCGCCTTCCGGCTCGGCGGCCCGCTCGGCGCGCTGGTCGGCGGGCTCGGCTTCGTCGTGCCGGCGGTCGTGCTGGTCGTGCTGCTGTCGCTCGTCTTCCTCGCGCACTCGACGCCCCTCTGGGTCCGCGCCGCGGGTGCCGGCGCGGGCGCCGCGGTGGCGGCCGTCGCGGTCCAGGCGGCGCGCGCGCTGCTCGGCCCGAGCTTCGAGCGTATGCGCGCCGGTCGCGCCCGGGTCGCCCGCTGGGGCCTGTACATCGCGGTCAATATCGCCGCCGCGGCGCTGATCGGTCCCTATCTCGTGCTCGTCCTGCTGGCGTGCGGGCTGATCGAGCTGCTCGCGCAGCGCCGTCCCAGCGCGGCCTCGAGCTTCAGCCCGCTCGGGCTATTCGCCGCCGTTGCCGCGCGCGGCGGGTTCCCACCACTCGCCTGGACCGCGTTCAAGGTCGGTGCGCTCTCCTTCGGCGGCGGCTTCGTGATCATCCCCCTGATGCAGGGCGACGCGGTCCACACCTACCACTGGATGACCAACGCCCGCTTCCTCGACGCCGTGGCGCTCGGCCAGATCACCCCCGGTCCCGTCGTCGCGACGGTCGCCGCCGTCGGCTACGCCGCCCACGGTCTCGCCGGCGCCCTGCTCGCTGCCGTCATCGCGTTCCTGCCGTCGTTCGCGTTCATCCTCGTGGGTGCGCGGCGCTTCGATCGCCTGCGCGAGAACGCCTCCGCGCGCGCCTTCCTCGACGGTGCCGGGCCAGCCGCGATTGGCGCGATCCTCGGCGCCGCGCTCACCCTCGCCCTTGCGCTCAGCCAGGCCTGGCAATACGCCGTACTCGCCGCCGCGCTCCTCGCGCTGCTCGTACTCCGGCGCGGCGTCGTGGCGACCCTCATCGGCGCCGGCGTCGTCGGCGTCATCGCCGTCCTGGCGTTGGGCGCCCATCCAGGGTGACCGCGGCGTCGCGGCAAACGGCCCCCGCCCGCCGTCCCCGCCGACGAGGCCAACGCGATGGCCGGCCGGGATCGCCGCGTCGTCCGCCGCGCCGTCCGCCGCGCTGCGCCGCCTGAAGACGGCCGCGGCGATGCCGCACACCGCACAGACCGCGCCGCCTGTCGCGAGGGCGACGCGCACGCCGGCATATGCGACGAGCGGCGCCGCGCCGGCGAGACCAACCAGGAAGAAGGTGCTCTCGGCAGAGTTCTTGAAGCCGTAGAGCCGTCCTTGCACGCGGCCCGGCACGCGCATCTGGATCAGCTGCATCTCGCTCACGAGCAGCAGCGAGTTGCCGTAGCCCGTACCGGCGAACGTCAACAGCGCGGGTATCACGCTGCCGACGATCGCGCTGCCGCCCATGCCGACCGCGGTCAAGAGCTGGGCGGCAATGTAGCGCCGGATCAGCAGTCCCGCCGGCTTCGGTCCCTGGTGCGCGACGAGCGCCGACGCGGTGACCATGCCCAGGCAGTAGCTCGCGACGAGCAGTGCGTAATCGCTGCCGCTTCCGTGCAGCACGTGCAGCGCGAGCAGCGGCTCGGACACGTTGAGCAGGCCGCCGCCGATGAACGAGAAGGCCGAGGCGAAGATGATCACGGCGATGCCAGGGGCGGCAAGCGCCGCGGCGAGGCCGGCGCGGATGCCCGAACCGACCGCCGCGCTCTCGTCATGCCCGCCGGCCGGCTCCGAGCTCGCAATCGGCACCGTTGCGATCACGGCCGCGGCAATCGCGAAGCTCGCGCCATTGATCGCGAGCGGCAGCTTGACCCCGGAGAGAACGAACAGCCCGGCCGCCAGCAGCGGTCCGGTGGTCTGCCCGACCCAGTTCGCGGTGTCGTACATCGCCGCCGCGACCTGGCTCGACTCACCGGCGACGATCGGCAGCGCCGAGCGCATCGCCGGCCTGCCAAGCGCATTTCCCGTTCCAGCCAGCAGCGCGAAGCCGAGGATCATCGGCGCGCTGCTCGCGAAGACGAGGGCCGCCCAGGCACCGGCCTGGACGAGGTTCGCCGTGACGATCAGGCTCCGTTTCGAGTGGCGATCGGCGAGCGCTCCGAGCCAAGCGCCGAGCACGATCGACGGTAGGAAGTCGGTCAGCAGCACCGCCGCGACCGCCCACGAGGTGTGGAGGTGGCGGACCGTGAGCAGGATCAGCGCGACATAGCCGAGGCCCGTGCCCACGCACGACTGAAGCCAGGCCCCGAGCAGCCGCCGCAGCGAACGATTCGATCGCAACGCAGCGCCCACGGCGGCGAGCGTACCAGCGGATTCAGCTCATGACGCCGAGGATCAGGGCACGCAAAGCGGCTTGCGGAGGTGTATTACGCAAGCTGTAGGATTCCTCCTAGTTGCAACGCTTCGTGCACGAATCTACCCAGTTGTGCATCGATGCGTAGGTTTTGACAGACTTCTTGTCGTTCCCGTAGATCCCTCGGGACCAGGAGGGTGAAATGCCTCGAGTTGGACGCTAAACAGACAGCTTGCTAGTTGCCCGGGTGACCTGACCCGCCGAATTTTGCGGCTTGGGCCCCGGGTAGCTACATGCTTCGCAGAGTCATGACGGCGCAAGCGCTGTCATGCTGTTTCGCGCGTTGGTTCGGCGGCGCTCGTATTTGCGTCGATCGCGGCCTTGAGGCCCGCCACGTGCGGCATCCATCGCTCCAGTGTTTCCGCGAGTGCCCGGGAGCGCAGCGGCTTCGTTAGGTAGTCGTCCATGCCTGCGGCGAGGCATCGCTCGCGGTCGCCAACCATCGCGTGCGCGGTCATCGCGATCACGGGCGTGTGGTAATCACTGGACTGCTCGCGCCGCCGCAGCTCCTGCGTCGCCTCGTAGCCGTCCACGTCCGGCATCTGGCAGTCCATCAGGACGGCGTCGTAGCGCTGCATCGAGAGGGCCTGCAGTGCCTCCCGCCCATCGTTTACGACGTGAACGTGATAGCCCCAGCGCTCGAGGATGCTGACGGCGACTACGCGGTTCACCGGGCTGTCCTCGACGACGAGGAGCAGCGCTCCGTTCGTCTCGGGGGAGCGCCGCGGCCCGAGCTGGCCGGCGTGCTCGCGCGGCTGCGGGAGGAGGCTGGCCGGCGCCTTCGGCAGCGGCACCTCAAACCAGAACTTGCTGCCGACCGCCGGCTCGCTCACCGCGCCGATCGCGCCCTGCATTAGCTCGACCAGTTCCTTCGCGATCGCCAGGCCGAGACCATTGCCTGTGAAGCGCCGGGTGGTCGAGCTGTCAGCCTGGGTGAACGGGTCGAACATGCGCTCGACGATCGCCGGGTCGATCCCGATCCCGGTGTCGAGCACCTCGAAGCGGACCCCGTCTTCGCCCGACCGCCCGACCTTGACGGTAACGCTGCCCTCGACAGTGAACTTGACCGCGTTGGCGACCAGGCTCATCAATACCTGGCGGACGCGCTTGCTGTCGCCGCGCACGCGGCGGGGCAGCTGCGGATCGAGCTCGAACTCGAGCCGCAGGTGCTTCTCAGCCGCTTCAGGCCGCGCCGGCGCGGTCGCCTGATCGATCGCTTCGTGCAGGTCGAAGTCGCGGATGTCGAGCTCGATCTTGCCGGTCTCGATCTTCGAGATGTCGAGGATGTCGTCGATGATCGCCACCATGTGCTGGCTCGAGCTCGCGACCTGCTCGGCATAGCGGCGCTGCTCGCGGTCGAGCCGAGTGGCCAGCAGGAGCTCGTTCATACCGATGATGCCGTTCATCGGCGTGCGGATCTCGTGGCTCACGTTGCGCAGGAACGCCGATTTCATATTGGACGCATCTGTCGCCTCGTCGCGCGCGTCGCGGTAGGCCTCATTGAGATGGATCAGGTTTTCCAAGCGCTGGCGGCGCTCGCGGGCGAAGAGCCAGACGAGCCCTAGCAGCGGCAGCGGCGCCAGGACGGCGACGGACGCGCGATGAATGTCCTCGGCGGCCAGGAGCGCGATGCCCGAGAGCGCGCCGTCAACGACGTATACCCAGGCATCCGAGAGTTGCTGACGAATGCCCGCGCCTCGCCCAACACCGTAACGCGCCGCCGAGACGACGAAGTCCACCGCGAATTGGGCCCCCAATGCGAGCACCAGCAGACCTGCGCCGGCGTGTTGCGGACTGACGCCCGCGAAGGCGAAGACCGCGACCGGGCCGAACGCGAACCAGGAGTTGCCGAGCTGGTTGGCGACGCGGCGAGGACTGCGGTCGCCGGCGACGACTTCCACGGCGGCGCCGATGACGAACGCCAGCGCAACGGCGGGCGCCACGAGCGCGAGCGGCACGGCGAATAGCAGCGGCACGAACGCCAGCTGGGTCGGCACCGTGTAGCCGAACGGGGTGTCGATCCGTACCTGTGTGGCGAGCACGAAGACGAGCAGGCATACGAGTGCCGGCCCGGCCGCGAAGTTGCCAGGCGGTTGCACGATCCAGACGGCCGCCGCGGCCGCGATGAAGGAGAGGCCCGCTGCGAACTCGGTTATTCGCTCGCGCCCGGTAAGCGCGGAGACCGGCCGGCGCAGGGTATCGGCGATCGCGGCCTGCTCTTCGGGGGTCGGCTGGCCCAGCACACCCTCAATATCGGCCCATTCCGGGCATTTCTTTACCGCCGCAGGGCCGCAATCTCCGGCTTACGCGGGCCTGTCACTTGCGGATACATACGGTGTTGGAGCGCTCGACCGCGCACGCGCGGACGCACGGAACCTCAAGCTCACTCGTACGAAACGCCTACCCGCGCCCGCTGCGTCAGGCGGCGGCGCGGCGGTCGATGATCTAGCGTACGGCGCGGGGCCTGCGTGGTCGAGGCAAGGAGCTCGTTGGAGGCTGTGCGCGATGCGGTATGTCGGCGGCGCTGAGGGCGGTCGTCTTCCTCGCGGGCGTCGGCGTCAGCCTCGGCGCTAGCTAGGTCCTCGTCCTGCGCCTCGAGCGCGTTGGCGAGCGTTTCGGCTTCTCGGAGGCTCTTCTTGGGCTCGTAGCCGCGCTCGCAGCCGATGCGCCTGAGGTGACCGCCGCCGTGACGGCGCTCATCAACCACGACCGACGGATCGGCGCGGGCGTCGTGCTCGGGTCGAACGTGTTCAATCTCGCCGCGGCAATAGCAATCACGACCGCCACCGGCACAAGCGAGACCGGCAGGACGAACAGCAACGGTATGAATGCGAGCTGATTCGGTACCGCCCTGCCGAATGGGGTGTCGATCTGCACGCGCATCGCCACGACGAACACGGCGAAGCAGACCACGGCTGGCACTGCTGAGAAGGTATGCGGCGGCTGCGCAAACATCAATGCAGCAGCCGCCACGATGAAGCCGACAGCGGCAGCGATCTCAGTCAGGCGCTCGCGCGCAGACATGTCTGATCCAGGCCGGCGCAGCGTGTCGGCCGTTACACAGCCTGCAATCGAATGCAGCCCCGAGCGCGCGGGCGGATCCCCGCACGCCCTAGGTGTAGTTCCTGAGG
>PLFX01000004.1:0-620 GCA_003138355.1 Solirubrobacterales bacterium
GAGCGCGAGACGCTGCGGAGCGTCGGCGAGCTTGCGTCGGTTCGCGGCGAGACGATCAACGACGTGTTCGTCGCTGCCGAGGTTGAGTTGCTTGCGGCTGGGGTTGAGGCGCGTGGTGGTGAGCTTGCGGGTGAGCAGGAGCGAGCGGTCAGGGTGGCGTGCTCCGATCGGCGGCTCGTTGTCGTGGTCGGTCAGGCGGGGACGGGGAAGAGCACTGCGCTTCAGGGTGTCGCGCGCGCCCACCAGCGGGCCGGCCGGACGGTCCTTGTAACCAGTACTGGTGCGCAGGCCGCGGAACGACTCGCCGGTGAACTCAACGAGGTTGGTGTCGAGGGTCGCGGCTATTCGACGACCGCGCTCCGCGTCAACGTTGAGCGCGGTCTCGTTGTGTTGGACGCCGGGGTGACGGTGATCCATGACGAGGCGGCGCTCGCCTCGACCAGGGAGCAGGCCTGGCTATTCAAGGCGGTAAGTGAGTCGGGTGCCAGGGTCGTGGCGATCGGTGACCCCAGGCAGTCCCAGGCGGTGGGTGCTGGCGGGTTGTGGGGCGAGATCGAACAGACCGCGAAGGAGCACGACGCGTTCGTCGAGCTGTCACGAATCGTCCGCGCCCAACACCC
>PLFX01000004.1:709-123641 GCA_003138355.1 Solirubrobacterales bacterium
GACAGCGTGCCGATGACAGGCCGGCCCTACGGCCTGGGAGCCGGCGACGACATTGTCATCCGCGCGCCGGTCCAGCACCCGGACCTCGGCTCGATCCGCAACGGCGTCACCGGCCACGTGATCGACGTCTACCCGGAGGCGGGGACCGTGACTCTGCGCTTGAGCGATGGTCGCGAAGCCGCGTTTGACCGCGGGACGCTCGATGGCGGTCAGGTCCGCCTCGCGTACGTGTCGCACCCGTTCCCCGCGCAGGGACGGACGACAGACAGGACACACGTGATCGCCGGACCGCTCTCCACCGCCGAAGGCTCCTACGTCGCGCTAACCCGAGCGCGCGAACACACCCAGCTGTACGCGTCGAGCGAGCAGCTCGAACTGCCCGAGGATCGCGAGCAAGCGATCGCCGCTTTGGCGGAGCGGCTCGGGCACTCCGAACCCGACCTCCCATCGATCCGCATCCCGCTCGCCCACGAACAACACGTCGAGCAAGAACACACGCAACTCACACTGCCCGAACGCGCGGGCATCGGGCAGCTGCGCGAACGCATCACGCTGCTGCGCGCGCAGCTCGAAGCGCTACCGCTCAGCGAGCTGCAAGAGCTCGACGAGCTCGACAGCCGCGCGCGAGAGCTGACCGAGTTGCGCGACCGTGTCCGCGGCGAGCTCGACCGGCTACCGGGACCGCGCGAGCGACGC
Organism: Solirubrobacterales bacterium; assembly: GCA_003138355.1. GTDB lineage: Bacteria > Actinomycetota > Thermoleophilia > Solirubrobacterales > Solirubrobacteraceae > Palsa-513. The sequence goes on from PLFX01000004.1 coordinate 1,406, forward strand.
TTCGCCCGTAGCGAAGACCCGCACATCGTCGACCGCGTGAGCCTCACCTCAGCACTCAACGGNNCCGGCCGCCCCGCGCGAGGAACGCGACGGGCTGACGAGCGCGGTCGACACGCTCACGCGCGAGCACACCCAGCTGCGCAACCAGCTCGCCGACCGCGAACTGCAACAGCGACCCCGGTGGCTGCGTGACGCGCTGGGCGAGCGACCCGCAACCCCAGCGGCCGCCAACCGGTGGGAGGACGCGGCACGCATCCTCGCGCGCTACCGCATCGCCTACGAGATCCCCGCGGACACTCCCGGCCTCGGCGAGCGCCCCCCACAGGGCCCGCAGCGCGACTACTACGACATTGCCGACCGCGCCCGCCAACAACTCGGACGCGAACACGAGCGACGAGCACCCGGACACGACATCGACCTCGGCTAAAGCGCGAGTCGCGGACCAGGCTGGCGGTTGTAAGGCGTTCTGCGACAACCAACCCGGAGTCGTCGCGCCGGTCACGGCCCGTCGGCCCCAATGGGCTTGTACGAGCTGTAACGCTTTAGGGTGTTGCGGCAAAGAATGGGTGTGATGCGCTTGGGCGCAGGACCGCAAGACGATGCCATTCGGACGATTGCTTGCGACCCGGTCGCGTTCGAAGCTTTCTACCGCGAGCACGTCGAGGTAGTTCAACGGTTCGTGGCTCGTCGCGTTGGCGATCGCGATATAGCCGCCGACCTCACGGCCGACATCTTCGTTGCTGCGATTGAGTCGGCTGAGCGTTACCGCCATTCGAGAGGCTCTGAGACAGCGTGGCTGTTCGGGGTCGCTCGCAACGTGGTGATCATGCACAGACGACGCAGCGGTCGCGGGATCCGCGCTGCTGCTCGATTCGCGCGTGAGTGGCCGCTTGAGGACGACGCCGTGTCGCGGATCGACGAACGACTCGACGCCGAGGCGAAGCATCGTGAACTCTTTGGGGCGCTAGATCGTCTTCCCGGCGGGCAACGTGCGGTCATGGAGCTCGTCGCGATTGACGGGCTATCGGTTACCGAGGCGGCCACTGCGCTTGGCATCACACCGCTCCTCGCACGCGTCCGTCTCCACCGCGCGCGGGTGCGGATGGCGGAAGGCCTCGCAGAGGCCGTCCCAGTCGATATTGAACGGTTCGTCCAACAACCATCGGAGACACTGTCTTGAGCCTGCAGCAGCACACCCTCGATAGCTTCGAACTGCGACTCCTCACGGAACTGCGCGAGCGGGTTCTTGCCGGTCGCGCTCGAGAGCCGCGGCGTGGGGGTCGTTTCTCGCGCGTGCGTCCGTCCGGTCGCGGCTTCGCCGTTGCTGTCGCGGCGCTGTGTGCGACCGCTGCAGCGGGCGGGGCGGTCGCCGACACGCTGGGCGGCGGGACCATCAGCCCACAGCAGTGGTCCGCGGGCAAACGAGTCGCGCCCGAGCAGACGGTCACCCCTGACCAGACCGCCGATCTCGGCATCCTTCGGCGCCCCGTCACGTCAAGCGATGCTCTGCCTTCTCTCTTCGCTCAAACGTTCGCCGACGCACCGATTGGCGGTGCACAGGGAGTTAACGTCTCGCTCGCGCGACGAGCGGTTGGATTTGGCGACGGATCTGCCGCATGGGTGATTCCCGGGAACGCCGGCACGATCTGCCTCGTCGCGGCGAATGGCCCAGCGATGCAGGAGGCGTCCCAGGTCCAGCCGAGCGTCACGCATGTTCCAGGCGCGGACAGTGATGTCCAGTGCGAAGCAGTTACCTCTATCGACGCTGGCTGGCCGATCGGCTACGGGACCGGTCAAGGTGACCAAGCCGGGACTGTCTTCACCGCCGGCATCGTGCCCGACGGCGTCGCAACGGTGACGGTCACGTCTTCGGGCGGCGCGACGACGACACTTCCGGTCCACGACAACGTTTGGATGGGCCAAGTGCCAGGCGTGCCACAGCAGGAAACGTTTGTTGGACCGACCGGCCCCGTCCAGACGAGTGCTACTGGTTCGTGACCAAGAGTAGACATTTGGTGAAAGGGATTGACACGCCCACTGCGGCAGGATAGGTTCGCCATCGCTGCGAACACTGTGTTACGCAGCATATTCTGACAGCAAGTCGAAGGGACCGAAATGGGAACCTTTTCACTTCGGCGTGCCCGCGTTCGCGCGCGCGCTCCGATGCTGATTGTCGTTGCTGTGATGGCGCTCGCTGCGTTCTTTGTTGGTCAAGCACTCGCGAGCGGCAGCGGTGTGATGGGAGGTTGCAGTCCTGCCTGGCTCAGCCCTGGCACTTCGTGCCACGGGACCAATGAGCATGACTTCTCGCAAGTTCAGTCCTATGACGGGCAAGATGGGGGCATTGGCTCGTGTGCTGGCGTTGACGACACGAACACGGGTAACGGCACCGGAGACCTCGGCCATTATTGCCAAGGCGACGTCTCGGCGCCGTCCTACAACTATGTCGAGTGCACCACGTCGTGTAATGGCTACACCGGCTGGGACGTCGAGCACGACCACTCGAGCACCTGGCCGTCCGATTTCTACGGCTATGGGTGGTGGTATTAATGACTCGAACGCTAATACGCCCGATCATTGCACTGCTGGCTGTCGCTTCCGCTGGGGCGGCCGGTGCAATCGGGGCGACATCGGACGCGTCTGTTCAAATGGCCGCGCCCGCGGGAACTGTCTCGCCGCAGGCATACAACGCCGGAACGGCAGCGGCCACGCCGACGCAAACGGTTGACGGCACCGACGCGGCCACGTTTTCGCTTCTCGATCGACCGCTGTCTGCATCCGATGCTGTTCCTGCGATCGAGAGTGGAGAGGTGAAGGGCACTCCGTTCGTGGGCTCGTTTGGAGCGAACCTTGCTCTATCCCGTGAAGCAACGGGCTTTTCGACCGGCGGCGCGTGGGTCGTCCCCGGCGACGGATCCGTGTGCCTAATCGCCGATCCGAGCTACTCGCCCGGCGTCAGCTCGGCCGCGGGCCTATCGGGCGGAGCAACGTGCCAATTCGACGCCGACGCGGTCAGCGGACAGCTGACTCTGACCGGCGCGACCATGCATGACCCTGGGCACTTCCAGCTCGCAGGATTGGTACCCAACGGAGTGGCCACGGTGGCTGTGACGGAGGCGACCGGCGCGACGGTGGTGTTGCCTGTGCACGACAACGTGTACATGGCCGACCTCACCCAGCCGGCAGCGTCAGTCACTTTCGTAGCCGGCGGCCAGACGGTCACGTTGGACGACGGATGAAAGTCAAGGGGCGTTGCGGGTTTCTTTTTGGTTGGCTGTGAGCGCTTCGCGGTGGGCGTCGCTGCGCTGGGGCTTTGGGGCGCGTCGTGATCGCTGCGCTGGGCGGCGTTTTCGGAGCTCTTTGCCCAGGCCGGCGGGTGGCTGGGGCGTGTTGAATCGTCGCTCGGTGAGCGCCGTGTCCGGTCTTGCCGGACCGGTCGGGTTATGCGATTGTGTGACTGGGCGCGGGTGACTGACGAGCGAAGCGCAGACGTCAGGGGCTTGTGGTCTGCCGCGCGGCTTGGCCCTTTGAGGGCCCTTTTGATGCGTGCCCCGGTGTCGCGCTCGCGCCCACCTTCCCTGCCTGCGCGGCGTGCCAGTCGCGGACCGTGCGCTGGTAGGCGTGCTCGGCCTGTTGGGCGAGCACGCGCTCGGCTTCGCGCATCCGCTCGCGGGTCGCCCAGACGCCGCTCGGTTTGCCTCGTCGGGTCGGCGAGCCTGCGGTGACCTCGAGCAGCCGGAGTTTCTTGGCGGTGAGTGATGGCTGCGCGAACGCGTAGTCCTGCTCGCGGGTGAGCAGACACCAGAACAGGCAAGCAAGCTTGCGGGCGGCGGCGACGATCGCAATGGAGTGCCCTCGGCGGGCGCGAACCCGCTGATAGAACGCGTGCAGGGGCCCGGGCTGGCGGACCGCTGTCCAGCACGCCTCGACCAACGCGTGACGCGCACTGTTCGAGCCTTGCTTTGAAATGTGGCCGTGCGTCGCGGGACCGGGCCCGGACTGACGGACCCGCGGATCCAAGCCGAGGTAGCCGACGAGCTTGCGCTGGTTCTTGAACCGGTGGATGTCACCGACCGCAGCAAGGAACGTCGCAGCAACGATCACGTTCACCCCGGGCACGCTCATCAACCTTTTGATCTCGCTCGACTTGAGCGCTGCGCTGGCGATCAGCTGCTCAACCCCAGCGATCTCGCTGTCAAGGAAGGTGATCTGGCGCATCGCGCCGTCGACCGTCTCGCGCTCCTCAAGCGCCAACGCCAGACCGGCGAGCCACTTGCGGCCCTTCACACCGAACACGTCACTGACCGGTGCCCGACCGACGAGCTGACGCATCAACACCGCATGCACCTGGTTCTTCGCACGGCTGCGCGCCCACACCAACTGACTTCGACGCGACAGCCGCCGGCGCATCACCCACGTCAGTTGATCAGGCATCCAGACACCGTCAAGCGACCCTGCCGCCAACAACCTCGCGAGCGTTCTCGCGTCAAGACGATCAGTCTTCGCGCGCGCCTGACGGATCGCGGTGTCCGACGGGCTCACGACCAGCACCTGCGCGACATGCGGCTCAAGGATTCGCGCGATCTCCCACGCGTTCCCAGTCACCTCAAGCGCCACCCGATCATCCGCCGCCAAGCCCGCAGCGAACTCCTCAAGCCGCTCCGGCCTGGTCTCGACACGGCCAGCGGAGCGAACCACGCCGTCCTCGACGATCGCTACCTCACAGAACTCCAGATGCACATCCAACCCGACCGACTTCACAGCGGCCTCCTTCAACGAACTCGAATACAGAATCGGGAGACGCGGTGGGCAAACGACACCGACGGATCCGCGCTCGAAGCGCAACCGGACAAGTCGCAGGGGCGGCCACCGAAAAGCCCGGGCTCAACACGCCCATCGTCCAAAACGGCCTGCCCAACATGCGTTCTCCCAAAGGCCCCTATCCCGGTCAGCCGAGCCTAACCCGACCCGAACCACGACAACAGCCTCAAGCCAGATTTTCATGCCCCGAAAGCGGCAGATAGCTCTTCCGGACAACGCGAAGCGGCGGCGGCCCACAGCAAGCAATTGCTGTGGGCCGCCGTCAACCTTGCGAGGGTGCCGCCGATCGTGCCCGGTGGCTTGCGCGGAGGTCCTGCCACCGCCGGAGCCACTTTGCTTGCACGCCCTCAGATTCGCTCGAGATGCTCGCGAAGCCGATCGACACGAAGCGTTGTCGGCGGGTGGCTCTCGGTCGTCATCCAGACGAAGCGGATTGGCACGTCGTACAGCAGCACGTTCTCCTCGAGGAAGCTGGCGAGCGCCGCCGCTTGTCCGAACCGGGCCGCGTAGTCGTCGGCTGCGTATTCGCGCAGTCGCCACCAGCTCGACCAGGCCGGGCCCATCATCCTCACTTGCAGCCCGCCTGAGCAGCCGCGCACGATCAGCATCACGAGACCCCACAGATATCCGAGCTCCTGCCCCGACCGCTTCGCCTCAGTCGTGCCGGCCCGCATCAGCTCAGTAAGGCGAGGCCTGTCGACGCAAGCGCTGCCGCGCAACAGTCGGCGCCGCTCGCTGGCGTATCCTGCAGCGTCCCGCTGCAGGCCCAAGCAGGGTTGCCGCGACTCCGTTCACGATGTCTGACGACGAGATCCTCACGGTTGCACATGTCGCAGAGCAGTTCGGCGTGACCCCCCAGACGGTGCGTGCGTGGATCGACAGCGGCAAGCTGAAGGGCGGCCGGGTCGGCAAGGCGTACCGGATCCTTCGTCGCGATGTTTACGCGATGGTTGAGCGGGCCGCGATCGAGCGGCAGGCACGCGAGCAGCCGACGCCGCGCAGCTCGAGCGAGCCGGTCGAGCTTTGGGCCGGCTCGGGCGCTGGCGGCGTGCTCGTGGCGCCGCGCTGAGCGCTCAGGCGCTGCGGCGGTCGGGGAGGTCGACCGGGGGAAGGAGGCCGCTCGCGTGATCCTCACGCTCGACCTCGACCGCCAGGTCACCCGCAGCAGCGGCGAGCGCGCCGTAAGCGTTCGCGACTTCGACCAGGTCCGCTCCGACGGCGGCGCGGTTGAGCTCCTCGACCGCCGCGTCGAAGCGCGCCCACAGCTCCTTTGGTCCGCGGCGGCCCGTGCCTGGGCGCAGCTCGTACGGCTGTTTGGTGGTCGTCCTGTGCGGCGGCCAGGAGTAGCCGGCTGTGGCCGCCTTGCGGCAAACGTCGGCCTGTCTGTGCGCGATGGTCGCGAGGCCGTTGAGACGGGCGCTGAAGCCGGCGTCCGGAGGTGCCACGCGGTGCGCTTGGATCGCCCGGCGCCAACGAACCTGGACTGCTGCGAAGTCTGCCTGGATTGGATCGTCTTCGACGCCCATCGCGGCGGATCATAGGTCTACTTCGGGATATTTCCCTACAACCACTGCTATACAACGCTATCTAGCGCTAACCCTCCGTATCTCGTGTAGAGTGTCCGACCCCAGCCCGGCCAAAGGGACGACGGTGGACCAGCTGCTCAAGCCATCCGACCTCGTGCGCTACCTCGGCACCAGCCGCAGCTGGATCTACGACGCCGCCAAACGCGGCGACATCCCATCAATCCGCCTCGGCAACCCGGACGGGCCGCTGCGCTTCGTCGAGGCCGATATCGAAGCATGGCTCAACGACGCACGCGCCCGCTGGCAACCCGGCCGACCGACGACCGTGACCCGACCGAGCCCGACGGCACGTCGACGGACACGCGCGAAGCGCGTCGCCGCTAACGACCAGGCCAGTCAGATGAAGCTCGAGGTCTAACGCCGCGCGACTGCGCGGGCGATCGCCTCTTCGGTCGCCACAGCGCCCGCGGCCAGCACATGACGCTCCAGGTGGCCGTAGTAGCGCTCGGTCGTCGCGATATCCGAATGGCCGAGCTGTCGCTGCACGTACATCAACGAGTTCCCGGCGGCGAGCCAGGCCGCAGCCGCGGTGTGGCGCAAGGAGTGAAGCGGCATGTCGCGCAGCTCGGCGTCCGCCAGCGCCTGCTTGTGCCACTCGCGAGAGACGGTCGTACGGTCGAGGGGCGCCGGGCGGCCAGTGCTCGCCCAGCGTCCCCGACCGAAGTGGCGCTCGCGCACCGGCATGACGAACAGCGCGGCCTTTGAGTCGCTCGCGCCGTCGAGCTCGGCCCGGCGCGCGAGCTGATCCGCCAGGACACGAGCGAGCCCAGGCCCGATCTCGACGGAACGAAAGCGATCGGATTTCGTCGAGCCAATCGTCTCGCGCTTGCGCGAGCGGTAGACCGTGACCAGGCCGCCCGTCGGCTCGAGGTCGACGTCACCGATCCGCAGCGCAAGCGCTTCGGAGATCCGCATTCCGGTCGCGATCAGGACCTCGGCGAGCGGGCGATAGACATCCACGCACGACTCGAGGTAAAGCGGAATCTCGTGCAGCCGCAAGTACTCGCGCTCGATGTGCGCGGCCGGCAGTCGCTCGACACGCAGTGCCGGATTGCGAGCGATCAGCCCATCCTCGACCGCCGCGTTCAGGCACACGACCAGCGTCCCGAGCGTGTTGTTCACGGTCTTGGCTGCGACCTCCTCGGCGGCGACCAGGTCGGCAAGATCGGAGATCATGCGGCGCACGTCCTCGACGCTGATCTGCCCGAGCGGCAGCTCGCCGAGCACCGGTACCAGCCGCAGACGCCCGTCGACCTCGTAGGCACGCCAGGTGTTCGCTTCGAGGTAGGGGCGTCGCCGCTCGATCCAGCGCGACCAGTACTCCGCGAACGTCGCCTTCGTGTGACGGACCTCACCGCGCTCGATCTGCTCGACGACGCGCCGGCGCGCATCTCGTGCTGCCTTCTCGCTGAGGAAGCCGCGCTTGGTCGTCTGCGTGCCGTCGCTGCGACGTACGACGTAGCGCCACCGTGCCCCGGCCGTGGTCCGGTAGGCGTAGACGCCATCCCTGGCGCCGTGGTCATCTCCGCGACTGCCGCGTTCGAGCGGCTCGTGCTCGTGCAGCGCGCCGTCGAACTCGCGTGCAGCCTCCTCGGTCTTGAAGCGCTGCGAGCGCTGCCGGCCATCAGAGTCGCGCCAGCGAACCTCCCAGCCGCCCTTGGCCATGCTGCAACTCATCGAACGGCTCCAGCGCGTCCGCACAGGGCGCCCCAGATGTTCGGAAAAATGTTCGGATTTGTCACTGACAACAATCCGAACATTAGCGCCCGATGGCGATACCAACCGCCCGAAACGAGAAAAGCCCTGCTTTACGGGGCTTTTGTCAGTGCGGATGAGAGGACTCGAACCTCCACAGAGTTACCTCCACACGGACCTGAACCGTGCGCGTCTACCAATTCCGCCACATCCGCCGGCAGGGGCCGACGATAGCAACGCCACGTCCCGGTTGCTCGCCAAGCCTCTGCTAGCCTCAGGCGCCGGACACCGCGCCGCTATCGTCTAGGGGACTAGGACGCCGCCCTCTCACGGCGGAAACCCGGGTTCGAATCCCGGTAGCGGTATCGCGACAAAGGCCCTGCTAAGCGGGGCTTTTTGTTTGCCCGCAGTCGGTCTCAATTGCTGCTCGAAGCACAGCTTGCCCCAGTGGCGGTCGTCGGGGGAACGCCAAGCAGGGTCGCGGCATTGAGCATCGACTCGGAGCCGAGCTGGTTGTCCGATCCCGGGTCGATGAAGATGTCACTGTGGGCGGCAGCTCTGGCCGTCACCGTCGCAGTCGCCTTGTCGATCGTCCACGCCTCGTCCGACGACGGCGAGAGGGTGAATGGAAGTCCGGGCACGTCCCATGCGATGGTCATGCGTCTCCTCGAGTGATCTGGTCACTGGACTACGCAGTCGTGGTGGCTCGTGGTGGGCATAGACCCGTCCGGCAGGGACGTCTAACCCAGCGGGCGCGTGCTTCTGCGTAGGACGAGCTCACACGGCAGAACGTGCACGCGGCCTTGGAGAGCGCCGGCGCCGGTTACGTGCGCAAGGAGGAGCCCAGCCGCGAAAGCGCCCTTCTCCTCTGTCGCCTGGTGGACCGTGGTGAGCGGCGGGTCGACCACCGCCGCGACGGGCAGGTCGTCGAAGCCGACCACCGAGACCTGATCGGGGACGTGCAAACCAGCCGCGCGCAGACGTGCGATCGCGCCGAGCGCGATCAGATCGCTGTGAGCGAACAGCGCCGTGAACTTCGAGCCTCGGGCCAGGAGCCTGGCAGCTGCCGCCTCGCCTGCTTCGATCCCCCAATCCTCGGCCCGCTCTTCGAGCAAGTTATCGGAGCTCAGGCCGAAATCACGGAGCGCCTCCTGGCAGCCCTCGAAGCGCTCTATTGCGGGTGGCCAACCCGTCGGTCCGAGAATCGTTGCGATCTGTCGGTGCCCGAGCTCGAGAAGATGCCGCGTGGCTTGGTAGCCGCCCTGGTGGTTGTCGCTTTCGACGACATCGACGCCGGGGACGACGCTCGTGCCGACGAGGACGAACGGCACGCCGGCTTGCTCGACGAGCTCGAGGTGATCGCCGAGGAACGGCACGCCCGGCCGGACAAGGATGAAGCCTTCCACGCGGCGTTCGAGCATGAGCCGCAAATAGCTGCTCTCATCGGCGCCGGGCTCGACGCTCCCGATGACGAGGAAGTAGCCGCGCCGGCGGGCCTCGGCCTCGGCACCGGCGATGATGTGGCCGAAGGCGAAGTCGGAGATGTTGTCCGTGACGACGCCGAGCGAATGCGTGCGGTTCAGGCGGACGCCGCGCGCAATCGAGCTGGGAACGTAACTCAGCTCCTCGATCGCGGCCAGGACGCGCTCGCGCGTCGTGGCCGACACGGCCGTGCTTTCGTTGATCACGCGCGAGACGGTTTGGTGCGAGACGCCGGCTCGAGCCGCGACGTCGTGGATCGTGGATCGCCTCGACCTGTCGAGCACGGGTTCGAGCTTGACAGGGTTCGACACGGCTCGTTATCCTAGCGCACGTTCGATGTGATCGATCACAGTGATCGATCACAGTGATCGATACCAACTACCTTGAGGAGGGGGTTCGAATGAGGTTTCGTTCCGTCCGGCGACTCGTGACTGCCGCGTTAGTAGTTGCGGGAGTCTGCGTCGCCACCGTCCCGAGCTTCGCGCTCGGGGGGCAGCGAGCGAAGACCGCTCAGGCGCCAGTCCAGATCACCTTCTGGTCGTGGGTGCCCAACATCCAAAACCAGGTGAACCAGTTCAACGCCAGTCATCCGGACATCCAGGTCAACTACGTGAACGCGGGCCAGGGCGAGGCGGAGTATCAGAAGCTGACGACCGCCCTGCAAGCTGGTTCGGGGGCGCCGGATGTCGTCCAGATCGAGTACCAGTACATCCCGCAGTACGTCCAGCTCAAAGGCCTCGCCAACATCGCCAAGGACATCCCCGCCAACACCGGGAAGCAGTTCGTCGGTTGGGTCTGGAAGCAGGTCTCGCCGAACAAGAAGACGGTCTGGGCGATCCCGCAGGACTCGGGACCACTCGGAATGCTCTATCGCACGGACATCTTCAAGCAGAACGGCCTGGCCGTACCGAAGACGTGGGCGCAGTTCGCGACCGAGGCGATCAGTTTCCACAAGGCGAACCCGAGTGACTACCTCGCGGACTTCCCGATCAACGACGGTGGCGCGCTGTTCGGCATGATCTGGCAGACGGGCGCAACGCCGTTCACGGTCAAGGGCACCACCGTCACGATCAACCTGACCAGCCCGCCGATAATGAAGTGGGCCAACTTCTGGGGCAACCTGATCGGTGCCGGTGATATCGCGGCGCAGCCTGACTTCGAGACCGCGTGGTACACGGCGTTGACCAACGGCACGTATGCGAGCATGACGCCCGCTGCTGCCTGGGCTCCCGTTTTCCTTGAGGGGGTCGCGAAGTCGACGTCCGGCTCGTGGGGAGCGGCGCTGACCCCGCAGTGGAGCGCTAAGGGCGCCCCGATCAATGGCAACTGGGGTGGCTCGACCAGTGCGGTCACCGCCCAGAGCAAGGATCCGAAGCAGGCGGCAGAGTTCGCAGACTGGCTCAACACGAACTCGCAGTCGACGAGCGAGTTCGCCAACACGCAGTCCTTGTACCCGACGCTGAAGTCTCTGGCGAACAGTCCTTCCTACGCTGACCAGCAGATCCCGTTTTACGGCGGCCAGGAGGTCAACAAGCTGTTTGCCAAGGCCTCGACCGAGGTCAACACGAAGTTCGTGTTCAGTCCGTTCCAGAGCGAGGTCTACACCGTGCTTCAGGACGAGCTTGGTAAGGCTTCGCTAGGCCAGGAGACCTTTGCGCAAGCGATGAAGAACACCCAGGCGCAGATCGTGACGTACGCCAAGCAGCAAGGGTTCACGGTCAAGACCTGAGCTACGAGGCAACTGAGGGCAAACGTCAACATGAGAAGCGCCGGTTAGGGATCACTCCGACACCTCATGTCTGACAGCAGTCAACTCTCTCTCACTCCCAGCAGTAGCCCGGCGGCGCGTGTGTGGCACACGCGCCGCCGGGCTTTGCAGCGCACTCTCGTCCCGTTCGCGTTCCTCGCTCCGTTCCTGGTCCTCTTTGCGTTCTTCCTGATCACGCCGCTCGTCTATGCGCTGCGGATGGCGCTTTACAACGAGCGCCTCGTCGGCGGCACAGTCTTCGTCGGTCTCTCAAACCTCGAGCAGGCGGTGCAGGACCCGAGCTTCTATACCGGGCTCGAGCACATGGCCCTGCTCGGCGTCGTGCAGATCCCGATCATGATCGGGATCGCCCTGCTGTTCGCGCTCCTGCTCGACGCGCGCGCGGTCTGGCTGCCGAGCCTGTTCCGGCTCGGGTTCTTCCTACCATTCGCCGTCCCGACGGTGGTCGCCGCGCTGATGTGGGGCGACCTGTATGCCCCCAGCTTCGGCCCGCTCGCCCAGATCTCGCGCGACCTCGGCCTAGGCACGCCCGGATTCCTGACTTCGACGTGGATGCTCGGCTCGCTGGGCAACATCGTCACCTGGGAGTGGACGGGCTACAACATGATCATCCTCTATGCGGCCCTGAAGACGATCCCCCCTGAGATCGTCGAGGCGGCCGCCGTCGACGGCGCGACGCCCCTACAGACCGCGCTGCGGATCCGCATCCCGTTCATCGCGCCGGCGCTCGTCCTGACCGTCGTCTTTTCGATCATCGGCACGCTCCAGCTCTTCAACGAGCCGCAGATCATGAGCGTGATCGCGCCGCAGGTGATCGGCACCTCCTACACGCCGAACGTCTATGTCTACAACCTCGCGTTCTCTTCGCACGAGTTTAACTACGCCGCCGCCGTCTCGTTCGTGCTCGGCGGCTTTGTCTTCCTCTCCTCATACGTGTTCATCTTCCTCACCCGCAAGCAGCGATGACGGCGCTCACGTTCCTCGAACAGGGCTTCACGAGGCGCAACCGGCGCCGCAGCTTCGCAACGCTGTTCTTGCTGCTGTTCCTCATCTACTTCCTGCTGCCGCTCTTCTGGCTGATCGTCTCCTCGACGAAGTCAGACCCGCAGCTCTTCTCGACCTTTGGGCTCTGGTTCGCGCATTTCAACCTGGTCCAGAACCTCCGTGAGGTGTTCACCTACGACGGCGGGATCTACCTGACATGGCTCGGCAACACGGCGCTCTACGCGATCTCAGCCGGCGTCGGCGCGGCCCTCTTCGCGACGATGGCCGGCTACGCGTTCGCGAAGTACCGCTTCCGAGGACGCGGCGTCCTGTTCGCGGTCGTGCTCGGATCGATCATGATTCCGCAGACAGCGCTCGTGATCCCGCTCTACCTGCTGTTGTCGAAGGTCGGGATCATAAACACGCCGTTCGCGGTCATCCTGCCGTCGCTCATCAGCCCGGTCGGCGTCTTCCTGATGCGCGTCTATGCCGAGCGGGCGGTCCCGGACGCGCTGCTGGACGCCGCCCGCGTGGACGGGGCCGGCGAGTTCAGGATCTTCCGGAGCGTCTCCTTTCGCATCCTCGTCCCGGGCTTCGCCACGGTGCTCCTGCTCTCGTTCGTCGCGACCTGGAACAACTACTTCCTGCCGCTCGTCGTACTCTCGACGCCGAAGTACTACCCGCTGACGGTCGGGCTCGCTCAGTGGAACTCGTCCTCGAGTGCCGGCGGCGGCGCCAATGTGCTCTTCAGCATCGTTGTGGCGGGTTCTCTTGTCGCCGTCATCCCGGTGGCGATCGCATTCCTACTCCTCCAACGCTACTGGCAAGGGGGACTTACAGCCGGAGGTGTGAAGTGAGCTTGCTACCGAAGATTCCCCACGTTCTCTACGGGGGCGACTACAACCCCGAGCAGTGGCCGGAGGAAGTGTGGGAGGAAGACGTGCGGCTCATGCGAGAGGCCGGCGTCAACATCGTCACGGTCGGCGTCTTCTCATGGGCGCTACTCGAGCCTCGGCCTGGCGAGTACGTGTTCGACTGGCTTGACCGCCTGCTCGAGCTCCTGCACGCCAACGGCATTCACGCAGACCTCGCGACGGCGACCGCCTCGCCGCCGCCGTGGCTTGCGAAGCTCGACCCGGAGAGCCTGCCGGTGACCCGCGAGGGCGTACGGCTCTGGCCCGGGTCGCGTCAGCACTACTGCCCTTCGAGCGTGACCTACGCGGATGCCGCGCGCGCGCTCGTCGAGCAGCTCGCCGCCCGCTACGGGAAGCATCCAGCCGTCGCGCTCTGGCACGTCAACAACGAGTACGGCTGCCACGTCCCCGCGTGCTACTGCGATCAATGCGCGGCGCACTTCCGGCACTGGCTGCAGGAGCGCTACGGCTCGCTCGATGCCTTCAACGAGGCCTGGGGGACCGCGTTCTGGAGCCAGCGGTACGGAGACTGGGATGAGATCCAGCCGCCGCGCGCCGCCCCGGCGTTCAGGAACCCCTCGCAGGAGATCGACTGGCAGCGCTTCTGCTCGGATGCCCTGCTCGAGCTTTTCCTGATGGAGCGCGCGGTCCTCGAGCGCGACGCGCCGGGAACCCCGATCACGACCAACTTCATGTCGTTCTTCAAGCCCGTGGACTACTGGAAGTGGGCTCGGCACGTCGATCTCGTCGCCGACGACGAGTACCCGGATCCGGCCGAGCCTTCATCGGCCGTGGATTTCTCGGCGTCCTGTGACCTCATGCGCTCGCTCGGCAGCCGAGCGGGCTGGGTGCTGATGGAACAGGCTGTGAGTGCCGTGAACTGGCTGACACCCAACGTCCCGAAGCACCCAGGCAAGATGCGCCTCGGCAGCTACCAGGCACTCGCACGCGGGGCCGAGGGGATCCTTTTCTTCCAGTGGCGCGCTTCACAGTTCGGCGCCGAGCAGTTCGTCAGCGCGATGGTGCCGCATGCCGGCACGAGCACGCGGTCTTGGCGCGAGGTCGTGCAACTGGGAGGCGAGCTTGCGCAGCTCGACTCGGTCCTCGGGACGCAGGTCGAGGCCGACGTCGCCCTCCTCTTCGACTGGGAGAGCTGGTGGGCTCTCGAGGTTCCCGGGAAGCCCTCACCAAATCTCTTACTGCCCGACCAGATCAAGCGTTGGTATCGCGCCTTCTGGGAGCAGAACATCGCCGTTGACTTCGCGCACCCCGAGGCCGACCTCTCGCGCTACCGGCTGGTCGTGGCGCCGAATCTCTACCTCCTGACAGACGACGCGGCATCGAACCTGGAGCGCTTCGTCGACGGGGGCAGCACCGCCGCGTTCAGCTTCTTCAGCGGGATCGTCGACTCGCGCGGCCACGTGCGCTTGGGCGGCTACCCGGCGCCGCTGCGCAAGCTGCTCGGCATCGTCGTCACGGAGTTCTGGCCGCTGCCCGACGACGAGCCGTGTTCGATCGTGCTCGGCGAGCAGCGCTACGCCTGCGAGCACTGGCGCGACTGGATCGAGCTCGAAGGGGCGGAGGTGGTTGGAACCTTCGCCGACGGCTGGCTCGAGGGGCGTCCCGCAGTGACGCGCAACGGCGGCGCGTGGTACGTCGGAACCCGCCCCAATCCTGGCGCCACCGCTGAGCTCGTGAGGCGGCTTGCAACCGAGGCGAAGGTCGCTTCGAGCGTGGCTGCGCCGCCAGGAGTCGAGGCGGTGCGCCGGTCGGCCGACGGACGCTCCCTGCTCTTCCTGCTCAACCACGGGTCGCAGGAGGCCAGCGTCGAAATCGCCGGGGAACAGCTCGACCTCCTGAGCGGCGCGAAGCACTCGGGCCGCGTCGTACTAGACCCGTTCGGCGTCGCCGTACTGACTACCTGAGGATCGAGGAAAGCCCGTGGCAAACATTTCGTTCGAGAACGTCACCAAACGCTTTGCCGACGGCACCGTGGCCGTGGACTCGCTCACGTTGGAGATCAACGACGGAGAGTTCATCGTCCTCGTCGGCCCGTCCGGCTCCGGCAAGTCGACCGCACTGCGGATGGCCGCGGGACTGGAGGACATCACGCACGGGATCATCCGCGTCGGCGGGAGCGTGGTCAACGACCTCACGCCAAAGGAGCGCGACATGGCGATGGTGTTCCAAAACTACGCCCTGTACCCGAACATGAGCGTGTACGGCAATATGGAGTTCGGCCTGAAGCTGCGAAAGATGCCCAAGCAGGAGCGGAAGGCGCGCGTCACCGCGGCCGCCAAGATGCTGGGTATCGGGGAGCTTCTGGAGCGTCGCCCCGCTGCCCTCTCCGGTGGGCAGCGCCAGCGCGTCGCGATGGGCCGGGCGATCGTGCGCGAGCCGCAGGCGTTCCTGATGGACGAGCCGCTCTCCAACCTCGACGCGAAGCTGCGCGTGCAGATGCGAACCGAGATCGCCCGCGTCCACCAGCAGCTGCAGACGACAACGATGTTCGTCACCCACGATCAGACCGAGGCGATGACGATGGGCGACCGGGTTGCCGTGATGCGACAGGGTGCGCTCGAGCAGGTGGACACTCCGGAGGAGCTGTACAAGCGCCCCGTGAACCTGTTCGTGGGCGGTTTCATCGGCTCGCCGGCGATGAACATGGTCCTGGCGCGCCTTGTCGCCGAGGGCGACAAGCTCTTCGCGCAGTTCGGATCGCAGCGGATCGCCGTCCCGCGGGAACACCTCTCGCAACGCAAGCAGCTCGCAAGCTACAAGGACAAAGAAGTGATCCTCGGCATCCGCCCCGAAGATCTGGAGGACGCGGAGTTCGCGCCACGCGCCGACCCAGATGCGCTGCTCGACGTCGAGGTCGCCCTGGCCGAGCCGATGGGCGCCGAGCTCGTCACGTACTTCGAGATCGACGCACCGCCAGTGATCACCAAGGACACGCGTGACCTGTCGACCGACCTCGACGAGCTCGATGCCAACAAGGGCAAATCTCTCTTCACAGCGCGGATCGACTCACAGAGCTCCGCTCGCGATGGAAAGCCGCTCAAGGTCGTCTTTGACGTGACCCGTCTCTACTTCTTCGACCCGCAAACCGAGGCTGCGATCAGGTAGCAACGATGATGCTAGGACAGCTCACCGTCGACCCCGCCTTCGCAGTAGCTCCCGTCGACCCGCGGCTCTTCGGGACGTTCGTCGAGCATCTCGGCAGGTGCGTGTACACGGGGATCTACGAACCGACGCACCCATCCGCCGATCGGCACGGGTTTCGCCCGGACGTGCTCGACCTCGCCCGCGAACTCGGCACCACGATCGTTCGCTACCCCGGCGGAAACTTCGTCTCCGGCTATAACTGGGAGGACGGTGTCGGGCCACTCGAGGAGCGGCCGACTCGCCTCGACCTCGCCTGGCGCTCTATCGAGCGCAACGAGATCGGCACGGACGAGTTCATCCACTGGACGCGCCTCGCCGGCGTCGAGCCAATGCTGGCCGTAAACCTCGGCACGCGCGGCGTTGACGCGGCGCGGGCGCTGGTGGAGTACTGCAACCACCCGCACGGGACTGCGCGCTCCCAACAGCGGATCCGCAACGGACATCCGGAGCCGTATGCGGTGCCCGTCTGGTGCCTTGGCAACGAGATGGACGGCCCCTGGCAGATCGGGCAAAAGACAGCTGTCGAGTACGGACGGCTGGCAGCAGAGGCGGGGAAGGCGATGAAGCTTGTCGACCCGACGATCGAGCTCGTTGCGTGCGGTAGCTCCGGCCGCTCCATGCCGACGTTCGGCACCTGGGAGGCGAGCGTGCTCCAGGAGTGCTACGACGTCGTCGATTACATCTCGCTGCACGCGTACTACGAGCAAGCGGACGACGACCTCGACAGCTTCCTCGCGTGCGCGCGCGACATGGACGCCTTCATCGACAGCGTCGTCTCCACGTGCGACCACGTGCGTGCGTGCGTTCGCAGCGACCGGCGCATCGACCTTTCCTTCGATGAGTGGAACGTCTGGTACCTGTCGCAGCTCGGCGACGTCACCCGGCGCGAGTGGGAGCAGCACCCCCAGTTGATCGAGAACGTCTACACGCTCGCCGACGCGGTCGTGGTGGGCTCACTACTGATCACGCTCCTGCGCCACGCCGACCGAGTGCGGATCGCGTGTCTGGCGCAGCTCGTGAATGCAATCGCGCCGATCATGACCGAAGCCGCCGGACCCGCGTGGCGCCAGACGATCTTCCATCCGTTCGCGCTCACGGCGGCACACGCCCGAGACGGGATCGTCCTGCGCGTCGAGCCGACAAGCCCGACCATCGACACGGAACGCTACGGCGCAGTGCCTGCACTCGCGGCGACGGCCGTCTGGCATGAGGAGCCCGGAGAGCTCGCGATCTTCGCCGTAAACCGGAGCGTGAGCGAGCCACTAGAGCTCCAAGTCACTCTGCGAGACCTCGACCGGCTCGCGGTCGAACACACGACGCTGACGGGGCCCGATCCGCGGGCGACAAACACCAAGAAGCATCCGAACCGTGTCGAGCCGCGCCTGCTCGAACGAGCGTACCTCGAGCGACAGCGCCTGGCGGCAACATTGCCGCCGCTGTCCTGGAACCTCATCCGGCTCGTTCGATCGCCGAGCTAGTAGCTAATCGGCATGACTCCAACCGGACCTCGTCGATGTGCCACCTGCTAGAAGACGAGCGCGAGCGGCGTGTGCGCGAGGTAGCGGCGCTGCCGGGAAGCGGGGGGCGGCCCGTGCCGGCCGTCGATGTCGAGCAGGTGCACTGCCGACGCGCAGAACGGCGCGGCCTAAATCGTCAGGGACGGAGCCGCAGATGCCGTCCGATGGCGCGGAAGGTGCCGGTCGCGAGTCGACATCGCGACCGCGCGCGCGGGGCGCGCAGATGACGGTGCCCGGGCGCCGATCGGGGTCGGGTGGGCGGTCGCGTCCGGCGACGATGAAAGATGTCGCCGTCGCCGCCGGCGTCGCTCAAAGCACCGTTTCGCGCGCGCTCAACGGCGTCCCCGTGACCGAGGCGACGCGCCGGCGGGTGCGCACGATCGCGGAGGAGCTCGGCTACCAGCCTCACCCGGGGGCGCGCGCGCTGCGCGGGGCGCCGACGATGCTGCTTGGTGCAGTCGTGCGCGACATCGCCGACCCGTTCTTCGCAGGCGCTTTACGCGCGCTGTCGATCGAGGCTAACAAGCGCGGCTACTCGGTGGTGCTCGGTCACGCGCGTGCGGCCCGCGACGAGGCGGTCTCGCTAACCGCGGCACTCAAGGCTCGCCATTGCGACGCAATGGTCCTGCTCGGCGATCTCGGCGTTGATCCGCGCCTGCTCGATGAGCTGCGCAAGGTCCACGTCCGGGTGGTCGCCCTGTGGCACGGTGGCACACCGCAGGCCGCGGGCTTTCCGAGCGTCGGCGTCGACAACCGCGTTGGTGTGCGTGCGGCGGTCGCGCACCTCGCGGCGCTCGGGCATCGGCGGATCGCGTTCGTTGGCCCCGGCGCTCACGGTGACATCCGCGAGCGCCAGGCCGCCTACGAGAATTACCTAAGCGGCGTCGGGATCGCCACCCCGGCCGGGTACGTCTGCCACGTAGCAAACAGCATCGCGGGCGCCAAGCAGGCGTTCGCCGCCTTGCGCGCGCTCGGCGAACCGCCGAGCGCGATCGTGGCCGCCACCGATCTCCTGGCGCTGGGACTGATCCACGCCGCGAATGAGGGCTCCGTCGCCGTGCCGAGCGAGCTCTCGATCGTCGGCTTCGACGACATCCCGCTCGCTGCCGCCGCCATGCCCGGCCTGACGACGGTCCGGATGCCAGTCCAGAAGATCGTCGCCGCTGGCGTCGCGTTGGCGATCGGCGATCGCGCGCAAAGCAACGACGGCCCGCTGCTTGACCCACCGCACCTCATCTTCAAACCACGGTTGATCGTCCGCGGCTCCACCTCGCGCTGCCTAGACTCGATCTAGTCGCTACCCCGCGCTCGCATCAGCGATGCTCCGAGGCGAGCCGAACAAGCGAGCCCACGTCGGGAGTGCCACGCTGTGTGGAACGCGAGGACTGAGCGGCCCTCGTATTGAGGGATACCGACGCATGATCGAGTTGAGCCCGGCAGGACGGGCCGCGACTCCGGACGAGGTTGGCACCGTGCCGTGGCGTCGCTCCCGCGATGAGCGAATTGCGAGAGCGGGCCACGCCGGCCGCTCGTTACCGGATTCGCCCTCAGTGCGGTGGCTCTGAGCGATCAGGACGTCCAGCGCGTCCTTGCGACGATCAACACGCACGAATGCAATCTACCGTTGCCGAGTCCCGCGGCCTTCGAGTTCTGGTGGAAGATGCTGCAGTTCGTCTACGAGCTGCCAGACCCTGCGTCGGTCCCGCCGCTTCCGATCCTGGCGGCTACGAAGCTTGAACGGACGGGCCCGTCACGGTTGCTCCGTGATGCGCGTCAGTGCGCCACAGTTGCGCCACGGTCGGTGTCAAATTCCCAGCGGTTTCGAGCGGTTGCCGAGCGGTCGAAACCCCGGAAATTGGGCGAAGACGGCCACACCTACTACTGCTCGGCCGGGTTCGAATCCCGGTAGCGGTATCCGGGATTATGGCCGCCTTCGGCGGCGGCGGGTCGCGCGTGACTGCGCGTCAGCTGCGCACAGGATGTGGGCGCAAGTGAACGCCGGCGAGCCTGATCCGCACGGCCTGCGTGTAAATCAGCGCAACCGTCCGCAGCGTTGCGAGCGGGTAGCGCGCGACCATTGCGCGGAGCGTCGCTTCGTTCAGCGGCCGCCGGCGCAAAGCGAGCGTGGCGTCGAAGGCGAGCGTTTCGCTCCCGCGCGGGCGGCTCTCGATGTGCACGGAAAGCGTCTCTTCCGGGGGCGTGAAGCGCGCGCTGTAGTGCTGCTCCATGTCCATGAACGGCGAGACGTGGAGCGCCTTGCCGAATTCGGCCGCGAGGACGTGCTCGGTGGGGGAGGGCGGTCGCAGCACGTAGGCGTGGCGCTCGCGCCAGGGCGTGTTGGTCACTTCCGCGACAACCGTCTCGAGCGCTGTTCCCGCCCAGCAGTAGTAGAAGCTGACGGGGTTGAAGCAGTGCCCGAACATGCGTGGGTGCGTGAGTAGGCGAATCGGACCAGCGGGCGGCGCGCCGGCCTCGTGCGCGACGAGCTCTTGCACCGCCTCGCGGAGCGGCAGCTGCTGCGGCCCGAGGTAGTCCTCGCGGCGCACGCGCGCCGCGCCTGGGCGTGTCGTGACGAGCAGCCCGCCGAGCAGCGTTGGGAGCTCGTCGAGGTCCAGGTAGAGGAGCGAGATGGGATAGGTGAACTCGCGCTCGCGCTCGAGGTGGCGGCGGTGGCGAAGCGTGCCGGCGTAGATGCAGCTCTCGCTCACGTAGATACTCCAAGTCCCGCGGCGACGCGGATCGCGCTGCGCACGCCGTCCTCGTGGAATCCGAAACCCCAGTACGCGCCGCAGTAATGCGTGCGGTTGCGGCCGCTGATCTCCTCGATCCGTCGCTGTGCGGTGATGCCGGCCGGTGTGAAGACGGGGTGCGAGTAGTCGAAGCTCTGGATGACCCGCGCGGGGTCGATCGCCTCGCTGCGGTTCAGCGTGACGAGGAACTGGTGGCGGGAGCTCAGCGACTGCAGGCGATTCATGTGGTAGGTCACGGTCGCGCGCGGCTGGGGCTCGTCGAGCAGGTGGTAGTTCCAGCTCGCCCAAGCGCGCCGGCGCCGCGGTAGCAGCGCCACGTCGGTGTGCAGCACGGCCTCGTTGCGCTGATAGGGGATCGCCGCGAGGATCTCGCGCTCGCGCTGGCTCGCGTCGATGAGCATCGCGAGGGCCTCATCGGAGTGCGACGCGATCACGACGTGGTCGAATCGCTCTGCCTGCTGGCCTTCGGCTCGAACGGTGACGTGGTCCTCGCCCCGGCGAATCTCGCTGACGCGAGCGCCGAGCCGGATACGGTCGGCGAAGGGGCGCGTCAGCGCCTCGACGTAGCGTGCGGAGCCGCCGCGGACAACGCGCCAGCGCGGTCGGCCGCGCAGCGTCAGCATTCCGTGGTTGTCGAAGAACTCGACCAGAAGGCGCGCCGGAAAGCTCCACATCTGCCGCGGGTCGGCCGACCAGACGGCGGCCGCCTGGGGAACGATCAGGCGGTCGATGAAGGGCCGCGAGAAGCGTTGCGCCTCCAGCCAGCCGCCGAGTGACGGCCCGTCCTCGCTGCTCGCGAGCAGCGCCTTGGCGGCGCGCTGAAAGCGCGGGATCTCGGCGAGCATGCGGTGAAACCAGACCTCGCGCAGCATCGCCCGTGTGGCGAATACGCCGTTGGGGGAGGCGCCGTTGTATTCGAAGGCGCCGTGCTCGTCGGCGACGCTGAAGCTCATGTCCGACGGCTGCCAGGCGACCCGCAGGCGGTCGAGCAGGCGCTCGAAGTTCGGGTAGTTGCGGTCGTTGAAGACGATGAACCCGGTGTCGATCTGGTGCGTCTCGTCGGCCGTGTCGACGCGCACCGTGTTTGTGTGGCCGCCGGCGTGGGCGCCGGCCTCGAACAGGACGATCTCGTGCTGGCGAGCGAGCAGATGCGCGCTGACGAGACCCGACACGCCGCCACCTACGATCGCGATTCGCATGCTTGCCCCTAGCCGTCGATTCTGGTCGCCGGATACTTATACGTGCGCGAGGTCAGATTGGATGCGAAGCGCTCCTCGGGCTCCCGTGGTACCGACCGGTGGGCCGATTCGAGCTGAGTGGCGAGCGACGGCTCGAAACTACGTTACGAAAAATGGAACGCCACGTCACGATATCGGCGCCTTGATCTCGCAGTTCCTCGATAGCGCCCTCGATCTCAGCGTGATCGGCGGCTACAGCCGGATCGGCTTCGCGCTGCGCAGTCGATCCTGGCCGCCGCCCGAGGAAACGCCGCTCGCGGGCAGGGTCGTTGCGATCAGCGGCGCGAGCTCGGGGATCGGCCGCGCCGCCGCGCGGATCTGTCTGCAGCAGGGCGCCCGCGTGCTGCTCCTCGTCCGCGATCCGCAGCGTGGCGAGCGCGTCCGTGCCGAGCTGACCGGTATCGGCCCGGCCGAGCTCATCAGCTGCGACCTGAGCTCGCTCGAGTCGGTGCGCGCCTGCGCTCGGGAGATCGCGGAGCGACACGCTGCACTCGACGTCCTCGTCAACAACGCCGGCGTCCTCGCCGACCGCCGCGAGCTCTCAGCGGACGGGATCGAGCTCTCGTTCGCGACGAACGTCCTCGGTCCGTTCCTGCTCACCGCCGCCCTCGTCCCCGCGCTCCGCGCGAGCACGGCCGGGCGGATCATCAACGTCTCCTCGGGCGGCATGTACACGCAAGGCATCCACGCCGATGACCTGCAGTTCGAGCACGGCAGCTACAGCGGCGCCGTCGCTTACGCGCGCGCGAAGCGCGCGCAGGTCGTCCTGACGGAGCTCTGGGCGCGGCGCCTACAGGGGGTGGCGGTCCATGCGATGCACCCGGGCTGGGTCGACACGCCAGGCATCGAGCACTCGCTGCCCCGCTTTCAGCGCGCGCTGCGCCCGCTGCTGCGGACGCCGGCGCAGGGTGCCGACACGATCGTCTGGCTGAGCTCGGCGCCCGACCTTCCCTCCGGTCGCTTCTGGCAAGACCGCCGCCAGCGCCCGACGCACCTCCTGCCGGGCACGCGGGAGCACCCCGGCGAGCGCGAGCGCCTCTGGGCCGAGTGCGCCCGCCTCAGCGGAGCGTCGCTGTGAGGCGCGTGGGGGGCCGCCCGATTTCGGGCTTATCCTCGGCGGGCGGGCGCGGTGCGCGGTTCAGGAGTGGACTGTGACCACGACCTGCGCGTAGGCGGCCGGATTGGTCAGGTACCCGCAGTAGTACTTCGTCCCCGTGTGCTTGGCGAGCGCCGGGGCGCTGAGCGAAAACGCGCCCGCCGCGCTGATCGTCTTGCTGTTGAACTGGAAAGCCCTGCTGTTCTTCTGCTCGGCCGCCAGCGTCGTGCTGCAGGGCGTGCCCACGTTCTCGTAGATGTAGGCCGTTCCCGCGCCCGAAGCGGTGCCGGTTGCCGTGAGCGTGTAGCGCGAGCCGAGCTTCACCGTGTTGCTCGATGAGCTGATCGTGATCGCGTGGCCCCACGTCGGCGGCGTCGTCGGGCCGCTGAAGGAGGCGGTCGAGGTCGTGCCGCTCGAGGCGACGGTGAGTGCCTGGTCGGCCGTCACGGTTGTTGAGCTGCTCGTCACGAGGTTCGTCACGCTGACGCTGCCCTCGGCCACGCCGACGGCCGTCGCGGTGCACGAGTCGGTGGTCAGCCAGACGGTTCCGAGCACTGTTGCGGCGGCATAGTTGCCCTTAGTCTGGAAGTGCCCGGCGCCGCCGTTACCCCACAGCGAGCGCTGGGTCGGTGGCTTCGCGGGCCGGCTTGTGCGCATGCGACCGCGCTGCCTTGGTCGTCCCGCTCGCCCCTGTCGTGCCGCTGGGCGGGCACGCCGCGAGCGGCCCATCGAGGGTCAGGGTGGCCACGCCCGTCGTCGTGCTCTGCGAGGAGATCGCGAACGTTCCCTTGTAGAAGAGCGCCGACACCGGGGCGGCGCCGCCGGCTGAGGCTGCCGTGAGCTGCACGGTTCCCGAGTTTGTCAAGACGCTCGAGCCGACCGGCAGGGTGACCGGCGCCGCCCCGAGCTTGACGAAATGCTTCATGCCGGGCCGCTCGATCTTCACCTTGCCCGCGACCCGCTGGGCGACGACGCTGACGCCGAGGACGGGGGTTGGGCTTGCCGCCGCAGCGCTACCTGCGGCGCCGGCCGCGATACCCGCGACAACGAGCAGCAGCGTCACCCTTCGCATCGCGCATGGCCGCCCACGCCCCAGCACGACGCGCACTGTAACGTCAGCGCGCGCGCTGCGCGCCTCAGCCGCCGGCTGGAACCGTGCCGGTCGCCTGCCGCGCCAAGTCGGGGTCGGCCGGGCCGAGTCGCAGATCGGCGAGGCCATAGCGCCGACGCCGATAGCCGGGGATCCAGCGCGCCGCTCCGAGCTCCAGCAAGGTGGCCGTACCCGCCAGAGCCGCGCCCGCGAAGACGTCGAGCAGGAAGTGGTTGCCCGTCGCGATCACGACGAAAGCCGTGATCAGCGGGTAGGCGGCGGCGAGGATCCTGACTGCCCGCCGGCGCGTCAGCGCCCAAACGACCATCGCCGACCACGCGGCCCAGGCGATATGCAACGAGGGCATCGCGGCGTACTGATCAGCCGTCCTCGCCAAGGCGCCGGTGTGGAAGTTGCCGACCGCCCCCGTCAGCGCGATCACATCGCGAAAGCCGTCGAGACGGAGCATCCGCGGCGGAGCGACCGGATAGAGCCAGAACACGGCGAGGCCGATCAGGTTGATGACCACCAGCCGCGTGCGCAGCGGGCGGTACGTGCGCGGCTTGCGCCACCACAGATAGCCGAGCAGGCCAAACGTCACGAAGAAGTGCGCGGCGACGTAGTAGTAGGAGAAGATCAGCCCGAACGTCGCGTGCGCGGCCACCCAGCGGTCGATGCCGAGCTCCGGCGAGATGTTCAACGAGCGCTCGAAGGCCAGCAGGTTGGCCGCGTTGTGCAGCGCCGCGATGCGCCGTAGGGGCGCGAGGTTGTTGATCTGGTCGTAGAGCCACAGCAGCCAGACGACCACGAGGGCCTCGAGCCAGACAGGCGCGCGACCATCGCGGCGCGTCACGACGCGCAGCAGGACCCGCAGGCGCGACCGGGGCGCACTCGCGGGGTCGGGGGTCTCTTCGTGCGGTTGCGTCTCCATCCTCTGCTGGCTTGGAAAGCTCGTCTGCGGGCGGCGAAAGCCGCTTGTCAACCCGTGACCGCGAGCCGCCATCGCTGGCAATGGCGACCGCTGCTGCTACCAAGACATACCCTATGACATCGCGGCATCCGGGTTCTACCCGGATGCCTCCGCCGACTACCCTCCCTGCCAGTGCTTGCCTCGATCCCAAGCCCGTCGTCGAACGGGTTTCACCTCGGGCCGCTCTTCATCCACGCTTACGGGCTCGCCTACGTTGTCGGCGTCGCCGCCGCGGTCGCGCTGACCCGCATTCGCTGGAAGGCGCGCGGCGGCGACCCGGACCTCGTCTACGACGTGGCGCTGTGGGCGTTTCCCGCGGGAATCGTTGGTGGGCGCCTCTACTTCATCGCGACCAGCTTCAACCAGATGCCCAAGCATTGGTGGGGGCCATTCGCCGTCTGGGATGGCGGCATGGGCATCTGGGGTGGCGTCGCGCTCGGTGCGCTCGTCGGCATCTGGCGGCTGAAGCGCCACGGTGCGAACGTCACGCAGTTCATGGATGCCGCGGCGCCGGGGATCCTCGTCGCGCAGGGCATCGGGCGCGTCGGCAACTACTTCAACCAGGAGCTCTACGGTGCGCCGAGCTCGCTCCCGTGGGCGCTCGAGATCTCGCCGGTGCACCGCTACAGCGGCTACCTGCAGTACCCGACCTTCGAGCCGATGTTCCTCTACGAGCTCGTCTGGGACTTCCTCTTCGCGGCCTTCCTGATGTCGCTTGGGCGCTTGCGCCGCATACGGCCGCCCGCCATCTTCGCCCTATATGTCGCGGGCTACAGCGGCTTTCGCATCTTCGAGGAGACGCAGCGCATCGACCCCTCGCACTACCTGTGGGGCATGCGCCTGAACTTCTACGTCGCGTCGGCGCTGTGCTTCATCGGCCTCTGCTGGTTCGCCCGGGCCCAATTCGGGACGCGCGCGCGCCGGCCCACGGACGCCTCATGCGGCGAGGTCTCGGAACCCGCCTAACGAAAGGTCCGCGCACTCGGCGCAAACGGACTCCGGGATCACGCCGGCCCGCATGAGCAGCGCGAACGCCTTGCAGCCGAGGCACAAGGCGAACACCGATTCGAGCGCGGCGGCTAGCACGATCATCGCCAGCAGGACGATCGCGACGGTGTTCGCGCCAGCGAAGGTGGCGACTGCGGCGCCCGTCGTGAAGAGCGCCCCGATCCCCTGAGCAAAGCGCTTCGGTGGCCCGGGCACGTACTTGGGCGGGCCAAGGTGCGGTGCGACCGCCGTGGTCGCGAGGCGCCCGAGCGGGCTCAGCTTCGGGCCGGTGAGCACGCGCGCGAGGAACCCGTAGGCGAGCACGGCGGCAAACCAGTAGTAGCCGGTCGCGATGGTTGCCACGGCGAGGACGCAGACGCCGCCGGCGACAACGCGTGCGGCTTTCTCGTTGACCGGATTGGGGAAGCCGAGGATCGCCGGCATCGGTCAAGCGTAGCGAGCGCGGGCAAAAGGTCACCTAACCGGTGAGCTATCTGGACCGCGATCTAGGCTGCGCTTCCCCCATGCCTGACCGCACCGTCGTGATCGACCTGGGCTCGAACTCGTTCCGGCTCGTGGTCTATGACTCCGTTCCCGGACGCTACTGGCACCACAGCGACGAGATCTACGACGGCGTGCGGATCGGCGCCGGCCTGGAGCTGACCGGCGCCCTCACGGCGGAGCGCATGCAGCTCGCGCTTGAGGTGCTCGAGGTGTACGCGCATTTCTGTTCCGCGAGCGGCATCTCCGCTCGCAACGTGCACGCCGTCGCGACCAGCGCGATCCGTGACGCCTCGAATGGACGTGAGTTCGTCGCGCAGGTGCGCGAGCAGACGAGCCTCGAGGTGCGGATCCTCAGTCCGGCAGAGGAGGCCCACCATGCCTACCTCGCGGCGGTCAACACGACGACGCTGCGCGACGGCGTGGTAGTGGATCTCGGGGGCGGCAGCCTGCAGGTCGTCCACGTCGCCGACCGCCGCGAGCTCGAGCGCGAGTCCTGGCCGCTTGGGACGGTGAGGACGACCGAGCGCTTCCTCGGACGCGGCTCGTCGCGCAAGCAGCGCGCTGCCCTGCGCGAGCACGTTCTCGCGCAGCTGGGTGGCGCCGCCTGGCTCGAACAGGTGGGGGGGAGGATCGTCGGCATGGGCGGCACCGTCAGAAACCTCGCGTCCGCAGCGGCAACGGTCGCCGAGCGCGCCGGCATCGGGGTTCACGGCTTCGTCCTGCAACGCGACGCGCTCGAGGACCTGATCGAGCGGCTTGCGCGGCTGAACGAGGCCGAGCGTGCCCAGCTGCCCGGGATCAAACCCGAGCGTGCGGGCATCATCCTGGCCGGTGCGGTGGTGGTTGCTGCCGTGATGGAAGCGGTCGGCGTCGCGGGCCTCGAGGTGACGGAGGCGGGTCTGCGCGAGGGCGTGTTCTTCTCCACCTACCTCGCGGAGCACGATCCGCCGCTCTTCGCGGAGGTCCGCGAGTCGAGCGTGCTGAACCTTGCCAACCAGTACCAGCACGATCTCGGGCATGCGAAGCACGTCGCTCGGATCGCGCGTCACGCCTGGCTCTCGCTGGCCGCCGCCGGCGCGACGCCGGAGACGGATCTCGACGCGCCCGACCTGCTCTGGGCCGCCGCGATGCTGCACGACATCGGCATGGCGATCGACTACGACGACCACCACAAGCACTCGCGTTATCTGGTGCTCGCCGCTGGGCTGCCCGGATACAGCCAGCGCGAGCAGGCCCTGATCGCGCAGGCAGTGCGCTACCACCGCAAGGGAACACCCGAGCTCGGCGTGCTCGGCGACGTTTGCCTGCCCGGTGACGAGCGCCTGCTGAAGGCGCTTGCCGCGGTCCTCGCGCTCGCCGAGCACCTCGACCGAAGCCGCGACGGTGCGATCGACGTCGCCGCGCTGCGCGCCGACAACGGCAACTTCGCGCTCGAGCTCGAGATCGGCCGGCGTGGCGACGAGACGCTCGCACGCTGGGGGGCCGAACGCCAATCGGAGGCCTTCCGCCGCGCTTTCGGCCGGTCGCTGACCATCGGCTGAGGAAGCGAGTCCTTTACTGTGAGTGGATGGCCGAGGACGTCTACGAGCTCTTCCAGCGCGGCAGCGCCCTGTTAGACAACGGCGACTTCGCCGCCGCCGCCGTCTCGCTGCGCAAGGCCCGCGAGCTCGAACCGGACAAGGCCTCGATCCGCGAGGCGCTGGGCCGCGCGCTGTTCCACAGCCAGCGCTACAACGAAGCGGCCGACGAGTTCGACGCGCTCGCGCGCGCCGCGCCGACGAACGACTACGCGCACTTCTGCCTCGGCCGCTCCCTGCAACAGCTCGGCCGCCACAGCGAAGCCTGCCGCCCGCTCGCGATCGCCGCCTGCCTGCGCCCCGAGCGCGCCGAGTATCGCGCCTACCGCGATCGCGCCAGAGCCGCGGCGACGGCCTCGCGGGCGCGCTGAGCACGCAGAAAGCCGCGACGACGCGGCAGCCGTCCTCGATCGCGCTCGAGGTCGGATCAGGGCCTGATGGTGGCGCTGCTCTACGGCCTTGGCGCGCTTGCGCTGGGCTTGGCGTTGGCGCGCATGCGGGCCGCGCGGCGACCACCGGTGCGCTTCCTCGTCGAGCCCTACCGCAACGATCGTGCGAGCCCGGAGACGCTACGCGCCACATGGACCGCACTACACGCGCTGCTCGCCGGCTCAGCTCGTCTTGACCTCCGCGGCGTGCATGGCGTGCTCGCGCTCGAAGTGCACCTCGACCGTCGCGGTGGCGGCGTGCCGATCGCCTGGTTCGCGGTCAGTGCTCCCGCCGGTGCGGCGCGTCACGTCGAGGCTGCCCTGCGTGCGAGCTACCCGAACCTGCGCCTGCGCGCGCTCGAACGCGAGCTCGATGCGCCTGCCGTGCTCGTGGCGCTGCACCGGCGCACCCCGCTCGGAGGCACGCCGAGCCACCCTGTCACGCTCTCGACTTCTCAGCTCGCCCGCGGCGACGCGCTGCTGCGCGCGATGGCGGCCGCCGGGCCGCCGGCGACGGTCCAGGTAGTGCTGCGACCCGCGGGGGTGCTCGTCGAGCAGCTGCTCGGCCGCCCAAGCCGCGACGAGCCCGAGCGCCGGCGCGAGCCTGCGCCCGCGCTCTTCTGGGCGCAACCGCGTGTACTCGCCGCCGACCGCCGAAGCGCACGCGCGATCGCAAGTGCGCTCTGCGCAGCCGCCGACGCTCCTCGCCTCGTGGCGGGCCGCACCCGCCACGTTGACGAGCTCACGGCGCGGCGCGTGCCGCGGATCCCGCGGCTGCTGTACCGGATCGAGGAGCTCAGCGAGCTCTGGCAGCTGCCGTCTCCAGACTTCGCGGCGCTGCCGTGCCTGCGCCGGGCGCTCCCGCTTGCACCGGCGCCGCCCGCGATCACCCGGTCGCGCGGCGGGCGCGGCGTGCTGCGCGACGAGCACGGCGGGGTCACGATCGCCGTCGAGATGCGCCGCCAGCACACGGCGGTCGTCGGCACGGTTGAGCAGGGGAAGACGTCCTTTCTGGTTGCGAGTGCACGGGAGGACCTCGCCCGCGAGCGCTGCGCGGTGATCGTGCTCGATCCGAAGGGCGACGCCGCCGACGCGATCCTCAGCGCCGTCCCGGAGGACCGCACGTGCACCTTTCTCGACATGGCCGCACCGGCTGTCGGCTTCAACCCGCTCGCGGTCGCCGCCTCGCCGGACGCGATCGCAGACCAGGTCGTCGGCGCACTGCGCGCGCTGTTCAGCGAGGGCGAGGTGCGCGGCAGCTCCGATCGCTACCTGCGCAACGCGATCATCGCGGCCCTCGCCTGCAACGCCGCCGCGACGCTCTGGGACGTTGCGCGCCTGCTCGAGGTCGGACCCGCGGGTCATGCGTCCCGCAGCCGAGCGGCTGAGCGGCTCCTGGAGCTACCCGATTACGCCGAGGTCGCAACGTTCCTCGCCGAGGAGCTCCCGGCACAGCTCGCCGACGCTCGCTCGACCACGACGGCGAAGCTCGACGCCCCGGCGAACAAGCTCGCGCGCATCCTCAACTCGCCAGCCGTCAAGCGCGTGTTGCGCTACGACTCGTTGCGGATCGACTTCGACGAGCTGATCGAAAGCGCGGGCGTGCTCGTGGTGCGCGGCGCGCTTGGCGAGCTCGGTGCCGGCAACGTCGCCGTGCTGATGCAGCTGCTTCTCGGCATGCTCGACGCGGCGTTGGCGCGCGTCCAGGACAGGCGTCGCCCCCAGGAACGTCGTGCGGTCGCGCTCAAGGTCGACGAGGCCCCGCTCGTCATCAACGAGACCTTCGCGCAGACGCTCGCCCTCAAGCGCTCGGCCGGGCTCGAGACCGTTGCCTGCTGGCAGACGGACGCGCAATGGCCGCTCGAGCTGCGCGAACAGCTCGATGCCCTCTTCGCGCACCGCGTGTTGTTCGCGACCGCCTCGAGCGCCGACGCTCGCGCCGCCGCCGGGCTGCTGCTCTCCGAGTACTCGGACCAGTTGCGCGGCGCCAACGACGAGACGATGCGCCTGGCTACCCCCGATGTTCGACTGCACCTTCCGCGCTACACGGCGATCGCGAGCTGGACGACTGCGCGCGGGCGCGAGCGGCCGTTTCTCGCCACGACGCTCCCCGTGACGATCGATCGCGAACGCATCGCCCACCATGCGGACCGCCAGGCGCGGCGGAGCGCCAAAGCCGCGT
This sequence comes from Solirubrobacterales bacterium, assembly GCA_003138355.1. Classification (GTDB taxonomy): domain Bacteria; phylum Actinomycetota; class Thermoleophilia; order Solirubrobacterales; family Solirubrobacteraceae; genus Palsa-513. Next base: position 32,160 of record PLFX01000004.1, read on the forward strand.
CGCGTCTGCAGTCGCCCCAGCCAACCGCGCAGCCGCCCCGAGCAATCCCGCAGTCGCCCGAACCGAGCCCGGCGAGCTACCTCGAGCTCCGCGCGCTCGACGAGGCAACGAGCGTGCGTTGGCTGCAACCGCCGCCGCATCGGGGGGCGATCCGCCTCGATGCGCTCGATCGCGCCCTGCTCGAATGGCTCGCGGCGGCGCGCTGCGCGCTCACGACACAGATCCACCGCCGATTCCGCCCCGGCCAGGTGCTCACGGGCACCCAGCGCCAGCTCAAGCGCCTCGCCGACGCCGGGCTCATCGCGCGCTTTCAGCTACATCGCCCGGATGGCGGCGGCGTCCCCCAGTGCGCCACGGTGACGGCGCACGCGCTCGCCCTGCTCGCCACTCCCGCCCGCAAAGCGCCGGCGCTCGACGATGCCTCGCTTCCCGCGCTCAAGACGGACGTCCACACGACCGCGTACCTCCTCGCCCTCGAGCAGGTCGCCGGTGGCGCGATCCGCGAGATCCTCGGCCCCGGTCGCGCCGCGATCAGCCCGCCGAGCTCACCGCTCGAGTTCGGCCCCGGCGTCCATCCCCGCGGCTTCGCGACTCCGAGCGCGCTGCGTCCAGCCGCCGCCGTCGAGCTCACAACCGGCGATCTGCTGATCACGTTCGACGCCGGCGGCGACCTCAGCTGGCTGTGCGCCTACGACGCCTTCGTGAGCGGCTGGTCGCAGGCCATGCCGCGCTACAAGCGCCAGGGCAGCCGGCCCCGCGTGGCGGTCGTCTGCGCCAGCTGCGAACGCGCCCTGGCCGCGGCAACCGACGCCCCGGGTGTCCTCACGGCGACCCTCGCTCGTATCGGCGAGGACCCCGCCATGTGGGAGCGCCCGGGACACACCCAGATCGTCTTTGTGGCCGAGTCCGACCTGCACGCCGGCGACCCGCGAGCCTGGAGCGTAGGGGGCAGCCTGACAGCGCTGCTGAGCGCGCAGCCGCCAAGCGCGACGGCGCAGCCGCCCTGGCACTGAGCGCAACTGCAACCCCGCCAGTCGCTAGCCTCGCGGCCCTCCTAACCCTCCCTCGCTCCCCGGCACGCTCCCGCGCCAACCTCCCTCCAGCTCGTGTAGCCAATCGCTGTCCCTCCAACTTCGCTGCCGTCGGTTCAAGCCGACAACGACCCGCGTGGAGGAGGCAGATGACAGTCAACAGGCTTGGCAGCTACCGCTCAGCCACCGGTGAGGGGCGCCAGATCGTGCTGATCGACGCCGCCGAGGGTTCGCGGCTTGTCCTCGACCGGCTTCCCGGCGGCGAAGACGCGCGCCTCCTCGCCCATCTCGCTGCAGATGAGCCCGACGCAAATGGACGACTGGTCTGCGCGGACTATCTCGCGAACGGCGATCGCGCATGCCGCACGCTGCGTACGCGCGACCTGCAGCTTCCGGGTGAGGGAATGGTCGGGCTCGCAGGACGCCAGCAACCGCCGCCTGCCTCGCCGGTGCTCGTCGACTCGACCGGCGCTCGTTATCGCCTTGCCGCGACGCAGTCGCCGCGCGAAATGCGCTGGCAACGCGAGCAGGAAGGGCAGCTCCGCGTCGTCAGCGCGCGCGAGGTCGTCGCTGCGCTGCAGGACTACGAGCCCGTCTGCACGTTGACGCGCGCCGCCATTCGTGCCTGGCGCTCGGACCGGCGGATCTCGGTTGCGACGCTCGGACTCGAGCTGCGCCGCATCGAAACGAGTCCGATCGTGCTCAACCGACGGCTGCGCGAGGCCGTCGTGCGCGCGGTGCGTGAACGCGGTGTGAGCCTCAGCGCGATCGCGATCGCCTGCGGGCGCGAAAAGCACGACCCGCGAGGCAACGGATCGGGTGAGACGAGCTGGCTGCTGCGGCGCGTCGGTCTCGCCCCCGATCGCGCGCGCGGAGTCTGCAACCCGTGGGTTCACAGTGACACGCTGGCGCTGATCGCGCGCGAAGGGCTCGGGATCGCGCCACGCGAGGTCGAGCTCGGCTGAGGCTGCTCGTCGTCGGCAGCCGCGAGCTCGAATGTGCCCTCGCGCCGGTGGGGATGAGCCGTACGCAGCCCGAGCCGGCGATCGTTGTCTGTGACGACCCGCGGCTGATCCGCGAGCTTGCACTGCGACACGCACTCGTGCTCGCGGTGCTCGGCCCTGGCGATGACGTCGTGCGCGCGCTCGACGACGGTGCTGCCAGCGTCGTTAGCGCCGGCGCTCAGGCGGAGCTGATCGCCCGGGCGCGAGCGCTCTTGCGCCGCGCGCCGGCCCCGCGCTTGAGCCGGGGGGAGCGGCTGCTGCTGGCGTGCCTAGCGTCGGAGCCGGGGCGCGTCTTCACCAAGGAGGAGCTTCGTCGCGCGGTCTGGGGCGAGCACCCGCCGCCCCGCGCAGGTCGCGCGCTCGAAACGCAGGTCACGCGCCTGCGCCGCGCTCTGGGGCCGGACGGTCCGGCGCTCGTGACGGTTTGGGGCGTCGGCTACCGGCTCGACAGACCCTGAACCTGGGCGCCCGCGGCGCGAAGCGCCCGCCTGCGACCCCTACCAACACCACAAACAACCGAAGGAGGTTCACATGTTGGAGAACTGGAGCGTGCTCCTGGGCGCGCTCGCTTGCTGCGCGTGCGCTTGGCTGCGGCCGCGACGCGTGAATGCACGCGGAACGCTCACGATCGGCACCGGTGGCGACCGCCGGCCCGTGCGGCTGCCCTCGGGCGCGAACAGCGGCAGCCACACGCTGATCGTCGGCGCAACGGGCTCAGGGAAGACGGTCACCGAGGCGTTGATGCTCGACCAGGCGATCGCGCGCGGGCACGCCGCGGTCGTCGTCGACCCGAAGGGCGACCGGCTGCTGCGCGAGACGGCGCGGCGCGCGGCGATCGCGGCCGGGCGGCGCTTCATCGAGTGGACGCCGGACGGCCCCGCGATCTACAACCCGTACGGGCACGGGAGCCCAAGCGAGATCGCCGACAAGGCGCTCGCCGCGGAACGCTGGAGCGAGCCGCACTACCAGCGCCAGGCGCAGCGCTACCTCGCAACCGTCGCACGCGCGCTCGCGGCGCAGGGCGCGGTTGCGTCGCCACGGCGCCTGCTCGAGCTGATGGACGTGCGCGAGCTCGAGCTCGTCGCGCGCGGGCTCGCGGACGAGCGGCTTGCGCGCGAGATCTATGCCTATCTCGACTCGCTCGACCCGCGCACTCGCGCCGGCCTCGGCGGCGTACGCGACCGCGTTGCGATCCTCGTCGAGTCAGAACTCGGGCATTGGCTCGAACCGCGCGCGGGCGCCCTGGAGCTCGACCTGCTCGCCGCAGTCCGCGATCGGGCGGTCGTCTACTTCCGCCTGGATGCGGACCGGCTGCCCCTGCTCGGGCAGATGCTCGCGGCGGCGATCGTGCAGGACCTGCTGACGGTCGCCGCGGCCTGCCAGGGCGAGCCGGTGCCGAGCATCGTCGCGATCGACGAGTTCTCGGCGATCGGCGCGGGCGCTGTCGCGCGTCTGTTCGGACGCGCGCGCGCCGCGGGGATGAGCCTGGTGCTCGTCACGCAGGAGCTAGCGGACCTGCGTGCTGTCGACGCGGAGCTCCTCGAGCAGGTGATCGGCAACGTCGAGGCGGTCATCGCGCACCGCCAGAACGTGCCGGCGTCGGCCGAGCTCGTCGCGCAGATCGCAGGAACGCGACTCGTCTGGAATCGGACGGAGCAGCTCGAGCGCTCGGTGCCGACGGGACGCGCGACTCGCACCCGCGGGCGCGAGTACGTCATCCACCCCGATGCGATCAAGGCGCTGCCGGTGGGCTGCGCGGCGGTCGCGATCACCGGGTCGGGGCGGTGCGCCCTCGCGCGCATCGACCACCCATGAGAAAGGAGCAGCGACATGAGTGAGGGCATTCTCGACTGGCTTGCGGGCATCGGTGCCGCCGGCCTGGCTGAGATCGCGGACGCCGCGGCCGTCGCGCCGGCGACCGCCGAGCGGCGCGTTCGGCGCCTCGAGGCGGAGGGACTCGTCGGGACGGTGCGCCTACTGCACGGTCGCCCAGCGCTCGTCGCGATCACGCGTGCGGGACTTCGTGCGGCGGGGCGCGAGGAGCTTGCTCCGCCGCGTATCTCGAGCGCCGGGTTCGCGCACACGCTCGAGTGCGCGCGCGTGGAGCGTACACTCGTGCACGGGCTCGCGGGGCGCTACACGGTGCACTCGGAGCGTGAGCTGCGGGCCTGGGAGCGCGCCTGCGGGGTCGTGGTGGCGAGCGCGGAGCTGCGCTTCGGCGCGCGCGGTGCGCGCGAGCGCCATCGCCCGGACCTCGTCTGTGTGCCGGTCGCGCGCGGCGAGCTCCCCGTTGCGGTCGAGGTCGAGCTGACGGTGAAGGCGCCGGCGCGGCTGCGCGAGATCGTGCGCGGCTGGGCGCGTTGCCGTTGCGTCGCGCACGTCGTCTACTACGCGAGCCCGCCGGTGATGCGTGCGCTCACGCGGGCGATCGCCGACGAGCGCGCGGCGCACGCGGTGCGCGCCCTCGAGCTCGCGCGCGCCGGCGAGCTCTGAGGGGGCCGCTAAGGCCAGCGTCGCACAGTCCCATCCCAAGCGCTTCGTAGCGTGCGTCTGCGGACGTACGACCAAGAAAGGAGCATGGATGGGATCGATCAACAGGGTCGTTGTGGTGGGGAACCTGACGCGCGACCCTGAGTTGCGCTCGACCGCCAGCGGGACGAGCGTCTGCCGGATGCGCATCGCTTGCAATACGCGCTGGCGCAGCGCCGAGACGGGGGAGTGGGAGGAGAAACCGAACTTCTTCGACGTCACCGTCTTCGGCGCCAGCGGTGAAGCGTGCGCGAGGTTCCTCGAGAAGGGACGGCCGATCGCGGTCGATGGGCGTCTCGACTGGCACGAGTGGCAGACCGACGCAGGCGAGCGCCGCCAGGCCGTCGGTCTGCTCGCCGAGAATGTCGAGTTCCTCTCCTCGCGCAGCGCGAGCGAGCCGGACGGCGCGCAGGCGGAGCGCGAGGAGGCGCCGATACCGTTCTGAGGCGTCGCGGGCCGGCGCGGACACCGCCGCGCCGGCCGCGCGATCAAATACGCTCGCGCGGCGTGCCGAAGAGCCCAGATCAAGCCATCCGACCGATCGCGGTTCGCACCTATGCGGTCGGGCGCGAGAAGATCCGCGAGTACGCCCGCGCGGTGGGCGAGACCGAGCCGCTGTATCTCGACTTGGACGCCGCCCGTGCGGCGGGGCACCCGGACCTCGTGGCGCCGCCGATGTTCGCCGCCGTCTACTGCGGCGGCGCTTTCGAAGCGGCGATGCACGACCCGGAGATCGGTCTGAACCTGCCGATGCTGCTCCACAGCGCGCAGGAGTTCGAGTGGGGCGAGCTCGTTCTCGCCGGCGACGAGATCACGACCGAGATCGCGCTGAGCGATGTGAGCGAGCGCCTCGGCATGCACTTCTACGTGTTCGTTTCGCAGTCGCGCAACCAGCGCGGCGAGGAGGTCTGCCGCGGAACCTGGACCTTGGTCGTGCGGCCGCGCTGATGTCCGGGGACTCCGAGCACGGCGGCGATCCGGCGGAGCTGCATGTGACGCCCGATCGCTATCTCACCTATCGCTACGCGGGCGCATCGGGCGACTTCAACCCGATCCATCTCGATGACGAGTTTGCGCGGTCGGTCGGGCTGCCGAGTCGCATCCTCCACGGCCTGTACACGATGGCGCTCCTCGCTCGGGCGCAAACCGAGGCGGCCGGCGGGCCCGACAGGCTCAAGCGTCTCGCGGTCCAGTTCCGCGGCGCCGCGGTACCCGAGCAGGAGATCGTCGTCAGCTCGAAGCTCGTCGAGGTGCGGGACGGGCGCGCGATCGTGAGCGCAACTGCGACGCAGGCCGGCAAGGCGATCATTCGTAACGCGACGGTCGAGCTCGAACAGGGGTGAGGAGTCGGCCAGCTCCCGGAAGGCGGGGGCGGCACCCGTAAAATCGACTTCGATGGTTGGTTCCGACCTCAACTTGCCGGAGCACGGTCCGAACAGGACGCTGACCGCACGCCAGGAGGCGATCCTGCTCAAGGTCGCCGAGAGCTACGCAGCGACGGGCCAGCCCGTGGCGTCAAAGACGCTCGCGGCCGATCCGGGCATCGCCGGCGCGCCGTCGACGATCCGCAACGAGCTGGCGCTGCTCGAGGAGCACGGCCTGCTCGCCCACCCGCACACCTCGGCCGGGCGGATGCCGACCGAGGCGGGCCATCGTTACGTCGTGGACCGCCTGCTCATGGCGCGCCCGCGCGTCGAGCTGGATGCGCCGATCGCTCTGAGTCCCGACCGCCGCGAGCTCGATGCAGCACTGCGCGCTACGACCGAGGCGCTCGCGGAGATGACGAACCTGCTTGCGGTCGCATCCGCTCCGACGACGCCGCGGGCGACCGTTCATCGCGTGGAGGTCCTGACGCTGCCGGGTGGCTCGGTCATGGTCGTGGTCATCACATCGACCGGCGGGATCTCGAAGTTCCTGCGCGCATTCAACGCACCGGTCGACTCTGGCCTCGTCAACTGGGCCGCCGAATATCTCAACGACCGTGTCGGCGGCCTGCCGGTCGGAGCGCGGATGCTTGTGCAGCGCCTCACCGGCGACGGCGAGCTCGGAGCCCGCGAGCGCGCGTTCATCGAACAGCTCGCCCCCGCCTTCGCCGACCTGTCCGTTGGCGGCGAGGACGTGCTCTATGTCGACGGCACCGCAAGATTGCTCGGCGCCCACCGCTTCGCGAACGTCGAACAGGTGAACGAGCTGATGGCGTTGATCGAGGAGCGCGTCGCGCTCGTCGAGGTGCTGCGTCGCGCGCTGGCCGAGCGCACGACGTTCGTGCGGATCGGTCACGAGAACGACCTTCCGGGGCTGCAGACGCTTTCGATTGTCGCCTCCCCGTACGGGGACACGCAGCGCAGGCTCGGCAGCGTGTCCGTGATCGGGCCCGTGCGGATGGATTACCGGGTCGCGATCGCGAGCGTGCGGGCCGTCGCGCGCCAGCTGTCGCGGTTCGTCGAGGACATCTACGGCGAGGCGTGACCGGTCGCTTGGCAGGACCGCATTTGCTGGGAGTTGATTGATGGCGCGCTCGGCACAGCCCCGCGACCCATACGCCGTGCTCGGCGTTTCGCGCGACGCGAACGACGCGCAGATCAAGAAGGCGTTCCGTCAGCTCGCGCGCGAACTTCACCCGGACACCAACCCCGACGATCCGCAAGCCGAGGAGAAGTTCAAGGAGGCCGCCGAGGCCTACGAGATCCTGTCCGATCGCGAGCGGCGCGCGACCTATGACCGCTTCGGTTACGAGGGTCTGCGCTCCGGCGGGTACCAGCCGAACTTCGACCAGTTCGGCTCTGTCAGCGACCTCTTCGAGGCGTTCTTCGGTGCGGGCGCCGGCGGGATCTTCGGTGGCGGCGGTGCGCGCCGCGGTCCCGTTTCCGGCGGGGACGTGGGCGTCGAGCTCTCGATCGAGCTCGTCCAGGCGGCCGCCGGCGGGACCTTTGAGCTTGCCTACGAGGCGGTCGACCGCTGCGAGAATTGCCACGGCAACGGCGCCGAGCCGGGAACGCCGATCGAGACCTGCACCCGCTGCGGCGGCTCCGGCCAGCTCCAGGGGGTGACGCGCACGCCGTTCGGCCAGGTCGTCCGCACCGTCGTCTGCGACACCTGCGGCGGCGACGGCCGCGTCGCAAAGCAGCCTTGCCACGTTTGCAACGGTCGCGGGCGCAAGCTCGGCAAGCGGACGATCAACGTCGATATCCCGGCCGGCATCGCCGACGGCCAGCGCGTGCGGTTGGCAGGCCGCGGTCACGTCGGTGAAGCGGGCGCGCCGCCCGGGGACCTCTACGTGCTCGTGCACGTGACCGAGGACGAGCGCTTCCACCGCGAGGGCGACGACCTCGTGACGGTCGCCGACATCGCAGGCCCGCTTGCCGCGCTCGGAGCGACCGTTGGGGTGCCGACGCTCGACGGCGACGCGGAGATCACGATCGCCCCGGGCACGCAGCCGGGCGAGCGGATCGTGCTGCGCGGCAAGGGCATGCCACGCCTACGCCGCCACGGGTGCGGCGACCTGATCGTCGTGCTCAACGTTCAGGTTCTGCGGAACCTGACCGATGAGCAGCGCGAGCTACTCGAGCGGTTGGGCGCGACGATCAGCGAGAGCAACCTCCGGGAGGGCGGGTCGGTTCGCGCGAAGCTGCGCCGCTGGCTGAACGACCACGCCGCGTGATCCGCCTCGGAGTTCGTGTCGCGCGCGAGAACGCCGAGGCGGCGCTCTTCGACCTGCTCGCCTTCAGCCCCGCCGGCGTCGAGGAGTGCGAGATCGACGCCGGAACGATCGAGTACGCGCTCTACGGTTCGGCGCGCGAGCTGCCGAGCGACACTGCGCTGCGGGCGCACCTGCCCGGCGTGCCGATCGAAACGCAGCGCAGCGAGGTGCCTGACGACTGGCCGCAGCGCTGGCGCGAGTTCCATCGGCCGACGACGGTGGCGGAGCGCATCCACGTCCGCGCGCCCTGGCATGAGCCCTGCCGGCCGGGGCTCGTCGAGCTCGTGATCGAGCCGGCACAGGCGTTCGGAACCGGAGCGCACGCGACGACCCGGATGTGTCTCGAGCTGCTCGTCGCGCTCGAGCGCAGGGGCGAAGCCCATGGCGCGTTACTCGACGTTGGCTGCGGCTCGGGCGTCCTCGCGATCGCGGCGGGGAAGCTCGGGTTCGCGCCGGTGATCGCGATCGACAACGACCCGCTGGCGGCGCGGGCGGCAGCCGAGAACGCGATAACGAATGGGGTTCAGCTCGACGCGCGCCTCGCCGACCTCGCGGTCGACGAGCTCCCGGCCGCGCGAACCATCGTCGCGAACCTCCTGCTCGAGCCGCTCCTCGCGCTGGCGTCCCTACTCGAGCGCATGCCGGTCTACCTGATCGCGTCCGGCCTACTCGAGGACCAGGGCGAGCGGCTCGCGGGCGCCCTCGCGATGCGTGAGCTCGATCGCCGTCGCGAGGGGGAATGGCTGGCGGTCCTTTACGAGCGCGGCCCCCGCGTATCCTCTCAGCGAGCGATGTCGATCACCGACACCATCAAAGCGGACATCGCGACCGCGATGAAGGCGCATGACCAGGAGCGCGTTGGCGCGCTGCGCCTGTTGCTCTCAGAGCTCCAGAAGGCGGCGAAGGACGGCTCGAGCGATGAGCTCGCGGTGCTCCGTCGCGAGCGCAAGCGCCGCGGCGAGTCAGAGCGCGCGTACCGCGAGGGCGGGCGCGAGGATCGGGCGCAGGTCGAGGCGCGCGAAGGCGAGCTGATCGGCGGCTACCTCCCGGCCGAGCTCGACGATGTGCAGCTGGCGGAGATCGTCAAGCGAGCGATCGCGCAGGCCGGCGCGAGCAGCCAACGGGACCTCGGCAAGGTCATGCCGATCGCGATGGCCGAGGTTGCGGGCCGCGCCGACGGGCGCCGCGTCTCCGAGCAGGTTCGCGACGCGCTACCCGCGACGTGAGAAAGCAGATCGACCTTTCGAACGGTCTCGCGGCCGCGCTCACGGCGGACCAGGAGGCGTTGTTGCGCGCGCTGGAGCGTCAGCTCGACACAGGCGTCTTCCTGCGCGGCAACCGCCTCACGCTCGACGGCGAGGCCGGCGCGGTCGAGGACGGCCGGCGCACCGTGGAGGAGCTCGAGCGCCTCTCCGAGCGCGGCCATGGCCTGTCGGAGGCGACGATCGCGAGCGTCCGCGGCGAGCTCGGCGCCGAGCGCTCACCTGCGCAGCTGCTCGATGACGTCGTCTGGACCCACCGGGGGCGGCGCATCGCGCCGAAGACCGTGGGACAGAAGCACTACGTCGACGCGATCCGCGCGAACACGATCACCTTCGGCATCGGCCCGGCAGGCACCGGCAAGACTTTCCTCGCGGTCGCCGCTGCCGCCGCGGCGCTGTCGCGCCGTGAGGTCAATCGGATCATCCTCACGCGACCCGCCGTCGAGGCCGGCGAGCGCCTCGGCTTCCTCCCCGGCGATCTCATGGCGAAGATCGATCCGTACCTGCGTCCGCTGTTCGACGCGCTCAACGACATGCTCGACCCCGAGCGCGTCAGCCAGCACATCGAGCGCGGCGTGATCGAGATCGCGCCGCTGGGGTTCATGCGCGGGCGCACGCTCAACGATTCCTTCGTGATCCTCGACGAGGCGCAGAACACGACGCCGGAGCAGATGAAGATGTTCCTGACCCGGCTCGGCTTCGGCTCGCGGATGGTGGTGACGGGCGACATAACCCAGGTCGACCTCCCGCGCGACCAGCAGTCCGGCTTGATCGTCGTGGGCGAGATCCTCGGGGGCGTGGACGGCGTGCAGTTCGTGACGCTCTCCGGGAACGACGTCGTGCGCCATCGCCTCGTCCAGCGCATCGTCGAGGCCTACGACGAGCACGCGCTGCGCTCGGCGCCCGAGCTCGCCACGCAGCGCGCGCGCAAGCAGTAGATGCTCGACGTCGAGATCGTCGGCCGGGTTCCGTCGACGCTCACGGCGGACGAGATCACCGCGCTCGCGACCCGCGCGGCGGCGAGCGCCCAGATCACGGCGGGTCATCTCGCGATCGAGTTCGTCGACGCGCCCCTGATCGCCTCGCTGAACGAGGAACACCGCAACCACGCCGGCCCGACCGACGTCCTTTCCTTCCCGATCGACGGGGCTGGACCGGCCGCCGCGCCGCGCGAGCTCGGTGACGTCGTGATCTGCCCCGAGCACACCGAGGATCTCCGCGCGGCCGTCGTCCACGGCGTACTTCACCTGCTCGGCATGGACCACGAGACCGACGACGGCGAGATGCTCGCGCTGCAGGCCGAGCTGCTGGGCCCGTGAGCACCCACGCCGGCTTCGTCGCGCTCGCCGGGCGCCCGAACGTCGGCAAGTCGACGCTCACGAACGCGCTCGTCGGCGCCAAGGTCGCGATCGTCTCGGATCGCCCGCAGACGACGCGCCGCGCGATCCGCGGCGTCGCGACGGGGCCCGACTGGCAGCTCGTCCTCGTCGACCTTCCCGGGGTCCAGCGGCCGCGCGACGCGCTGACCGAGCGCATGGCCTCGAGCGTCGAGCGCGAGCTCACCGACGCCGACGCCGTCCTCTTCGTGCTGAACGCGACTGAGCGCATCGGCGCCGGCGACCGGCGCATCGCGGCGCGCCTCGCCGCGACCACGCTTCCGATCGCGGTCGCCGTCAACAAGGTCGACCGGCTGCCCCGGGAGCGCGAGGCGCAGGCGCTGCTCGATGCCGCGGCGCTCGCCCCCGAGCGTGCGGAGGTCTTCCCGGTCTCGGCGCGAACCGGCACCGGTGTCAAGCCGCTACTCGAGCACCTCGTCTCACTGCTCCCCGACGGTCCGTTCCTCTACGAGCCCGACCAGCGCACGGACCTATCCGAGCGTGCCCATCTCGCCGAGCTGATCCGCGAGCAGGTGCTGCGCCGCACCTTCCAGGAGATCCCCCACGCGGTGGGGGTCGTCGTCGAGGAGCTCGATTCCCGCCCCGAGCTGACGCGCATCGAAGGGCTCATCTGGGTCGAGACCGCATCCCAGAAAGCGATCGTGGTCGGGCACGCCGGCCACATGATCAAGGCGATCGGGACCGCGGCGCGCCGCGAGCTCGAACGGGAGCTCGCCACGCGCGTCTACCTCGCGCTGCGCGTCGACGTCCGCCGGCGCTGGCGTACGGACGATGCCCTGCTGGACCGCCTGGGCCTCGACTAACGCGAGGCGGGCGCCCGCTTCAGCGCGTTGAGCTGGGCGTGCGTTTCCTCGGCGCGCAACCCCTAACATCGCTGGTCCAATGAGCGCAGAGATCGTCTTCGATGAGCGCGGCCTCGTGCCGTGCATCGTGCAGGACTGGCAGACCGGCGAGGTCCTGATGTTCGCATTCACGAACGCCGAGGCGATCGAGCGCACCCGCGCGACCGGCGAGCTGCACCTCTACAGCCGCTCGCGCGGCGAGATCTGGCACAAGGGAGCGACATCCGGCAACACGCAGGCGGTTCGCGCGCTGCGCGTCGACTGCGACGGTGACGCGCTGCTCGCGCTCGTCGAGCCCGCCGGCCCGGCCTGCCACACGGGTGAGCGCACGTGCTTCCACAACGGCGAGCTCGAGCCTTCCGCGCCTTTCGAGGTGCTCCCTGCGCTCGAGCGCACGCTCGCGCAGCGCGCCAGCGAGCGGCCCGCGGGCTCGTACACCGTAGAGTTGCTCGCTGACCCGCAGCGCGCCGGCGCGAAGGTGCTGGAGGAGGCCGAAGAGGTGACACGCGCCGCGCGCGAGGAGTCCGACGAGCGCGTCGACGAGGAGGCCGCCGACGTCCTCTACCATCTGCTGGTGCTGATCGCCGGGCGTGAGCGCCGGCTGCGCGACGTGGAGCGGGTGCTCGATGGCCGTCGCCGCTAGTCCGTCGCTCGAGGAGATCCGTGCCCGGGCGGGCGAGCACGTCCTGATCCCGATCACGCTCGAGCTGATCGCCGATCGCGAGACACCCGTGTCCGCCTTCCTCAAGCTGCGCGACCATGGGCCGGCGTTCCTGCTCGAGTCAGCCGAGCAGGGCCTGCGCTTCGGCCGCTACTCGTTCATCGGCTTCGCCCCGCGCGAGGTCATCCGCTGGTCGCTCGGCGACCCCGGCGACCCCTACGCGCTCGCCGCGGCGGCGGTCGCGCGCTCGAGCCAGGCGCCGCTCGAGGGGCTGCCTCCGTTCGCGGGCGGGGCCGTCGGCTACTTCGGTTACGACCTGGTACGCACCGTTGAGCAGCTCGGTGAGCCGAACGAGGATCAGCTCGGCCTGCCCGACATGGCGTTGATGCTCACCGACGTGTTGGTCGTCTTCGACCACCTCAAGCACACGCTCACGATCCTCGCGAACGTCGATGGCGGCGACGGCGACCTGGCCGCCGCCTACGAGCGTGCGACGGTCACGATCGAGGCGGTCCGCCGCCGCCTGGAGGCCCCGGTGCCCCTGCCCGCCGAGCCGCTCCCGGTCCGAGCGCTACCCGAGTTCCGCTCGAACATGACGCGCGAGCGTTTCGAGCAGATCGTCGCGCGGATCATCGAGTACGTCTACGCCGGCGATGCCTTCCAGGTCGTTCCCTCGCAGCGCTGGTCGGCGGCGGTCGAGCTGGACGCCTTCTCGATCTACCGCGGCCTGCGCGTCGTCAACCCGAGCCCCTACATGTACTTCCTCGACTTCGGCGACTTCCAGCTTGCCGGCGCGAGCCCTGAGCCGCTGATCACGGTGTCCGGGCGACGCGTCACGACGCGCCCGATCGCAGGCACGCGCCCGCGCGGCTCAGATCCCGCGGAGGATGCGAGGCTCGAAGCCGAGCTGCTCGCCGATCCGAAGGAGCTCGCCGAGCACATGATGCTCGTCGACCTCGGTCGCAACGACCTCGGCCGCGTCTGCGAATACGGCAGCGTTCACGTCGAGACGCTCGAGGAGGTAGAGCGCTACAGCCACGTGATGCACATCGTGAGCACGGTTGCCGGCACCCTGCGCGAGGACGTCGGCGCGATGGATGCGCTGCGCGCGACGCTTCCGGCCGGCACGCTCTCGGGCGCGCCGAAGGTCCGCGCGATGCAGATCATCGACGAGCTCGAGCCGGTCAAGCGCGGCGGCTACGGCGGCGCCGTCGGCTACCTCGCCTACAGCGGCGATCTCGACACCGCGATCCACATCCGCACGGTCGTCGTCAAGGACGGCGTCGCCCACGTCCAGGCCGGTGGCGGCACGGTGGCGGACGCCGAGCCCGCGAAGGAGTTCCGCGAGTCGGAAGCCAAGGCGCGCGCGGTGCTGCGCGCGATCGAGCTCGCCGGCCAGCAGCCTGACTGGCCTTAGGTTCTTAGCGCGCTGTCGCGCTCAGCGGGCCGCGGCGAGCTGCAGTGAGAGGCGGCACTGCTCGACGAGCTGCCCGACGAGCTCCTCGAGGCGGTGCTCGAGCTCGCGGTCAACGAGCCGCCCGCCTGCATCGAATGCCTCGGCCGCATACGACACCGGCAATTCCCGGTCGAGCACCCGCGCGCCCGCGGTCGAGAGGACCTTGCGCAGCTCGGCCTGCGCCCAGACGCCTCCGAACATCGAATGGCTGGCGCCGATCACGGCGGCGTTCTTGGCGCGGATCACCGGGTCCTCGAAGGGCCGCGAGGCCCAGTCGATCGCGTTCTTGAGCTGGCCGGGGATCGATCCGTTGTATTCCGGCGTCGCGAACAGCAGGCCGTCCGCGGCGGCGATCGCCTCGCGCCAGTGCTCGACGGCGTCGCCCGGATCGTCCTCGTCGTCCTCGTCGAACGGCGGGATCGCCTTCAGCGTTTCGAAGCGCACGTACTCGACGTCGTCCGGCAGCAGCCGCGAGGCGACGGCGAGGAGACGCGTGTTGTGGGAATCAGCGCGCAGACTCCCGGAGACGCCGAGGATGCGCATGGCGCGTTACTCCTGCCCGACCTTGCGCAGCTCGAGCTCGGCGATCAGCGTGACCTCGTTGGCCGCGACAGGGATGCCACCCGGTAGTTGGGCGGCGAAGTCGACGCCGAACTCGGTGCGATCGATCGTCGTCGAGAGCTCGATGCCAACACGCGGGTTGCCCTCGGGGTCCGCCGGGCTATAGGTGATCTCACCGCTCGCGTGGACGCGCTTTGTCGTCGCCTTGATCGTGAGGTCGCCGTCGATCTCGAGCGTGCCGTCATCGCCAACCGTGACGTCGGTCGAGCGGAACTTGATCTCGGGGTAGCGCTCGACGTCGAAGAAGTCGGGCGCCTTGAGGTGCGCGGCGAGGTGCGGCTCCTTGACCTGAACGCTTGCTGCCTGGACGTCGCCAGCGAGCTTGAGCTCGCCCGCGTCGCTGACGCTGAGCGTGGCCTGCGCCTCGGCGAAGCCACCGCGGAACTTGCCAGCGCCGAAGTGGCGCACCGTGAAGCTCACGTTGGAGTGGACGGGGTCTGAGCTGTAGGTCCCCGCGGCGATCGCTGTCACTGTTGCTGTGGGCATGGCGCCTCCTTGGCCTAAATAATTGCTTGCGCAAACAAGTATAGCACGATGCGTCAATGATCTGGTAGGGGAGATGCCCGCTAGATTCGTTTCTCATGCGCGCGCTCGTGCTCGACAACTACGACTCGTTTACCTACAACCTCGTGCAGTACCTCGGCGAGCTCGGCGCCACGGTCGAGGTTGTCCGCAACGACCAGGCGAGCGTCGATGAGCTGCTCGAGCGCCAGCCGGAGCGCGTCATCGTCTCGCCGGGCCCGTGCACGCCGAACGAGGCGGGGATCTCGCTCGAGGTGGTACGCCGCTTCCCCGAGCGCGGGGTCCCGACGCTCGGCGTCTGCCTCGGACACCAGGCGATGGCGCAGGCCTTTGGCGGCACGGTCGTCCGCCACGAGCCGGTCCACGGCAAGACGGCGTCGATCGAGCACGACGGTCGCACGATCTACGACCAGCTGCCGAGCCCGCTCACGGTCGGGCGCTATCACTCGCTCGTCGTCGCCGACACGCTCCCCGACTGTCTCGAGGTCTCGGCCCGTGGCGACGGCGTGATCATGGGCATCCGCCATCGCGAACTGCCCGCTGAAGGCGTCCAATTCCATCCCGAGTCGATCCTCACCGACAAGGGCATCGAGCTGCTGCGCAACTTCATGCGATGAACGAGCCGCCCAACGCGATCGTCACGACCGCCCTCGACGAGCTCGCTTCAGGCAGAGACCTCAGCGCCGAGCAGGCGGCGGAGGTTCTCGCCGAGATCATGTCCGGCGAGGTCTCGCACGCCCAGATCGCGGGGTTCCTGATCGCCCTGCGCACAAAGGGCGAATCCGTCGATGAGATCGTCGGGCTCGCGCGCACGATGCGCGCGCTCGCGACGCCGGTCACGGTAGCGCGCGACCGGCTCGTCGACACCGCCGGCACCGGCGGCGGGCGCTCCACCTTCAACGTGTCGACGACGGCGGCGCTGATCGCCGCCGCGACCGGGTGCGCCGTCGCCAAGCACGGCAACCGCTCCGCGACCAGCCGCTCGGGCTCGGCCGACCTGCTCGAGGCGCTCGGCGCGCGGATCGACCTCGCCCCCGAGCGCGTCGCCCGCTGCATCGACGAGGTCGGGTTCGGCTTCATCTTCGCTCCCGCGCACCACCAGGCGACGCGCTTCGTGATCCCGGTACGCAGGGACCTCGCGGTGCGCACGATCTTCAACTTCCTCGGTCCGCTCACCAATCCGGCCGGAGCGACCCGCCAGCTCGTCGGTGTCGGCGACCGCGCCTACCAGGAGACGCTCGCCGGCGCACTGGCCATGCTCGGCGCGGAGCGAGCGCTCGTGGTCGCAAGCGACGACGGCCTCGACGAGGTCTCTGCGAGCGGCCCGACGCGTGTGATCGAGGTAAACGGCGATCGCATCGAGGAGTACGTGCTGGCGCCCGAGGACCTCGAAATCGAACCGCTCGGCGAGAACGGCATCGAGGGTGGCGATCCCGCATACAACGCCGGTGTCACGCGCGCGATCCTCTCCGGAGCGCCGGGCCCGGCACGGGAGCTCGCCGTCGCGAACGCCGCCGCGACGATCTACGTGGCCGGCGGCGCCGACTCGTTGCGCGACGGCGCGCGCGCTGCGCGCGCGGCGCTCGATGACGGCCGCGCGCAGGCGACCCTCGACGCCTACGTGGCGGCGACGAACGGATGACGATCCTCGACGAGATCCTCGTCAGCACGCGCTCGGAGCTCGACGCGCGCCGCCGCCACCTGCCACTCGACGAGCTGGCGGCCGCGAAGGTGCCCGCGCGCCCGCGTCTGCGCGACGCGCTGAGCGGGCCGGGACTCGCGCTGATCGCGGAGTTCAAGCGCCGCTCGCCCTCGGCGGGCGAGATCCGTGCCGGGTCGAGCGCGGGCGAAATCGCCCGCGCGTACGAGCGCGGGGGAGCGGCCGCGATGTCGGTGCTCACCGACGGGCCGTATTTCGGCGGTTCGCTCGCGGACTTGCGCGAGGCGGCGACCGCGTGCGCGCTACCGCTCTTGCGCAAGGACTTCGTGCTCGACGTCTACCAGCTCCACGAGGCTCGCGCCGCGGGCGCATCGGCGGTGCTCCTGATCGTCGCCGCAATCGCAGACGAGGAGCTCCAGAGCCTCCACTCAGCGGCCCTCGCCCTCGGACTCGATGCGCTCGTCGAGGTCCATGACGCGCCCGAGCTCGAGCGCGCGCTGGCCGCCGGCGCTTCGCTGATCGGCGTGAACAACCGCGATCTGCGTGACTTCAGCGTCGAGCCCCAGCGCACGTTCGCTCTGCTCGAGCTGATGCCGCCGGACACGCTCGTCGTCGCCGAGTCGGGCATCTCGACGCGCGAGCAGCTCGAGCGCCTTGCGGCAGCAGGCGTGGCGGGCGCACTCGTTGGCGAGCGACTGATGCGCGCCGACAGTCCCGAGCGAGCCCTGCGCGAGCTGATCGCCCCACCGGTTTAGCGCTCGTTGAGCGCGCCGCTCGACACCTCGGCTTCGCCATCCCGATCAACACGGCGAAGTTCGTGATTCCGCAGCTCGAGGAGCACGGCCGCACGATCGAGGGTTACCTCGGAGTGGCGACGGCGAGCGTCACCCCGGCGCTTGCGTCCGCGCACCTGGGCGCGAGCTACGGCGCCATCGTCGAGTCGGTCACGAGCGGCTCGCCGGCGGTACGCGCCGGCCTGCGTGCGTCGAGGCGCACGGTGACGCTGGCCGACGGCGTGAGCCAGATGAAGGTCGGCGGCGACATCATCGTCGCCTTCGATGGTCGACCGGTCCGAAGCGGCGCGGCCCTCGAGCAGCAGATCACCCACGAGCCGCCGGGCACGCGGGTAACGCTCGGCATCCTGCGCGGCAGCTCGCACCTGAGTGTGCCCGTGACGCTCGGGACGCGACCCGAAAGCCTCTCGGCCTCCGGATAGAACCGCTACGTTGTGGTCGTGGACCAGGCGCGCGTGAAGATCTGCGGCCTGACGCGGCTCGAGGATGCTCAGGCCGCCGTCGAGCTCGGAGCGTGGGCGATCGGCATGGTGTTCCAGCCACAGTCGCCGCGTCGCTGTTCGCTCGCCGAGGCCGAGCGGATCGGTGCGGCGTTGCACAGGCGCACCGAGATCGCGGGCGTCTTCGTCAACGCCCACCTGGACGAAATCGCCGACGTCAGCGAGCGCGCCGGGCTGACGCTCGTGCAGCTGCAGGGCGACGAGGGGCCGGCGTTCGCGGGTGAAGTAGCCCGCCGGACGGGCGCGCGGATAATCAAGGCGGCAGCGGTGCAGGGCGCGGCGACGCTCCAGGACCTAGCCCGCTTTCACACGGACTTCCACCTCCTCGACGGTCATCACGAAGGCCTGCGTGGGGGCACGGGCACGACCTTCGACTGGTCGATCGTCGCGTCGCGCCGCTCGAAGGTGCCGCTGATCCTGAGTGGGGGCCTGCGTCCGGAGAACGTGGCCGAGGCGATCGCCACGACGCATCCGTTCGCGGTCGACGTGGCGAGCGGCGTCGAGTCGCAACCCGGGATCAAGGACCACGACCTGATGCACCGATTCCTCGAGGCGGCGGGCGCCGCGGTCGCCGTATGAGTAGCGCGCAGGTCCCGCACCGCTACGGCCCCTACGGCGGCCAGTATGTGCCGGAGACGCTGATGCCTGCGCTAGCGCAGCTCGAGCTCGCATGGGTCGAGGCACGCGCGTCCGAAGCCTTCGCCACCGAGCTTGCACTTCTCGCCCGCGACTACGTCGGACGCCCTTCGCCGCTATATGAGGCGCGCACGCTGAGCGCCCGCGCGGGCTACCCGGTGTTCCTCAAGCGGGAAGACCTCAACCACACCGGGTCGCACAAGATCAACAACGCCCTCGGGCAGGCACTGCTCGCAAAGCGCATGGGCAAGCCGCGCGTGATTGCCGAGACGGGCGCCGGGCAGCACGGGGTGGCGGCGGCCACCGCTGCCGCCCTGCTCGGGCTCGACTGCGTCGTCTACATGGGCGAGGAGGACATCCGCCGCCAGCAGCCAAACGTCCAGCGCATGGAGCTGCTCGGCGCGCGCGTCGCACCCGTCGCGGCGGGCGCGCGGACGCTGAAGGAGGCGGTCTCGGCCGCGATCCGCGATTGGGTCGAGAACGTTGCCGACACGCACTACATCATCGGCAGCGCGGTCGGGCCGGCCCCCTATCCGGCGATCGTGCGCGAGCTCCAACGCGTCATCGGCGACGAGGCGCGGGCGCAGATTCTCGAGCGTACGGGTCGCCTGCCGGATCGCGTCATCGCCTGCGTCGGCGGCGGGTCGAACGCGATCGGGACCTTTGGCGCCTTCATCGAGGACGAAGGGGTCGAGCTGATCGGCGTCGAGGCTGCCGGCGAGGGCCTCGAGACCGGGCGCCACGGGGCACCCCTGACCGCCGGCGGGCGTGCCGGCGTCCTTCACGGCTCGCTCTCAGCGGTGCTCCAAGACGACGACGGTCAGATCCTCGAGGCCCATTCCGTCTCCGCGGGCCTCGACTACCCCGGTAGCGGCCCCGAGCACGCGCAGCTGCGCGACAGCGGCCGCGCGCGCTACGTGGCGGTCACCGACGCGCAGGCGCTCGCCGCGTTTCGCGAGTTCGCTCGACTCGAGGGGATCATCCCGGCGCTCGAGTCCGCGCACGCCCTTGCGTGGCTACTCGAAAACCCGGCCGGCGAGCTCGACATCCTCTGCCTCTCCGGACGCGGCGACAAGGACCTCGCCGAGGTCCTGAGTTTCAGCGGCCCGCGGTGAACGGCGCCGAGCGGATCGCGTCGGCCTTCGCCGCGACCCCGGACCGGGCCGCGGTCATGCCCTACCTGATGGCCGGCTTCCCTGACCTCGCGACCTCGGCCGAGATCGGCGAGGCCTGTATCGACGCGGGGGCCGACGTCCTCGAGCTCGGTGTTCCCTTCTCGGATCCGCTCGCCGACGGCCCCGTGATCCACGCCGCGGCAACGCGCGCGCTGGCCCAGGGCACGACCGTGGCCGACGCCCTGTCGCTCGCCGAGCGCCTCGCGCAGCGCGCGCCGATCGTTGCCATGGCCTACACGAACACCGTGCTCGCCCCGGGCGCCGACCGCTTTCTCGAGTGCTTGGCGGCGAGCGGCGTGGCCGGGCTGATCGTGCCCGATCTTCCCTACGAGGAGGGGGAGGAGCTCGCCGCTGCCGCGACCGCCGCCGGTATCGCGCTCGTGCCGCTGGTTGCGCCGACGACGACGCCCGAGCGCTTCGCGGCGATCGGTGCGCGGGCCGCCGGCTTCATGTACGTCGTGTCGGTGATGGGTACGACGGGCGAGCGAGCGCACGGAGCGACCGACCTCGGACCGCTGCTCGCACGCGCCAAGGCCGCCACCGCCGTTCCCGTAGCCGTCGGATTTGGCATCTCAGGACCCGACCAGGCGGTCGCGGCGACGGTCGCCGGCGCCGACGGGGTGATCGTCGGCTCGCGGCTCGTGCGCGCCGCCGGCGAGGCCGAGGACGCCCCGCGCGAGGTTGGCCGGCTCGTGCGGGAAATTGCGGAAGCACTCTCCGGCGTGGTGGCATAGACTCCCGCAAGCATGGGCCTCGTCATCGCCGCCACGTTCGGCCTTGCGCTGTGGATAGTGCTCTGGGCGATCGGTGTGAGCGGCCTCGACGCCTTCCTGCTCGCGCTTCTTGTCATGCTGCTGGGGGCGGCCGGACGCGTCGTGATCCGCCACCTCCCGGGTCGCGGAGCCGGCACCCCGCAACCCTGAGGGACTGGGCGTCGTCTCGGCGCAAGCGCTCTTGGGCGCTCGTGCTGCTTGCACTCGTACTTGCCGGCTGCGGATCCGCGAGCCCCGGGCCCGACGTCGGCGGCACGCTGACCGTGTACACGGATCTGCCTTTCGGCGGTCCGCAACAGGACGTGATGACGAGCCTCTACGACGGCGAGTGGCTTGCGCTACTCAGCTGCCGCCGGCACGGGCGCATCGACCTGCACTGCCAGAGCGACGAGGTCAACGGGCACCTGGTGACGCTCGCGCGTGTCGAGGACGGAAACGCGAGCGGTTGGGATCCCGCGGATGCCTCGGCTGCGGCCACGAACGCGGTCCAGAACAACGGCGCGATCGCGATGATCGGCGACTTCGACTCCGCCGCGACCGCAACCTCGCTGCCGATCACGAACGCCGGCGATCTCCTCCAGGTCTCTCCGGCGAGCCCGTACGTCGGCCTGACCGACCAGAGCCCGTTCGACGACAAGGGCGAGCCCGGGAGCTATTACCCGGCCGCGGGCGCCCAGACCTTCGCCCGCCTCATGCCGACCGATGCCGAGGAAGCGCGCGCGACGGTTTCCTACATGCAGTCCCTGGGCGTGACTCGCCTGTTCGCGGTCACCGACACGGCGCCGTACGCGAGCTATGACAGCGTGATCGCCACGATGGTTGCTGCAGACGCGCGCCAGAGCGGGATCACGCTCGCGGGTCAGGCGCAGGTGAACAGCTCGGCGAACGCGCTCGACACAGGCTATTCGGCGGTTGCCCAAGCAATCGCCGCGAGCGGCGCGGACGCGGTGATCGTCGGCGCCGCTCCCGACGTGGGCATCGAGGCGCTGTGGCAGGAGCTCTTCACGCAGCTGCCCCATGTCCGGCTGTTTGCGCCGAGCACACTGGCGACCAACCCGTTCCTGAACGCGATCGGCAACGCGGTGAGCGCTACCTACGTGACGAGCCCGATCCTGCCGCTGAACCAATACGGCCCCCAGGCGCAGGGCGTCTTGAAGGCCTACAGGCGAGAATGGCGGCTGACGCCCACTGTGTGGTCGCTCTATGGCTACGAAGCGATGGAGTCCGTCCTCGCCGCGATCAACCGCGCCGCGAAGCACGGTCATGCTGGCGATCGGCTCGCCGTCGCGCACGCCTATTTCGGGCTCGGCTACCGCCACAGCGTCATCGGCGGCTACACGATCAATAGCCATGGCGACACGTCGCTATCGCGCTTCGTCGGCTACATCGTCAAGCAGTCCGCGGGGGGCTCGTTTGCGCTGGCGCTGAAGCGCCGCTACCTCGGCGGTGGTGCATGAGCGGGCGGCGGACGCTCATCGTCGCTGTCGGCCTCGCCGCCGCCCTCGCCGGCTGTGGCTCCGCTAGCACGCAGCCCGGTGGCTTCACCTACGAGAACACGCTGACCGTCTATTCGGCGCTCCCGCTCCAGGGCCCGCAGGCGACGCTGATGCAGAGCATCGTCAACGGCGAGATCCTCGCGCTCAAACAGGCGGGCGGCCGCGCGCACGGGCGTCCGATCAGCTTCGCCTCGCTCAACGACGCGCCGCTCACAAACGGGACATGGGACGGCAAGGAGCCTCGCGCCGCCGGCCAGGACCTCGACGCGATCGCCTACGTCGGCGACTACGACTCGGCCGCGACGGCGATTTCGTTGCCGATCATCAACGCCAACGACATCCTCCAGGTCAGCCCCGGCAGCCCCTACATCGGCTTCACCGACGCGACTCGCTTCGATCGGCCGGGTGAGCCGCGGTACTTCTTCCTCTCCGGGCACGACACTTTCGCGCGACTTGTCCCGTCCGATCTCGTCGAGGCCGCAGCGAGCGTGCGCTTCATGCGCGACGAGGGGGTGAGGCGCCTCTACGTGCTCAGCGACAGCGCGCCTGCGAGCGCACCTTACGACTCGGCGATCGGCGCGATGGTCGCCCGCGCCGCTCGCGCGAACGGTCTTGGGCTTGCCGGCTCGCGTCGCTTCGACAGCGCCGGAGGCTCCTCGCGCGGCGCGCTGATCGCGGCGCTTCGCAAAGCGCAGCCGGACGCGGTCTTTGTCGCGGCCGCGCCGAGCGGCGGCGTCGAGTCGCTCTGGAGGGAACTGCATGCCGCCCTGCCGGCGCTGCGGCTGTTCGCGCCAAGCACACTCGCGACGGCGAGCTTCCTCGCGGCGACGGCACCCGCCGCGAGCGCGACCTTCCTGACGAGCCCGATCCTGCCGCTCGCCCAGTATCCGCCGGCCTCCCGGGCGGTCGTGCGCGCCTACCGCCGGGCTTTCGGCACCCCGGCGACCGCCCTCAGCCTCTACGGCTACGAGGCGATGAGCTCGATTCTCGCCGCGATATCGCGCGCTCGCGACCCGGGCAGGCGACTCGATGTCCTCGCCGCCTACCGGAACCTCGGTTGGCGCAACAGCGTGATCGGGCGCTACCGAATCAGCGCGAGCGGGGACAGCTCGCTCACGCGCTTTGCCGGCTACGCCGTCGGCGCCCGTGGGCAGCTCGTCGAGCTGCGCCTGCTCAACGGCTGAGCGCGTCGGCCAGGGCCTCGTCGAGCTCCGGGTGACGGTAGGTGAAGCCGAGCTCAGTGGCGCGCGCCGGAGCGACGTTCTGGCTGGCGGTGATGATCGCCGCCATCTCGCCGTAGAGCGCGCGCAGCGCGAGCGCCGGAACGGGCGCGAACGAGGGGCGGTGGAGGGCGCCCCCGAGGGCGTGCGAGAACTCGGCGTTGCGCACCGCACGCGGAGCGACCGCGTTGAACGGCCCCGAATAGCGCTCGTCGTCGATCGCCGCCACGTAGAGCGCGACGAGGTCCTCGAGGTGGATCCAGGACATGAACTGGCGTCCGCCCGCGACCGGCCCGCCGATTCCCGCGGCAAAAGCCGGCAGCATCTTGGCGAGCGCGCCGCCGCGGCGATCGAGCACCACGCCGCTACGAAGCACGCAGACCCGCACGCCGTGCGCGCCAGCCCGCAGCGCTTCCTGCTCCCACTCGATGCACACGCCGGCGAGCCAGTCGCCGCCCGCGCCTGAGTCCTCTGTCAAGCGCTCGTCGCCGCGGTCGCCGTAGAAGCCGACGGCGTTTGCGCAGACGAGCACGCGCGGGCGCGGGTCAGCCGCGGCGATGCCGGCGACGAGGTTGCTAGTCCCCGTACCGCGGCTTTCGCGGATCCGCTTCTTCGCGCCGGCCGTCCAGCGCTGCGCGATGTTCTCGCCCGCGAGGTGCACGACGGCGTCTGCTCCCGCGAGGACCGCGCCCGGCGCCGGTCCCGACGCGGGGTCCCAGCCCGTGCTGCGCCCGAGCGCCACGACCTCATCGCCGCGCGCGGCAAGCCTTGCGGCCAGCTGCGAGCCGATCATCCCGGATGCTCCGGTTAGGACGATGCGCATCGCAAATGGATCCTAGCCGGCTCGTCGTTGGCCGATTCCGTAACGTTGCGCAGCATCGGACGCCAAGCAATCGGCCAAGCCACGTGCTCTACCTGATCGACGGCAACAGCCTCGTCTATCGCGCTTTCTTCGCGCTGCCCGAGGCGATCGCGACCTCGCGCGGTGAGCCGACGAACGCGATCTTCGGCTTCGCGTCGATGCTCGTCAAGCTGATCACCGATCACGGCGTCGAGCCGACCGTGGTTGCCTGGGACGCCGGCAGCTCCGGCCGTGACGAGCTCTACGACCAGTACAAGGCAGGTCGGCGCTCGCGCCCCGACCTGCTGCGCGAGCAGTGGCCGGCGTTCGACCCGCTCGTCGAGGCGTTCGGCTATCGCAATGCGCGGCTCGAGGGCTACGAGGCCGACGATGTGATCGCGACGCTCGCCGAGCGGGCGCGGACGCAGGGCATTCCGGTGACGATCGTCACGGGTGACCGCGACGCGTTCCAGCTCGTCGACGAAGCCGGGCTGGTGCGCGTGATGGCGACCGCGCGGGGCATCACCGAGACGAAGCTGTACGACCGTGACACCGTGATCGAGCGCTACGGGATCCCGCCGGAGCTGATCCCCGACTTCTACGGCCTCAAGGGCGACACCTCCGACAACATCCCCGGCATCCCGGGGATCGGCGAGAAGACCGCCGCCGAGCTGCTCCAGCGCTTCGGCTCGCTCGAAGCGATCCTCGACCGCGTCGATGAGGTCAGCGGCGAGAAGCGCCGCGAGAACGTACGCCTGCACCGTGACGATGCCGTCGTCTCAAAGCAGCTGGCGACGATGCGCCGCGATCTGCCGCTCGAGCTGGACCTCGCAGCGATCAACGCGGGCGAGCCCGATATGACGGCAATTCGCGACACATTTCGCCGCTTCGAGCTGCGCGACCCGCTGCGCCGATTGGAGGAGGTGATCGGCGAGATCGGTGCCGGCGGCGCCCCGGCAGCGCGCGAGACGGTCAGGCCCCGCACGGTGACGCTCGGTCAGCTGGCCGCGCTCGGCGATGGGGAGCTCGCCGTCGCCGTCCGTGAACCGATGGTGCCGGAGGGGGCGCTGTTCGCGGACTCGCCGGCACTGAGCTTTGGCGTGGCCACGGCAACCGAGGTGCTGAGTGGCGAGATGGGGGAGGGGCCCGAGCTCGTCGGTGCGCTCGCGACCCACCCGCTCGTCGTCCACGATGCGAAGTCGCTCGGCAGCGTGCCGCGCCAGCTTGCCCACGACACGATGCTCGGCGCGTACCTCCTCGACCCTGCGCGTCGCGGCTACCCGCTGCACGAGCTGCTCGAGGATCGCGGCCTCGCGGCCGAGCCGGACGGGGCGCCCGCGGACGCGTTGCTCACCAAGCGCCTGGCGGAGTTGCAGCGCGCCGAGCTCGCCGCGAGCGGGCTCGAGGAGCTCCTGCGCGAGGTGGAGCTGCCGCTTGTTTCGGTGTTGCGCGAGATGGAGCTCGCGGGCGTCGGCCTCGACGTGCCCCAGCTTGCCGAAGTCGGGACGCGTGTGAACGAGGAGATCGAGAAGCTCGAGCGCGCGATCTACGCCGTCGCCGGCGAGGAGTTCGTGATCGGCTCGCCCCAGCAACTGGGCGCGATCCTCTTCGAGAAACTCGGCCTCTCGCGCAAGCGCCGCGGCAAGACGGGCTTCTCGACCGACGCCCGCGTGCTGCAGGCGATCCGCTCCGAGCACGAGATCATTCCGATGGTCGAACGCTGGCGCGAGCTTTCGACGCTGATCAAGACCTACCTCGAGCCGTTGCCGGTGCTCGTCGATGCGCAGTCGCGCCTGCACACGACCTTCCTGCAGACGGTCGCCGCAACCGGACGGCTCTCGTCAACGAACCCGAACCTCCAGAACATCCCGATCCGCACCCCGCTCGGGCGCGAGATCCGCCGCTGCATCGTCGCGGCTCCGGGCAACGTGCTGGTTTGTGCCGACTACTCCCAGATCGAGCTGCGCGTCCTCGCCCAGATCGCCGACGAGCCGGTGCTCAAGCAGATCTTCCGTGCCGGCGAGGACGTCCACACCGCCACCGCCTGCCAGGTCTTCCAGGTCGAGCCCGGGGAGATCGACGCCGGGATGCGCTCGAAGGCGAAGATGATCAACTACGGGATCGCCTACGGCCTGACGGACTTCGGCCTCGCCGACCGCCTCCAGATCCCGCGCGAGGAAGCGGCGGTATTCATCGCGACCTACTTCGAGCGCTTCCCCAAGGTCCGCGAGTTCATCGACAGCACGATCGCGCAGGCGATCGAGCAGGGCTATGTCACGACGTTGCTCGGACGGCGTCGGCCGATCCCCGAGCTGCGCGCGCGCAATCGCCAGCAGCAGGCGCTCGGCGAGCGCCTCGCGGTCAACACGGTTATCCAGGGAACCGCCGCCGACATCATCAAGGTCGCGATGGTGCGCGTGCACGCCGCGCTCGCCGGCGTTCGCTCGCGCCTGATCCTCCAGATCCACGACGAGCTGATGATCGAAGGTCCGGCGGAGGAGGCCGACGAGGTGCGCAGCCTGCTCACCACGGAGATGGTTCGCGCCTGGGAGCTCGACCCGCCACTCGGCGTCGACGTCGGCGTCGGCGAAAACTGGCTCGACGCGAAGTGATCGCCGCTCAGCGGCCGGCGAGCAGCGCCTCAGCCGGCGTCACGGGCCATTCGTGCGCAGGCGGCGGCGTGATCCGGTAGTAGCGCTCGAAGACCCAGTGCGAGAGGCGGCGCGAGTCGAAGCGCTCGACGAGCCAGTTCAGCGGCGCGCGGCCCGTCGTGCGACCGGCGAGGTGCTGGGCCCAAAGCATGAAGCCGAACTGCGGCGCATGCCGGCGGCTGAAGGCGCCGTAGCGCGCGAGCGCCTGCTCGCGCGTGCTGTGGCCGGCCAGCGCGGCGCGCAGCTCGCGACCGAGCGCGAGCGCGAAATAGAAGGCGGGGCGGATCCCCTCGGCCGTCAACGGCAGGCAGTGCCCGGCCGAGTCGCCGACGAAGAAGACGCCGTTCTCGGTGGCCGCACGGAGCTTGTGCGGGATCCAGTTACCCTGGAATGAGCCCGCTTGCAGGTCGAGCTCGGCGGCGAGCGCCAACGTCGGCACCTTGACGTGGTCGCGCGGCTCGAACGAGCCGACGCCGACGCGCAGCTCCTCGCCGGCCGGAAACGACCACGCGTAGCCGGCGCGGATGTAACGGCGGTCGATCCAGAACTCCATGTCTTCGCCGTTGCCGGCCGGATGAACCTCGAGCCCCCGCGAGAGCCTCGCGTTCGGCGGCTGGATCGGGGACGGCGCGCTCGAGAGAACGCGCCGCCAGCCGAGCGCGTCGACGACGTAGCTCGCGCGGATCGTGCCGCGGTCCGTGGCTACGCCGCCGTCCGCGAATCCCGCGACCGTCGCGGTCTCGAACTCGCTCGACCGGCCGCCCGCGCGCAGCAGTGCGCATAGCTCCGCGTAGTCGAAGGTCGAGAACGTGAACGGGAGCGACCAGCGGACGCTCGAGCGGGGCGTGTGCACGACGAGCTCGTCGAAGGTCTGTCGAACCGACGACGCGAGTCCGAGGCGCTCGAGCCACTCGGTCGGGGCGGCGCACGCGGACGTCTGGCGCTCGCCGATCTCATAGCGATCGAGCACCATCACGCGCGCGCCACTGCCCTCGAGCGCACGCGCCACGGTCAGTCCGGCAAAGCTCGCGCCGCAGACGAGTACGTCGCAATCCACGTCGAGGCTCGTGCGCTCGGCGCCGCGCTTGGTGGCCCGCGCAGGCATGCGCAGCTGATCATACGCACGCGCCTTGCGCGGTCGAGCAGCGAAGCTACGATACGCTCTTTGCCGGTGAACGCCGTCGTGGAAAACGCATCCCCAAAGGTCGTGGAAGGCTCGGGCGGGTTGTTGCTCGAGGTTGACGGGCAGATCGTCCCGAACTACGACGCGACCCTGCATCCGTTCGAGGAAGGCGAGGTCGTCACGGGGCACGTCGTCCGGATCGACCAGGACGAGGTGCTCGTCGACATCGGCTACAAGTCCGAGGGCGTAATCCCGGCCAACGAGCTGTCGATCCGCAAGTCGGTCGATCCGCACGACGAGGTGCAGCTGGGCGAGGAGGTCGACGCCCTGGTCCTTACCAAGGAGGACCAGGACGGCCGACTGATCATCTCCAAGAAGCGCGCGCGCTTCGAGAAGGCGTGGCGACGGATCGAAGCCGCCGCGGAGTCCGGCGAGCCCGTCGAAGGCACCGTGATCGAGGTCGTCAAGGGCGGTCTGATCATCGACCTCGGCGTGCGCGGCTTCCTGCCCGCATCGCTCGTCGACATCCGCCGCGTGCCGAACCTCGACGAGTACATGGGCACGCAGATCGAGTGCAAGGTGATCGAGCTCAACCGCTCGCGCAACAACGTCGTCCTCTCGCGCCGCGCCGTCCTCGAGGAGGAGCGCAAGGAGGTTCGCCAGCAGATCCTCGATCGGCTCGAGCCCGGCCAGGTCGTGGAGGGGCAGATCTCGAACATCGTCGACTTCGGCGCCTTCGTCGATCTCGATGGGATCGACGGCCTGATCCACATCTCCGAGCTCTCCTGGTCGCACGTCAACCATCCGAGCCAGATCCTCGAGATCGGCCAGACGGTGAAGGTCAAGGTGCTCGACATCGACCGCGACCGCCAGCGCATCTCGCTCGGCCTGAAGCAGACCCAGGAAGACCCCTGGCAGCGGATCGTCAACACTTACAACATCGGCGACGAGCTCGAGGGGACCGTCACCAAGGTCGTCACGTTCGGTGCCTTCGTCGAGATCCTCGACGGCGTCGAAGGGCTCGTCCACATCTCCGAGCTCGCGGCCCATCACGTCGAGAACCCGCGCGAGGTCGTTCAGCCCGGCGACGAGATCCGCATCAAGATCCTCGAGATCGACTCCGAGCGCCGCCGGCTCTCGCTGTCTGCGAAGCGCGTCGAAGGCCAGGTGCTGCCGCTCCACCCGATCGAGTTGTCCGACGAGGACGCCGAAGCGGGCGAAGCCGCGGCGGAGGTGCCGGTGCTTGACGATGCGCCGCCGGTCGAGGCGCCCGCCAAGGGCGAAGCCGCGGCGGAGGTGCCGGTGCTTGACGACGCGGCTCCGGTCGAGGCGCCCGCCGACGGCGAAGCCGCGGCCGAGGTCCCCGTGCTTGACGATGCGGCTCCGGTCGGGACGCCCGCCGATGGCGAAGCGGTCGAAGCCCCCGAGCTCGACGATGCGGCTCCCGTCGAGGCGCCCGCCGATGGCGAAGCGGTCGAAGCCCCCGAGCTCGACGACGCGACCGCCGAGGCCGCACCGCCGCAAGCCGCCGAGCCGCCCGCCGAACCGACCGCATCGAGCGCTGACGACGCCGCACCAGCAAGCGGAGCCTGAGCGGCCTCCCTTCATCGGGCTGACGGGCTCGATCGGCGCCGGGAAGTCGACGGCGCTCGCCGCCTGCGAACGGCTCGGTGCGGCTGTGCTCGACGCGGACGCGATCGTCCACGCGCTCTACGACACCGAGGCGGTCAAGACGGCGCTCCACCTGCGCTGGGGCGATGGCGTGTTCGACGGCGAGGAGATCGATCGCGCCGCCGTCGCGCGGCTCATCTTCAAGAGCGCTGACCAGCGAGCCTGGCTCGAGGGGCTCCTCTGGCCGCTCACCGCCCAGCACCAGAGGGCCTTCCGCGAGGAGCTCGAGGCGCGGAGCCCGCGCCCCCG
Organism: Solirubrobacterales bacterium; assembly: GCA_003138355.1. Lineage (GTDB taxonomy): Bacteria > Actinomycetota > Thermoleophilia > Solirubrobacterales > Solirubrobacteraceae > Palsa-513. The sequence continues at coordinate 61,974 of PLFX01000004.1, forward strand.
TGCCGGCATCGTCGAGGTTGCGCTGCTCTTCGAAGCTGACGCCGCAGCCCGCTTCGACGCGACAATCGCGATCGTCGCCGACGATCGCCTGCGCATGGAGCGCCTCGCGCTGCGCGATCAGGCCGAGCTCGCGGCGCGCGACGGCCGGCAGCTGGCGCAGGCGGAGAAGGCCGCACGGGCAACGTACACCGTCGTCAACGAAGGGACAGAGCAAGAGCTCGAGCAGAAGCTCGCGGCGATACTCGATACTCTCGCGCCGTGAGTTCTCGCCAGTCGGGCCGCGGCGGCGGGAGGCGGCGCCGCGTGCTCGCCGTGCTCGCGATCCTGGCCGCAGGCACCGTAGGGGTGATCGCCGCGCTGCCGTCGGTTGAGCGCGTCGTGCGCGAGCTGACCTACCCGCTGCACGACACGGCGATCATCAACCGTGCCGCGTATGCCGAGCACCTCGATCCGGCGTTCGTCGCGGCCGTGATCTACGCCGAGACGAAGTTCGACCCGCGCACCTCGAGCACCGGCGCGCTCGGCCTGATGCAGATCGAGCCGTCGACCGCGCGCTACCTCGCCCACCTCTCGGGCGGCAGCCAGTTCGCGCTCCGCGACCTCGCGCACCCCGCGACGAACATCGCCTACGGCAGCTACTACCTGCGCTACCTGCTGAACCGCTATCGCGGCAGCCGCACGCTCGCGCTCGCCGCGTACAACGCCGGCATGACGAACGTCGATCGCTGGGTCGCGAATGCGCGGGCGACCGGGACGGCGCTCATCCCAGCGTCGATCCCATTCCCGCAGACGCGCGCCTACGTCACGAAGGTCGAGGCGGCGACCAAGACCTACCGCCACGACTACGCCAAGCTGCTCGGCCCGCCGTGATCCCGCGCGGCAGCGGACGCGTCCGGCGCCGTCAACGCGCCTGAGATACTCAACTGATGCCGCCATTCCGCCTTGATCCGGCCTTCACGCCGGCCGCCGACCAGCCCCGCGCGATCGAGCAGATCGCCGATGCGCTCGAGCACGGCGAGCGCTTCACGACGCTGCTCGGCGCGACTGGCACGGGCAAGACGATGACGATCGCCGGGGTGGTCGAGGCGATCCAGCGGCCCGCGCTCGTGATCGCCCACAACAAGACGCTCGCCGCGCAGCTCTGCAACGAGTTCCGCACCTACTTCCCCGAGAACGCGGTCGAGTACTTCGTCTCCTACTACGACTATTACCAGCCCGAGGCCTACGTCGCGAGCCGCGACCTCTACATCGAGAAGGACTCTTCGGTCAACTCGGAGATCGATCGCCTCAGGCACGCCGCCACGGCCGCGGTCTTCGCGCGCCGCGACGTGATCGTCGTCGCGTCGGTCTCCTGCATCTACGGCCTCGGCTCGCCCGAGGTCTACGAGCGCAACATGCAGCTGCTGCGCCGCGGCGAGCTGATCGATCGCGACGCCCTGCTGCGCAAGCTCGTCTCGATCCAGTACAACCGCAACGACCAGGCCCTCGGGCGCGGCACCTTCCGCGTCAAGGGGGAGACGCTCGAGGTCTTCCCCGCGTACGCCGAGACGGCCTACCGCGCGGTGCTGTTCGGCGACGAGGTCGAACAGCTGTCCGAGTTCGATCCGCTCACCGGCGAGCTGATCGCCCCCGAGCTCGAACACGTCGCGATCTGGCCCGCCACGCACTACAACGTCGCCGAGGGCACAGGCGAGCGAACCGCGCAGCTGATCGGCGAGGAGCTCGAGGCGCGCTGCGCCGAGCTCGAGTCCCAGGGCAAGCTGCTCGAATCCCACCGCCTGCGCCAGCGCACGCAGTACGACATGGAGATGCTGCGCGAGGTCGGCTTCTGCTCGGGGATCGAGAACTACTCGCGGATCATCGACGGCCGCAAGCCGGGCGAGCGCCCCTACTGCCTGCTCGACTACTTCCCCAAGGACTTCGTCGTCTTCACCGACGAGTCCCACCAGACGATCCCGCAGATCGGCGGCATGCACGAAGGCGATCGCAGCCGCAAGCAGACGCTTGTCGACTACGGCTTCCGCCTGCCGTCCGCGCTCGACAACCGCCCCCAGACCTTCGAAGAGTTCCTCCAGATGGCGCCGCAGATCGTCTTCGTCAGCGCGACGCCGGGCGAGTTCGAGCGCACCCGCTCGGCAAAGGTCGTCGAGCAGATCGTCCGCCCGACCGGGATCGTCGACCCGCACGTCGAGGTGCGCGCGACGCGCAACCAGGTCGATGACCTGATGGGCGAGATCCGCCAGCGCGCCGACCGCGATGAGCGCGTCCTCGTCACGACGCTGACCAAGAAGATGGCGGAGGACCTGTCGTCCTACCTGCTCGAGCTCAGCTTCCGCACGCGCTACCTGCACTCCGAGATCAACACGCTCGAGCGGATCCAGATCATCCGCGACCTGCGCCTTGGCGAGTACGACGTGCTCGTCGGCGTGAACCTGCTGCGCGAGGGCCTCGACCTGCCCGAGGTCTCGCTCGTCGCGATCCTCGACGCCGACAAGGAGGGCTTCCTGCGCGGCGAGACGAGCCTCATCCAGACGATCGGCCGCGCCGCGCGCAACGTCGACGGCACCGTGATCATGTACGCCGACCGCCAGACCGCGGCGATGACAGCGGCGCTCTCGGAGACCGACCGCCGCCGCGCGATCCAGGTCGCCTACAACGAGGAGCACGGCATCACCGCCGCATCGATCGTCAAGGGGGTCTCCGACATCGCCGAGTTCCTGACCAGCGAGTCGAAGACGCCGGCGCGCCGGCGCCGTGCGCGCGCGAAGACCGCCGAGCTAGCCCCGTCGGAGCTCGAGAAGCTCGCCGTCGAGCTCGAGGAGGAGATGCTCGCGGCCGCGCAGGACCTGCGCTTCGAGTATGCCGCGCGCCTGCGCGACGAGCTGCGCGACCTCCGCCGCCAGCTGGCGGAGATGAGCGCGACGGCCTGATCTGCTCGGACCGGCGCATGCGCCGTCCGGCCGGGGCCCGCATGCGGGCCCCGGTTCACGCGTCGTTGGAAGGCGTTCGTTAGCATGCCGACGCTGTCGTCTGACGGCCGCGGCGTCGGTCGAGTCGCGGTCACAATGTTCAGCCTGCCGCGAAAGTAGGTTCATCATGCCGCAGCGAGAAAGCGGTCCAGCGCGGGAGCCCGCCGCTGCGCTGAGAGTTCGCGATCGCCTGCGCGGCGTGTGGAGCCGCTCGGTGTCTCTCGTGATGCTCGCCGGCGTGGCCATCCTCGTCGCGGGCTGCGCAGGCGGCTCGAGCCTCACCGTCGCCAACATTTCGAGCGCGAGCCGGACAAGCCGTCACGTCTCCTCGCGGAAGGCCGGCGTCAACGGAGCGCTGTTCGCGGGCGTCGCGGTGAGCCCGGCGCAGCGGGCTGCGAATGAGGTGTCGGGGCTCCTTTTCTCGAGGTGCATGCGCGCGCATGGCGTTCCGAATTACCCCGACCCGCAGGCGGCTTCGCCCGGCGGGTTCGGGTTCGGGCTCGGGGGCGGGAGTAGCAACATTGACCCAGCCGCGCCGCTTTTCCGGGTGGCGGAGCGGACGTGTGTTTCGATCCTGATCCGCCGGCACTTTGGGGCCGGATGAGCGCGGTTCCGAGCTCAACCGGCGGTGAGGCGGTCGCGCCCGCCGCCACCCAGAACAGGGCGCGGTGGCCTCGCCGGCGCCTTCTCGCGGTCCTCGGGCTGCTGGTGGCTGTGGCGGCCGTTGTGTTGGTCGTGACCAGTCCGTTCGGCGGCGGCTCGGCGGGCGGCGTTCGCGACAACGCCTATCCGACGTCGCTGGTGAGCGTGAAGCGGGAGCCTTTGGCCTCGCTGAGCTTGGTCAGCGGGACGATCGGCTACACGGGTGCCGTGACGTTCGACCTGCCCGCCGGCAGCGCGCCGGCGACGGTGACGCAGGCGCGTCAGACGGTAACGACCGATCAGGCCACACTGGCGAGCGCGCAGTCGACGCTGTCCAGTGATTCCACGACGCTCTCACAGACGCGCGCGACGCTGGCCGCCGACCAGGAGCAGGAGGCCATCGCGTGCGCGGGCGACAACGCCGCGCAGAGCGCCGGGACTGGTGGCGCTGGGTCCGGCGGCGGGTCCTCCTGCGCAACTGACGCCCAGCCGGTCGCGGGCGCGCAGCAGTCGGTGACAGCCGATGCGGGGAAGATCGCCGCGGACAAGGTCGCTGTGGTATCCGCCAAGCACGCGCTCGCGACCGACCAGGCGGCGCTCGCGACCGCCAGCGCGCAGGCGACCGTGTACGGCCAGAATTCGGCGTTCACGAGCGTGCCGTCCGTCGGTCAGATCGTGCTCCGCGGGGAGCCGCTGTTCGCGATCGACGGCAATCCGGCGCTGTTGCTGTACGGCTCGACGGCCGCGACGAGAGCATTCTCGGCTGGGATGTCGCCGGGCGCCGACGTGGCCGAGCTGAATACGAACCTCGATGCGCTCGGCTACGGGCACGGGCTGACGGGCGATGCGTTCACGCCGGCGACCGCGGCCGCGATCCGGCGGCTTCAGGCCACGCACGCCCAGAGCGTGACCGGTGAGCTGCTGGGCGGTTCCGTCGTATTCGCGCCGGGGCCGATCCGCGTCACGTCACTGCAATCGACCGTCGCGGTCGGCGCGGCCGTCACGGCTGGGCCGGTGCTGTCGGCGACCGGCACCGCGCGCGAGGTACAGATCCAGCTCGATCCCGCGCTACAGGGGGAGGTCCGCCCTGGTGACCCGGTCACGATCACGCTGCCGAACGAGCAGACGACGCCTGGACAGATCACTCGCGTGAGCTCGGTCGCGACCGCCGGGCAGAACGGTGGTCCATCGACGATAGAAGTCGACGCCATCCCAACCGACCCGGCCGCGATCGGCAACCTCGACCAGGCGCCCGTCAACGTGTCGATCACGACCGGCAGCGTCAGCGATGCGCTCGTCGTGCCGGTCGCCGCGCTGCTGTCGCTGGAGAGCGGCGGGTACGCGGTCGAGGAGGTCGCCGGGAACGGCGTGCATCACCTGGTGGCCGTCACCACTGGACTATTCGACGACGCCGATGGCTTGGTCGCGGTTCGCGGGGCGGGGCTTGCGGCCGGGCAGCGCGTGGTGGTGCCGGGCATATGAGCCTCGCCGCGGGTACCCCGCCAACGCCGGGCGCTGCTGCGAACGGCTCGCCGGCGCCGATCGGGAGCGGCGACGTGGTGCTCGAGCTCGACGCGGTGACGAAGATCTACGCGGCCGAGCCCCCCGTCGTCGCGCTGCGCGGCGTCAGCTTCAGCGTTCGCCGCGGCGAGCTGATCGCAATCGTCGGGCCATCCGGGTCGGGCAAGTCGACGCTTCTACACGTTATGGGGACGCTCGAGCGGCCGACCGAGGGAGCGGTGCGCATCACGGGTCTGGACGTCGCCGGCCTCGACGATCGCGCGCTGTCGGTGGTGCGAGCGAAGCGAATCGGATTTGTGTTCCAGCTGTTCTTCCTCGCTGAGTACCAGACCGTGCTCGACAACGTCGCCGACGGGCTGCTGTACGCCGGCGTCGCGGTGTCCGAGCGCCGTGTGCTCGCAGCGCGCGCCCTCGAGCGCGTTGGGCTCGCGCATCGGGCGAGCTTCCGGCCAACGAAGCTGTCGGGCGGGGAGCGCCAGCGTGTTGCGATAGCGCGCGCGCTGGTCGGCGCTCCCGCGATCGTGCTCGCCGACGAGCCGACTGGGAATCTCGACACCGCTACGGGCGCTGCCATCTTCGCGCTGCTGCACGAACTGCACGCGGACGGGGCGACGATCGTGATGATCACGCACGACCGCGAGCTCGCGGCGGGTCTGCCGCGCCAGATCGAGATGCTCGACGGCGAGATCGTCGCAGACAGCCGCCCAGCGAACGGCGCGGCCCCGTCCGCTGGGACCGGCGGGGAGCACCGTTAGGTGCGCGTGCGTGGCCCAGGCCCTAGACGGCAGCGGCTTCTTGCGGCGGTCATCCCGCTCCTAATCGGCATCCCGGCCGTCGTCGCGCTCAACAGCCCGCGCGCTGCAGCGGACACTCCCGGCACGGGCAGCTCATGTCCCACATCCAATCCGCCAAATGAGCTGGTGCTCGGCGGCGGAACCCCGCAGACCGCGCAGCTCGCTACGGCCTTCGCGACCCCCCTGCAGGTGGCGCTGGCTAACAGCAACGGCTGCCCGGTGACCTCTGTCGTCGGTACTCCCGTCACCTTCACGGCGCCGTCGAGCGGCGCCGGCGGCAGTTTTGCGACGAGCGGCGCTAACGCGGTCACAGTCGGCGCGGACCTCTCCGGGAATGCCTCGGCGCCGACGTTCACCGCCAACGACGTAGCAGGCAGCTACACAGTGACCGCAACCAGCGCTGACGGGTCGGTCTCGTTCTCGATGACAAACAGCGCCGCCGGGATTCCGGCGACCGTCACGCCGCTATCGCCCGTCAACCAGTCAGCGACGGTGCAGAGCCACTACGCGCACCCGCTCTCGGTGCGTGTACTCGACGCGAACGGCAACCCGGTCTCTGGGGCGACGGTCACGTTCGCGTTCGGCACAACGGCGAGCGGGGGGTCGGGGGGGAGCGCCGGGGCGAGCTTTGCCGACGGCAGTGCGCAGGCGACCGCCGTGACCGCGAGCGACGGGATTGCCACCTCCCCGAACTTCACCGCAAACGGGACCGTCGGTCGCTTCATCGCGACCGCCACGACGGCAGCCAACGTCGCCCACTTCACGCTCAGCAACCGCGCCGGCAAGCCGGCGACGATCACCGCCGGCGTTGCGGCCAGCGAAGCGACCCAGACGGGAACCCGCTTCGCGATCGCGCTCGCCGTCACCGTCACTGACGCGCTCGGAAACAAGGTTCCCCGCGTGCTCGTGACATTCACCGCGCCTGCGAGCAGCGCGAGCGGCAGCTTCGCCACCCGCACCCACTCGCGGAAAGTCTCGGTTCGGACCGACGGGCGCGGCATCGCGGTCGCACCGCCGTTCATCGCCAACGCGCAAGCGGGCGGCTACATCGTGATCGCGAGGATCCCGCACGGGCCGAGGACCGCGTTCGCGCTAGTGAACGAGGCATCCTGAACGCGCCCGATGTCAGCCTCACGCCGCCACGGCTTCGGCCCGGCGACCTCGCTCGGCTGGCCAGCATCGGCGTGCGCACGCGCCGGTTGCGCGCCGCGCTTTCGGCGCTCGGGATCGCGATTGGCGTCGCGGCGATCGTCGCCGTGCTCGGCCTCTCCGCCTCCAGCCAGACTGGGCTACTGGCCGAGATCAACCAGCTCGGAACCAACCTGCTGGACGTCACGACCGGACAGAACTTCAGCGGCCAAGGGGTGCCGCTCCCGCTCGCAGCGCCCGGCACGATCGGCCGTATCGGCCCGGTCTACGACGTCGCCTACACCGGCACGATCGCCAACACCAACGCCTACCGCACCCCCCTGATCCCATCGGTCGAGACCAACGCGCTGAGTGTCGCTGCGACCAACCTCAACCTGCCCGGCGCCGTCGGCACGACCGTTGCGCAGGGCCGCTTCCTCAACACAGCGACCGCGACCGAGCCGGTCTGCGTGCTCGGTGCAGGCGCCGCGCGGCGGCTCGGCATCGGACAACTCTTCGCCGGCGAGCGGATCTGGGTCGGCGGGATGTGGTTCTACGTCGCGGGCATTCTCAAGCCGGCTGCACTGGCCCCCGAGATCGACGACTCCGTGCTGATCGGCTTCCCGGCCGCGAAGACGTACCTCGGCTACACGAGCGACGTCGACGGTCATCCGACGATCGGAAACCCGACCGAGATCTACGTCCGCGCCGACACGAGCCAGGTCAACGCCGTCTACAACGTCCTCGCCTCCACCGCGAACCCTGAGAACCCGAGCGAGGTGGATGTGACCCAGCCATCCTCGGCGCTCGTCGCGGAGGCCGAGACCAAGGGCGTCTTCAACGGACTGATTCTCGGACTCGGTGCGATCGCGCTGCTCGTCGGCGCGATCGGCGTTGCCAACATCATGGTTATCAGCGTGCTCGAGCGGCGCGCGGAGATCGGCCTGCGCCGCGCGCTCGGTGCGACGAAAGCGCAGATCCGCACGCAGTTCCTGAGCGAGGCGATCCTGCTCGCGCTGATCGGCGGCGCCATCGGGATCGGCGCCGGCGCGCTCGCAACCGCGATATACGCCCACACCAAGCACTGGACCACCGTGATCCCCGCGCTCGCTTGGGGTGGCGGCATCGGCGCCGCCATCCTGATCGGCGCCGTCGCCGGCATCGTGCCCGCGATCCGCGCCGCCCGCCTTTCCCCGACCGACGCGCTGCGGAGCGCGTGAGACGGGATATCAAGGATTCGGGGAAGCGCTGCGCGAGTACAACCGCAGCTGACGCGCGTCAGTCGCCCGACAGCTCCAGGAAGCGCTCGACGGAGGCCTCCTGTGCGGCGAGGCGGTCGGCCATGCGGTGCGCGTGGGCCTCGGCGCGCCCGAGGAAGTCCTCCAGACAGCGCTCCGGGTCGTCGGTCAGGGGGTACACGTGGGCGACCTCCTGCTGGACGCAGGCGATCCCGAGCGGGGGTGCGCCTGCGGTCAGCGAGCGCGCCGAGCAGACGGCGGCGACCATCAGCTCGCGCTCCGGCGCGCGCAGGGCGACCGGCATCAGCAGCTGCGCGGGCAACTCTACGGTGGCGCCGATCAGCCGCTCGACCCTGACCTGGGCGGCCGCGTACTCGGTCAGCGGCTCCCACCAGACCGACAGCACGGTGTCGGCGGCGCGCAGCGTCTCGCGCAGCACGCCGGCCTGCTCGCGGTAGAGGTCCTGCGCGGCGCGGCGCGAGTCCGCCTGCGCGAGGTCGAGGTAGACGGGCACGCGCAGCAGCTCGTTGGGCGACAGGGCCTCGCCCGTGCCGTGCTCGCCGAGGGCGATGTAGGTTTGGATCGTCGAGAGGTCGCGCCGGCCGTGGAAGATGATCGTCAGCTCGCGAGCGAGCGTCAGGCCGCCGACATGCATCGCGACCACGGCGGATGCCTCGCGGTCGAGCAGCGCCCGGCCCAGCAGCTCCTCGGCGCTGTCACCCGCGTCGGGAGTGCCTGTATCGCCGTCGATGCGCTGCTCGCTCATCTCAGCCACACCTCGCTTCCGCCTGACCACGACCAAGAGTACCGTCCTCCCGGCCGACCAAGCAAAACCTAGCTGGGCGAGCGGCGGGATGCGGCGGTTAGCGGGCGCCGCTCAGCGTGGATAGAAGTCGCGCTGCCAGCGGTGGCGCGCGAGCACGGCGAGCTCGCGCTCGTCGAGCGGCCCGCGTTCGGCGGCGGCGGCGTTGGCGTTCACGCTGTTCAGCGAGCGCATCCCCGGGATCACGGTGCTTACGGACGCGTGCGAGAGGCAGAAGCGCAGCGCGATCTCGGGTATCTGGTCGACCTCGACGTCGAGGTCGGAGGCGATCGCCTGCACGCGCTCCCATACCTCGCGCTTGCGATCGCCCGCGAAGTAACGGTTGCGCCAGTCGCCCTCCGGAAACTCGGTCTCCGGGCGGATCAGTCCGGTGAGCCCGCCCTCGTCGAAGGGGACGCGCGCGATCACGCCGACGCCCGCCTCCTGGGTCGCCGCGAACAAGCGATCGGCGGGCGCCTGGTCGAAGATGTTGTAGATCACCTGGACGCTGTCGACGGCGCCGCTCTGGACGAGCGCTATCCCGTTGTCGGCCTCGTGGTCGTTGATCGAGATGCCGAAGCAGCCGATCTTCCCGTCCGCCTTGAGGCGCTCGATCCCTTCGCGCCAGGAGCCCTGATCGACCCACTCGTCCGACCAGACGTGGAACTGCTGGACGTCGATCGTCTCGACGCCGAGCTTGCGCAGGCTGCGCTCGGTGCAGCTGATGATGTGCTCGGCGGGGAAGGTCTCTTCGGCGTGGACGCCGGCGCGCGCGGGCCATTGACGGTTCGCGGGCGGGATCTTCGTCGCGATGCGGATGCCGCCGCCCGCCGCGCGAACTGCCTGGCCCACCAGCTCCTCGCTGTGCCCGTCGCCGTAGCCGTAGGCGGTGTCGACGAAGTCGACGCCCTGCTCGAAGGCGCGCGCGAGCGAGCGCAGCGACACGTCGTCCTGCGCGCCGATCCACATGCTCTGGCCGATGCCCCATGCGCCGTAGCCGAGGACTGAGACTTCGGGGCCGTTGCGGCCGAGCGGGCGATGCTCCACGGTGCACACACTAGCTGGTCGGCTCGCTCACGAACATCTGTTCGCCTCGGTACAATTGGACATAACGTGGCGTCGTCCAATCAAATCGTCGTTTCCGGCGCGCGCGAGCACAACCTCAAGAACATCTCGCTGACGCTGCCGCGCGACGCGCTCGTCGTGCTGACCGGGCTCTCGGGCTCCGGCAAGTCCTCGCTTGCCTTCGACACGATCTACGCGGAGGGTCGCCGGCGCTACGTCGAGTCGCTGTCGGCGTACGCGCGCCAGTTCCTCGGGCAGATGGACAAGCCCGACGTGGACTCGATCGAGGGGCTCTCGCCGGCGATCTCGATCGACCAGAAGACGACCTCGCGCAACCCGCGCTCGACGGTTGGCACGGTCACGGAGATCTACGACTACCTGCGCCTGCTGTGGGCGCGCATCGGCGTGCCGCACTGCCACGTTTGCGGCGAGCCGATCGCCGGGCAGTCGATCGAGCAGATCGCCGACCAGGTCCTCGAGCTCGCTGAGGGCACGCGCTTCATGGTCCTGGCGCCCGTCATCCGCGGCCGCAAGGGGGAGTTCGGCAAGCTGCTCGAGGACCTGCGCACGGAGGGCTTCACGCGGGTCATCGTCGACGGCGAGCTGCACGGTCTCGAGGACTATCTCGACCTCGACCGCAACGTCAGGCACGAGGTCTCGGTCGTCGTTGACCGCTTGGTGATGCGCGCTGACGTGCGCAAGCGCCTCGTCGACTCGATCGAGACCGCTGCTGCGCTGGCGGACGGGATCGTGTCGGTGCAGATCGTGCCGCGCGAGGGCGAGGGGCCGGGGGAGACGCTGACGTTCTCGGAGAAGTTCGCCTGCCTGAAGTGCGGCACCTCGATGCCCGAGCTCGAGCCGCGCATTTTCTCCTTCAACGCGCCGCAGGGCGCCTGCGAGCGCTGCACCGGGCTCGGCTCGCAGCTCGAGATCGACCCGGACCTCGTCGTGCCGAACCCCGACCTCTCGATCGCGCAGGGCGCGCTCGCGCCGTGGGCGGGATCGAGTTCCGGCTACTACGAGCAGATGACTGCCGCGCTCGCCGAGCGCTTCGGCGTTGACGTCGAGAAGCCGTGGCGCTCCCTGACCGCCAAGCAGCGCGAGATCTTCCTCTACGGCACGAACGGCGAGCGCGTCCAGGTTCGCTACCGCAACCGCTTCGGCCGCGAGCGCAACTACGCCGCGCGCTTCGAGGGGATCGTGCCGAACCTCCAGCGGCGCTACCGCGAGACCGACTCCGAGTACCAGCGCGAGAAGATCGAGGAGTACATGAGCGTGCGGCCGTGTCCCGCCTGTCACGGCGCGCGCCTGCGGCCCGAGTCGCTCGCGGTGCTCGTCGGTGGGATCGCGATCAACGAGTTCTGCGCGCTATCGGCCCATGCCGCGCTCGACTGGCTCGCGCAGGTCCAGCTGACCGAGACTGAGCGCCACATCGCACGGCTCGTGCTGCGCGAGATCGAGGAGCGCTTGCGCTTCCTCGAGAACGTCGGCATCGGCTACCTGTCGATGGATCGCGCGGCGGCGACGCTCTCGGGCGGCGAAGCGCAGCGGATCCGTCTCGCGACGCAGATCGGCTCGGCGCTCGTCGGGGTCCTCTACGTCCTCGACGAGCCATCGATCGGGCTCCATCAGCGCGACAACGCAAAGCTCGTCGCGACGCTCGAGCGCCTGCGCGACCTCGGCAATACGGTCCTGGTGGTCGAGCACGACGAGCAGACGATGCGCGCCGCGGACCATATCGTCGACCTCGGCCCCGGGGCGGGCGAGCACGGTGGGAGGATCGTTGCGCAGGGCACGGCGCTCGAGATCGAGCTCGTCCCCGAGTCGCTGACCGGGCAATTCCTCTCAGGCGCCGCCCAGATCGCGGTGCCCGCGCGCCGGCGCACGCCGAGCGGAGCGATCGAGATCCTCGGTGCCGCGATGCACAATCTGCGCAACATCGACGTGCGCGTCCCGCTCGGGACGCTGACGTGCGTCACCGGCGTGTCCGGGTCGGGCAAGTCGACGCTCGTCAACGAGATCCTGCTGAAGGCGGTCTCGAACAAGCTGCACCGCACGCGCCAGCGACCGGGTACGCACCGCGAGCTGCGCGGCCTCGAGGCGCTCGACAAGATCGTCGCGGTCGACCAGTCGCCGATCGGGCGCACGCCGCGCTCGAACCCGGCCACCTACACGGGCCTCTTCGACGTGATCCGCGATCTGTTCGCGAAGACGCAGGAGGCGCGCGTGCGCGGCTACAAGCCGGGGCGCTTCTCGTTCAACGTCAAGGGCGGACGCTGCGAGGTCTGCCGCGGCGACGGCCAGATCCGCATCGAGATGCACTTCCTGCCGGATGTCTACGTCCCGTGCGAACAGTGCCACGGCCGGCGCTACAACCGCGAGACGCTCGAGGTCCGCTTCAAGGGCAAGACGATCGCTGATGTCCTCGACATGCCCGTCGAAGAGGCGGTCACGTTCTTCGAGCACATCCCGGCGATCCGCCGCCGCCTGCAGACGCTGAACGACGTCGGGCTCGGCTACATCCGCCTCGGCCAGCCGGCGACGACGCTGTCGGGCGGCGAGGCCCAGCGCGTCAAGCTCGCGACCGAGCTCTCGAAGATCGCGACCGGCCGGACCCTCTACGTCCTCGACGAGCCGACCACGGGCCTCCACTTCGCCGACGTTAAGCGCCTGCTCGAGGTCCTCCAGCGCCTCGTCGACGCCGGCAACTCGGTGATCGTGATCGAGCACAACCTCGACGTGATCAAGTCCGCGGACCGGATCATCGACCTCGGCCCGGAGGGCGGGGACGCCGGCGGCCTGCTGATCGCCACAGGAACCCCCGAGCAGGTCGCGGCGGTGGCGCAGTCGCACACCGGCCGCTTCCTCGAACCGCTACTCAAAGCACGCGCGCCCGCGCGCGCGCGGGCACGAGCGCGCAAGCCTGCCGCGGCCCCGGCGGAGTCCGCAGCGGCCTAGCGTTCGTGGCGCAGGCCGTCACGGAAGGCGGCGAGCTCGGCCGGATCGATCGAGAACGTGTGCTCCGCCGCCGGGAAACGCCGGGCCCGCACGTCCTCGGCGTACTGACCGAGCGCGCCGAGCACCTGTCCGTGAAGGTCGGCGTACTGGCGCGAGTGACGCTTTGGCTGGCCCGGGTAGACGCCCAGCATGTCGTGCACGACGAGCACCTGCCCGCTCGTGCCCGGGCCGGCGCCGATCCCGATCGTCGGCACGCCGAGCACTCCGGTGAGCTCGTCGGCGACCGCGGCCGGAATCGCCTCGAACACGATCGCGAAGCAGCCTGCCTCCTCCAGCGCGCGAGCCTCGCGCGCGACCTCGAGCGCGCGCTCGGCGGTGCGTCCCTGGGCGCGGCGGCCGCCGAGCGCCGTTGCGCTCTGGGGCGTGAGCCCGACGTGGCCCATCACCGGGATCCCTGCCGCGACGATCGCGCTTGCCCGTGCCGCCGAAGCCGGTCCGCCGCCCTCGAGCTTCACCGCATCGACGCCGGCCTCCTTGACGAAGCGCTGCGCGCTCAGCACGGCGAGCTCGTCAGACGCCTCATAGGAGCCGAACGGCAGGTCGCCGACGAGCAGCGGGGTCCGCAGGCCGCGGCGCACCGCGGCCGCGAGCATCAGCATCTCCTCGAGGCTCACCGCGACCGTGGACTGGTAGCCGAGCACCACCTCCGCCCCCGAATCGCCGACGAGCACGATGTCCACGCCCGCCTCTTCCGCGATCCGTGCGGTCGGGAAATCGTAGGCGGTGATCATCACGATCGGCTCGCCAAGGCGCCGCTTCTCGGCCAGGCGCGGCAGCGTCATCGCCAGCCGGTCGACCGCCGGGCCCGCCTCGGTGTTCGGCGTGCTCGACATCATCTGAGCAGCGCCTCGACGCGATCGCCTGCCCCCCGCAACGGGGGGTCGACGGCAACGATCTGGTTGCGCGTATCGACGTGCACGACGCGCGGCTGGTGCTCGGCGAGCTCGGGCTCGCTGTACTGCGCGTACGAGATGACGATCACCGTGTCGCCGCGATGGACGAGCCGGGCGGCCGCGCCGTTCAGCTGGAGCTCTCCCGCGCCGCGCTCACCGGCGATCGCGTAGGTCGTGAAGCGCGCACCGTTGTCGAGGTCGAGCACCGTCACCTGCTCGTTGGGCAGGATGTCGGCGGCCTCGAGCAGCAGCGGGTCGACGGTGATCGAACCGACGTAGTTGAGGTCGCAGCCGGTCACACGACCGCGATGGATCTTCGACTTCAGCATCGTGCGTTGCATCAGCTTGGCTCGACTCCATTCGTGCTCGGGGTTGCGATGACGTTGTCGATCAGGCGCGCGCGGCCGACGCGCGCGGCGAGGGCGACAAGGACCGGCCGCTCGACGCGCTTGACGGGCACGAGCGTGTCGGGATCGACGATCTCGAGGTACTCGGGCTCCAGGTCGTGCGCTGCGAGCTCGCCGCGCGCCGCAGCGACTGCCGTGCGGCTGTCGCGCTCGCCGCGCGCAATCAACTGGGCCGCGCGCTCGAGGGCGCGCGAGATGCTCGTCGCGCGCGCTCGCTCCTCGGCGCTCAGGTAGGCGTTGCGGCTCGACTGCGCAAGTCCATCGTGCTCGCGCACGGTGGGGCAGACCTCGATCCGCACCGGCATATCGAGGTCGGCGACGAGCCGTTTGATCACGATCGCCTGCTGCGCGTCCTTCTGACCGAAGTAGGCGACCTCGGGCGCCACGATATTGAGCAGCTTCGCCACCACGGTCGCGACACCTTCGAAGTGACCGGGGCGCTGCTCGCCCTCGAGTCGCTCGCTGACGCCGCGCACGACGACGCTCGTGGCGAACCCGGGCGGGTAGATCTCCTCGGCGGCCGGTGTGAAGAGCAGGTCGACGCCCGCCTCCTGCGCGAGCGCCGCGTCGCGCGCCTCATCGCGCGGATAGGCGGCGAGGTCCTCGGACGGGCCGAACTGCAGCGGATTCACGAACACCGACATGACGAGCAGATCGCACTCGGCGCGGGCGGCGCCAAGCAGCGACAGATGGCCGTCGTGGAGCGCCCCCATCGTTGGAACGAGGCCCACGCGCAGACGCGCGTCGCGCGCAGGCGCGAGCGCCCGGCGAAGCTCGGCGATCGTACGGACGGTTCTCATTTGCTTCGGTCCAGTTCCCATCGGGATACCGGTCGCGATTGAAGGGCTTGTGCGCGTTCAGTCCACCACTATCTGGTTGGCGGCCACCTGACAGCTTAGTGGTTGGCGTAACCGAGCCCGTGCGCGCGCGAGCGGGCGACTACCATCGGCTGGGTGAGCGCTACGGCCAGGCGCGAGGAGCTGAAGGAGCTGCTGATCGCAGCGCGGCAGTGCACGCGCTGTCACGAGCTCGCGGCGACTCGCTCGTCGGTTGTCTTCGGTGCAGGCAACGCCGACGCCGAGCTGATGTTCGTCGGCGAAGCTCCTGGGGCCAACGAGGACATCCAGGGGCTGCCGTTCGTCGGCGCCGCGGGCAAGCTGCTCGAGCAGCTGCTTGCCGACATCGGCCTGAGCCGCTCCGAGGTCTTCATTGCGAACGTCCTCAAGTGCCGGCCGCCGGGCAACCGCGATCCCCAGCCCGCTGAGATCGAGAGCTGCAAGCCGTACCTCGTGCGCCAGATCGAGCTGATCGAGCCGCGCGTGATCTGCACGCTCGGGAACTTCGCCACGAAGTTGCTGCGCGGCGATCCCGCCGGCATCACGCGCGTTCACGGTGAGCCCGAGGTGCGGACGATCGGCAGCCACACGTTCAGGCTCTACCCGCTGTTTCACCCAGCTGCTGCGCTGTACACGCCGAGCACGCTCGAGACGCTGCGGGCGGATTTCGTCCGCCTGCCGGCGATCCTCGCACTCCCGCCAGCCCCACCCATCGTCCCCGAGCCACCGGTCGATCCGGAGCCTGCCGGGCCGCCGGTCGAGCTCGATCGCCAGGCCGAGCAGCTGGGGCTCTTCTGATCGCTTGATGGCCCCGACGGAGCAGCTACGTCGCTTCGAGACCGACGGCGTGACGGCAACCGAGCAGCTCGCCGCGGCGCTCGCGACCGAGCTGGCGGATGGCGAGATCGTCTTCGTCTCCGGCGAGCTCGGCGCCGGCAAGACGACGTTCATTCGCGGCGCCGCGCGCGCACTCGGAGCAACGGCCGCAGTGACGAGCCCGACGTTCGCGATCGGCCACCGCTATCCGACGCGGCTGGAGGGGCTGATCGTCTGCCATCTCGACCTGTACCGTCTCGACGGGCTCGACAGCGAGGATCCGGAGCTCCTCGCGCCCTACCTCGGTCCCGGCCGGATCACCTTCGTCGAGTGGCCCGAGCACGGTGGCGAAGGGCTCGGGGAGCCACGCCTGCGCGTCGAGCTGCGCCACAGCGGCGGCGATCGCCGCGCGATCGAGGTGCGCGGATGAACATCCTGGCGCTCGACACCGCGACCCCTTCTACGGCGGTGGCCGTTCAGACCGCCGACGGGCACGCGATCGATCTGCGCGACGACCCCCAGCCCGCGGCGCGCGGGGAGCACGCCGAGCAGGTGCTCACGCTCGCGGCGGCAGCGCTGGCTGAGGTCGAGCTCGATTGGGCGGCGATCGACCTCGTTGCGGTCGGCACAGGCCCCGGCGGCTACACGGGCCTGCGGATTGGGATCGCGACGGCGCGCGCGCTCGGGCGCGCCTGCGCTGCGCGCCTGGCCGGCGTCTGCACGCTGCGCACGCTCGCCGAGCCGCGTGGGGGCTTCGTCCTCGCGCTCATCGACGCCCGCCGCGGCGAGCTCTTTGCCGCCGCCTACAAGGATGATGTCGAGCTCGTCGCGCCGTGCGTCATCCGCCCCGCGCAGCTCGCCGGCCTGCGCGAGGAGATCGACGCCGCGGAGCTCTGCGCCGTCGGCGACGGGGCGATCGCCTGGCGCGAAGAGCTCGCTTTGCTCGGCGTCGAGGTCCCCGCCGAAGACGCAGCGCACCGCGTGAGCGCGGCGGCCGCCTGCCGCATCGCCGCGCGCGCGGAGGATCCGGACCTGACCCCGCTTTATCTTCGCCGGCCCGACGCCGAGCTGGCGCTCGAGCGATGACCGAGAAAGCCAACGAGCTGGTGGATATCCGCGCGCTCGCCTACAGCGACCTCCCGGATGTCATCGAGATCGAGCGACGCGCGTTTCCGACGCCGTGGTCGCTGGCGATGTTCGTCCTGGAGCTCTCCAAGCCGACGGGGATCTGCCTTGCCGCGCTGCGCCAGGGGAAGCTCGCCGGCTACGTCGTGTGCTCACGCTACGAGCGTGACTGGCACATCATGAACGTCGCGGCCGATCCCGACCATCGGCGGCAGGGGATCGGCTCGGCGCTGCTCGCCGAGCTCTACGGCCGCGCGGAGCAGTACGGGGCGCGTTTCACGCTCGAGGTGCGGCGCTCGAACCAGGCAGCGATCGAGCTGTACGAGCGTGACGGCTTCCGCATCGCCGGGATGCGCAGGCGCTACTACCAGGACAACGGCGAGGACGCGCTGATCATGTGGCGAACCCCGGCGACGCTGCGCGGCCGCCTCGACGACGTCCCGGACGCCGACCCGGTCAGCCACCACCGCCGGTGATCCTCGCCGTGGAGACGAGCTGCGACGACACGTGCGCGGCCCTGGTCAGCGCGGACGGAGCGATCTTGGCGAACGTGATCTCCTCGCAGGAAGCTCACGCCCGCTTTGGCGGCGTCGTGCCGGAGGTCGCCGCGCGCTCGCACCTAGAGCTGATAGATCCGGTCATCGACGAGGCATTCGCGCGGGCCGGCGCTTCGTTGCAGGACGTCGAGCTCGTTGCCGCGACGCGCGGTCCCGGTCTCGTCGGCGCGCTCCTTGTCGGCTTCGCGGCCGCGAAGGCGCTCGCGGCGGCGCGCAGGCTCCCGTTTGCCCCGGTCGACCACCTCGCCGGGCACGTCGCGGCCGCCTACCTCAAACCCACCCCTTTCGAGCCGCCCTTCGTGGCGCTGATCGCATCGGGCGGTCACACGTTGCTGCTGGCGGTGCGCGAGCGGGGCGCGGCGCCCGAGGTGCTCGCGCGCACGCTCGACGACGCGGCCGGCGAGGCATTCGACAAGGGCGCCCGGATGCTCGGCCTCGGCTACCCGGGCGGCGCGCCGCTCGAGCGGCTCGCGCGCGCCGGCGACCCGTACGCCTTCAACTTCCCGAGCGGGCGCGGGGAGGACTTCTCGTTCGCCGGGCTGAAGACCGCCCTGCTCTACCGGACGCGCGATCTCGACATGGGGGACGAGCAGGTCCGGGCCGACCTCGCCGCCTCCTATCAGCGCGCGATCGTCGATGCGCTCGTGCGGCGCGCGGAGCGAGCGCTCGAGCGCGCGGGCCTCAGCCGGCTCGCGCTTGGCGGCGGGGTTGCGGCCAACGGACCGCTGCGCGAACGCCTCGCCGCGCTCGGTGCCGAGCTCTTCCTGCCAGCGCTGGCGCTGTGCACCGACAACGCGGCGATGATCGCCGCCGCCGCACTCGATGCGCCGGCCCTCGCCTATCCCGACTACCTCTCGCTCGATGTCTACGCCACGGGTGAGGGTCCGCTGCGATGAGCGACCCGGCGCGCCGCGTCCCGCGCGTCACGCTCTACGGGCGGCCGGGCTGCTGCCTGTGCGAAGAAGCACGCGACGCGCTCGAGCGCATCGCGGCCGAGGTCGAGTTCGAGCTCGATGAGCGCGACATCGAGACCGACGACCTGCTGCTGGCGCGCTACCTCGAACGCATCCCGGTCATCGCGGTCGA
The DNA here is from genome assembly GCA_003138355.1 of Solirubrobacterales bacterium. Lineage (GTDB taxonomy): Bacteria > Actinomycetota > Thermoleophilia > Solirubrobacterales > Solirubrobacteraceae > Palsa-513. Next base: position 80,871 of record PLFX01000004.1, read on the forward strand.
TGGGGTCGACCGCTTCGAGCTGATCGTCGACGAGGCGGCGCTGCGCGCCCACCTCGCGGCGGCGGCGATGATCTAGAGTCACCCCCCACAAATGGGGCTCAGCGGCTTAACCACCGACCGGGATGACATTCTGCCGCCCGACCGGCTGCCGCTTGGCATCGCGGCGCGCCTCTCGCGCTACCTCCAGACGCTGACCCAGGCGCGCAAGATGGGTCGCGAGACGATCTCCTCGAAGGAGCTCGCGACGTACACCCACGTCAACTCGACGCAGATCCGCCGCGATCTTTCGGGCTTCGGCAAATTCGGCAAACGCGGCGTCGGCTACAACGTCGAGTCGCTGGTCGTGCAGATCCGCAAGATCCTGCGCACGTCAGGACAGCACAACATCGCGCTATTCGGCGCCGGGCACCTCGGTCGCGCGATCGCCTCGTCGGACGGCTTCGCCGACCACGGCTTCCGCGTCGTGGCGATCTTCGATCGCGACAGCGCCAAGGTGGGCGAGCGGATCGGCCCGCTCACCGTGCGCCACAACGACGAGCTGCGCGCCGTGGTCGAGGAGCAGGGCATCGTCGTCGGCGTCCTGGCGGTCCCGGGCCATGCCGCGCAGGGACTAGCCGACGACCTGGTGGCGGCCGGCGTCAGGATCATCTTCAACTACTCCGAAGCGCTGCTGACCGTGCCGCCGGCGGTCACCGTCCACACCTCCAACCCCGCCGTCGATCTGCTCTACGCGTTGTACTTCTACCTCACGTGATCGATCTCGATGGTGCGGCGGCGCTGTTCGCCGCTGCAAGCGACCTGACTGTCGGGCTCGAGGAGGAGTTCTCCATCCTCGAGCCGGAGAGCCTCGACTTGACACAGCGCTTCGAGGAGCTGCGTGACAGCGCTGCCGAGCGCTCGCCGGCGCTGCACGAGCACCTCGCCGGCGAGCTCATCTCCTCCGAGATCGAGATCATCTCCGGCCGCGGCACGGACCTCGCCGATGCGATCGCGCGCCAGCGCGAGCTGCGCCGCGAGCTGTTCGCCCTCGCCGAGGGTCGGGGTGTCGCTCTCGGCGCCACGGCCACGCACCCGTGGGCCGACTACCGCGAGCAGCGCATCATCGAGACCGAGCACTACCGCCGCGTCGAGGAGGGCCTCAAGTACGTCGCCTGGCGCAACAACACCTTCAGCCTGCATGTCCACGTCGGCGTTCGCGACCTCGACCGCGCGGTCAAGGTGTGCGATCGCTTGCGGCCGGTGCTTCCGCTGCTGCTCGCCCTCTCCGCGAGCTCGCCATTCCTCGACGGGCGCGCGAGCGGTCTGCATTCCTCGCGCTCGCAGATCTTCACGCGCAGCTTCCCGCGCTGCGGCGTCCCGGAGCCATTCGGCGGCTGGCCGGCCTACCGGGAGTACATCGAACTGCTTAGCGCGACGGCTTCGATCGTCGAGTTCACGCAGGTTTGGTGGTCGATCAGGCCACATTTCGCGTTCGGCACGGTCGAGGTTCGCATCTGCGACGTTCAGAGCACCGCGAGCGACTCCGAGGAGCTCGCGGCGCTGATCGTTGCCTGCGTCGCGCAGGCGCTGCGCGACATCGATGAGCGCAGGCCGTTCGAGGATCTACCCGGGCGCCTGATCGAGGAGAACATGTGGCGCGCCATCCGCTACGGCCTCGATGGGCGGATGATCGACTTCGAACGCGGCGAGGAGTACCCGTCGGCGCGAATCGCCGAGCGCCTGCTCGCCTGGACGGCGCCGGCGCGTCGCGAGCTCGGCCTCGATCCGAAGCTGCCGGAGCGCAACAGCGCGCAACGCCAGCTCGACCTCCTCGCTGCGGGCGCATCGATGGAGGAGGTCTACGCGCAGACGGTGCGCGAGACTCGCACGTCGTACGCTGACGGGGGTCCAGCATGAGCACCGGCGCGACGCAACCCACCGAAGACGAGCTCCGGGCGGCGCTCGAGGAGCAGATGCGTCACATCACGGCGTTCGACGTGATCGCCCAGACCGCGATCTCGCTCGTCAATCTCGCCGGCCGGCGCCTCGGGCTGAGCGATGACACGCGGGCCGAACGCGATCTGAATCAGGTCCGCGACGCGATCGACGCGACGCGCGCCCTGCTCCCGGTGCTCGAGCGCGACCCGCAGGGGCCGTCGCTCGCGCCGCTGCGCGACGCGCTCTCCGGCTTACAGATGGAGTACGCGAGGCTCGTCCAGGCCGCGGCGAACGAGCCCGCGGAACCGCAGGCTGCCGACCCCGCGGCCGCGCCGGCTGGAGGCGAGTCCGCGCCGTCCGGTCCCGGCCCGGCGCAGCGCAGCGGGCGCCTATGGGTTCCCGGATCGCCGACGGATCGTCCGCGCCAGTAACGCCAGCGCCGGCCAGGCCCGGTCGCATCGGCAACCCTTGTTACACTGCCGTCGCCTTACCGGGTGGGCGCCATCGCCGCCCGGTTTTCTCGTTCTGAGGTGCGCACTGCCCTGCGCACGCCGATTTCTGGAGGAGCACCCACTTGACTAGTTTCCTGACGAACCACGGCGTGATCGTCGCCCTGGTATGTGCCGGCTGTGCCGTGCTCTACGGCGCGCTGACGACGCGTTCGCTGCTCGCGCTGTCGCCCGGCAACGAGCGCATGCAGCAGATCTCCGCCGCCGTGCAGGCCGGCGCGCGCGCCTACCTCAACCGCCAGTACACGACGATCGCGGTCGTTGGCGTGGTCCTCTTCGTTGCGCTCATCTTCATCCAGAACATCGCCGTGGCCGCCGGGTTCGCGATCGGCGGCATCCTCTCGGGGTCGGCCGGCTACATCGGCATGAACGTGTCGGTCCGCGCCAACGCACGCGTGGCCGAGGCAGCCCGCGGCGGCGTCTCGCCGGCGCTGCGCGTCGCCTTCCGTGGTGGCGCGACGACCGGCATGCTCGTCGTCGGCCTTGCGCTGCTCGGCCTCTCCGGCTACTACGGCGCGCTCACCGCGATCTTCCACGACAGTCCGAATACGGCGGTCAACGCGCTGATCGGGCTTGGCTTCGGCGGCTCTTTGATCTCCGTCTTCGCCCGCCTCGGCGGCGGCATCTTCACCAAGGCCGCGGACGTCGGCGCCGACCTCGTCGGCAAGGTCGAGGCCGGCATCCCCGAGGACGATCCGCGCAACCCGGCCGTCATCGCCGACAACGTCGGCGACAACGTCGGTGACTGCGCCGGCATGGCGGCCGACCTGTTCGAGACCTACGCGGTCACGGCGGTTGCGGTCATGCTGCTCGGCGTCCTCAGCTTCGACCAGTCCACGCGCGTCGTCCTCTTCCCGCTGGTCCTCGGCGGCGTCGCGATCATCGCCTCAATCATCGGCACGTTCTTCGTCCAGTCGCGCGCCGGCAACGTCGAGCGGGCGCTCTACCAGGGCCTGATCGCCTCGGGTCTCATCGCCGCGGCCGCCTTCGTTCCGGTGACCTACTGGATGATGCACGGCGTCAGCCTCAAGTCCGGCCACACGCCCGGCTGGGTTCACCTCTATCTCTGCGCGCTGATCGGCATCGGCGTCACCGCGTGCCTGTTCGTGCTGACCGACTACTACACCTCGACGCGCTTCAGCCCCGTCAAGAAGATCGCGCACGCTTCGACGACGGGCCACGCGACGAACATCATCCAGGGATTCGCCTCCGGGCTGCAGGCGACCGCCCTGCCCGCGGTCGTGCTCGTCCTCGGCATCCTCGGCGCGTGGAAGCTTGCCGGCGGCGGCACCCAGGGCATCTATGGCGTCGGCGTCGCGGTGATGGGCCAGCTGTCTTTGACCGGCCTGATCGTCGCGCTCGATGCGTTCGGCCCGATCACCGACAACGCCGGCGGTATCGCCGAGATGGCCGACCTCCCCGAGGAGGTCCGCAACGTCACCGACCCACTCGACGCCGTCGGCAACACGACGAAGGCCGTGACGAAGGGCTATGCGATCGGCTCGGCCGTGCTCGCCGCGGTCGTGCTGTTCGCTGGATTCCGCGACGAGCTCGCCCAGCGCCACCACCATTACGACTTCGGGATCAACCAGCCGCCCGTCTTGATCGGCCTGATCCTCGGCGGCCTGATGGTCTGCCTGTTCGCCTCGTTCGCGATCGAAGCGGTCGGGCGCGCCGGCGGCTCGGTCGTCGAGGAGGTGCGCCGCCAGTTCCGCGAGCACCCGGGGATCATGGAGGGCACCGAGCAGCCTGATTACGCTCGCGCCGTCAGCATCGTCACGCGCACGGCGCAGCGCGAGATGATCCTCCCGTCGCTGCTGCCGATCGGCCTCACGGTGATCATCGGCCTGATCGACGTCCAGGCGCTCGGCGGCATGCTGATCGGGGTGATCGTCGTCGGCTTCTTCTTCGCCGTCCTGATGACCGCCGGCGGCGGCGCGTGGGACAACGCAAAGAAGCTGATCGAGGACGGCGCCTACGGCGGCAAGGGCTCTGACGCCCACGCCGCGGGCGTGACGGGCGACACGGTAGGCGACCCGTTCAAGGACACCGCCGGGCCCGCGATCAACCCGATGATCAAGGTCGCGAACATCGTCGCGATTCTCATCATCCCGTTGATCACTTGACGGGGGCGCCCCGTCGGGGGCCAAGAGCACGCCTGCGAGGTGACCAGACCCGCAAGCGCGCCGTCATGCCGAAGCCCGAGCGCCTTGGGCGCCGATAATCTGTGGCCGTGTTAAGTCGACGAGCGCCCCGCAGGGGGCTGACGACGTGTTCGTGCTGATCGTCGGCGCCGGGCGCGTCGGCTCGGCGGTTGCAAAGCGAGCGCTCGCCGCGGGCTATGAGGTCTCGGTCGTGGACGAGGACCCGCTCTCGCACGAGCGCCTCGAGGAGGGCGGTGGCCCGACCTGGGAGGACCTCGGTGGGCACTTCACAGTCGGCACGGCGCTAGAGGTCGACGCGCTGATCGAAGCGGGTGTGCAACGCGCCGACGTCTTCATCGCCTCGACCGACGGGGACAACACGAACCTCACGGTCGCTCAGATCGTGCAGCGCCGCTTCGGCGTCGAAAAGGTCATCTGCCGGGTCATGGACCCCGCGCGCGCCGCCTGGTACCAGGAGCAGGGACTGCACACGATCTCCCCGACCCAGCACGCGATCGAGATGTTCGAGCAGGCGATTGGCCTGGAATAGGGCGAGCAGATGTACGTGATCATCGTCGGCGCGGGCAAGGTGGGGTTGAACCTCGCGCGCGAGCTGCTCGACAAGGGCCACGAGGTGACCTTGCTCGAGGCCGACCGCCGCCGCTACCTCGTCGTCGAGCAGGAGCTCGGCTACGTCGCCCAATACGGCGATGCGACCGAGTTGTGGATCCTCGAGCGCGCCGGCGTGCAGCGCACGGACCTCGTGATCGCTGTCACCGGAGACGACGAGGACAACGTGCTCGTCTGCCAGGTCGCTAAGGAGAAGTACGAGTGCGAGCGCGTCATCGCGCGCGTCAACAACCCGCGCAACCTGCAGCACTTCAAGCTACTCGGCATCCAGCCCGTCGTCTCAGCGACCGACCTCATCCTGCGCCTGATCGAGCACGAGGTCCCGCGCTACGGGCTCGTCCACCTGCTCGCACTCGAAGAGGAGCGCCTCGAGATCATCGAGCTCGAGGTCCAGACCGGGGCCCCCGCAGCGGGCCTGCGTGTCGCCGATGTCCAGCTGCCGCAGGGCAGCCTCGTGATTTCGGTGCTGCGCGCTGGACGCGGCTTCGTGCCGACGCCCGAGACCGTCGTCGAGGCCGGCGATCAGGTTCTGCTCGTGCTCGACTCAGGACTTGAAGACCAGATCACGCCCGTCTTTTCGTCCAACGGCGCCGATAGCGTCTCCACTTGAGGGTAGCTTTGCCCGCGATGCGGAGGATTCTTTGCGTGGCTGGCGTCTGCGTCTTCGCGGCCGTCGCGCTTGCGCCGGCAGCCGCCGCCGACTCGCCCGGTACGGTCGCGAACCTGCGGGGGCAGGTCGCGCGACTCCTGACTGCCGAGCTCGCGAAGGACACGGGCACGGTCTGCGCGATCGTCGCGCATCCGGCGAGCACCTGCGCGCAGCACTGGGACCGTTCGCTGACGCGCTTCCTGCGTCACGGTGGCAGGCACACGCTGAAGGCCGACATGGCGGCAGTGGCGGGCGCCGGCGTCTCCTCGAACGGCTTCTGGGCGACGATCGCGCTGCCGCACCCGCTGCTCGGCGGACACTCCGACTTCGGCTGGTACGACAACTGCTGGATGGTGGAGAAATGATCTTGAGGCCGCTTTCGCGGCCTCAAGATCATTTCTCCAGACTTGGACGCGGTTGCCAGCGCTAAGCCGAGCAGGATGGCCGCGGCGCTGGCGGGTGCGGTGATGCGAATCGCTGACGAACTTGATCAGGGATTCGCCACGATGGGCGAGCTGGCTTGAGCGGCCAGTCTCGGACTGTGCTCGATCACGTCGGTGTCAACGTCCGCAGCTACCAGACAAGCCGCGCGTTCTTCGAGGCCGCGCTGGCGCCACTTGGCTACGCGGTGGTGATGGCGCTCGACGAGTTCCGCACCGCGGGCTTCGGTAACACCGCCAAGCCCGTCTTCTGGATCTCCGAGCGCGCCCCGTTCACGACGGGCACGCACATCGCCTTCCACGCCGAGGACCGTGCGACGGTTGACGCGTTCCACGCCGCGGCGCTCGCGGCCGGCGGTCGCGACAACGGCCCGCCGGGCCTGCGCGAGCACTATCACCCGGGCTACTACGGCGCGTTCGTGCTCGATCCCGACGCGAACAACATCGAGGCGGTCTGTCACAGGCCCCCGGCCTGATTGGCATTACCGGGAACGTTTGCGTGAAGGCGCGATGACGGGAAACCACGCGGCCTGCTGCGGCAATCGGCTGATGGCGAGCAGCGCGCGCGTTCGTAGCGTCACGCCCGATGCCGGCAACACTCAGCGCTTTGCGTGCCGGCACGGGTAGGCGTCTGCTCGCGGCCTTCCGCGGCGAGCAGACCGACCGCGTGCCGGTCTGGTTCATGCGCCAGGCGGGGCGGGCGCTTCCCGAGTACCGAGCGCTGCGCGCAGACCTGGACCTGGTCTCGATGACCCATCGCCCGGAGCTCGTCGCCGAAGTCACCGCGCAGCCGGTGCGCCGTTACGGTGTCGACGCGGCGATCCTCTTCTCCGACATCGTCAGCCCGCTCGAAGCGATCGGTGTGGAACTCGCGATCCGTCCCGGCGTTGGACCCGTGATCGCCTCGCCCCTGCGCACCCCGGCCGACCTGCGCGTACTGCGCCCGTTCGAGCCCGATCTCGACGCGCCGTGGCTCGGGCAGGCGGTCCGCCTCTGCACGGCCGAGCTCGATGTCCCCGTGATCGGGTTCGTCGGCGGGCCGTTCACGCTCGCGAGCTATCTCGTCGAGGGCGGCCCCTCGAAGGCTCAGGAGCACACGCGCGCCCTCATGCTGAGCGATGAGCGCACGTGGCGTGCGCTGCTCGACGCGCTCTGCGACATCGCCCTCGCCTCGGCTGCGGCACAGGTCGCTGCCGGGGCCGACGCCGTGCAGGTGTTCGACAGCTGGATCGGATCGCTTTCGCCCGATCACTACGAGCGATACGTGCTACCCGTGGTGCGCAGGCTCTTCGACGGCCTCGCCGGCCTTGGCGTGCCGCGCGTCTACTTCGGCGTCGGGACCGGCCACCTGCTCGAGCTGATGGCACGTGCGCAACCGGACGTGCTCGGCGTCGATTGGCGCGTGCCGATCGAGCTCGCACGCGCACGCGTACCGGCGACGATCGCGCTCCAGGGCAACCTCGATCCCACGATCTGCCTCGCGCCTTGGCAAATCGTGGAGGCCGAGGCGCTTTCCCTGCTCGGCCGCGCGCCGGCCCGCGGCTATGTCTTCAACCTCGGCCACGGGGTGCTGCCGGCGACCTCGCCCGCGACGATGCAGCGCCTCGTCGAGCTCGTGCATTCGCAGAGCGTGCGAAATGAGTGAGCGCCCGGCGGTGCTGGCGATGGCCTACGGCACGCCTGCCAGCGCCGCCGCGATCGAGCCCTACTACACGCACATTCGTCGCGGGCGCCCGCCGAGCCCGGACCAGCTCGCGGAGCTGCAGGCCCGCTACGCGGCGATCGGCGGCAGCTCGCCCCTGCACGCGATCGCAAGCGCCCAGGCGGCGGCGCTCGCGCGCGAGCTCGGGCTGCGCGTCGAGCTCGGCTACAAGCACACCTCTCCGTTCATCGAGGATGCGCTGGCGCGCCTTGTCGAGGACGGATCGCGGCGGATCGTCGGCATCGTGCTCGCACCACACTTCTCGGAGCTCAGCGTCGGCGAATACGCGCGGCGGCTCGAGGCTGCGGCCGCCGGCGCCGAGGATCCGCCCGTCGTGAGCGTCGTCCGCGAGTGGCACCTGGCCCCGCCTTACCTCGACTATCTCGCCGCGGCGGTCCTCGACGCGCTCGCCCGCCTTCCAGCCGACCGGCGCGCCGGCGCGCACGTGCTCTTCACGGCGCACAGCCTGCCCGCACGCATCCTCGACAGCGGCGACCCCTATCCCGAGCAGCTGCGCGAGAGCGCTGCGGCCGTTGCCGAGCTCGCCGGCCTCGAGCGCTGGGGCACCGCGTGGCAGAGCGCGGGGCGCACGAGCGAGCAGTGGCTCGGTCCCGATGTGCTCGACTCACTCAGCGCGCTGGCCGGCGCCGGCGCGCCGGCTGTCGTCGTCTGTCCCGCCGGCTTCGTCTCCGACCATCTCGAGATCCTCTATGACCTCGACATCGAGGCGCGTGAGCGCGCGGCGTCGCTTGGCATCGCCTTTGCACGGACGGCATTGCCGAACGCGGCGCCCGAGCTGATCGCGGCGCTCGCCGGAGCGGTGCGCGAAGAGCTCGCGGAGCGGGTCGCTTGAGCCGCCCGGCGCACGTGGTCGTCGTCGGAGGCGGAATCACCGGCCTCGCGGCGGCGCATCGCCTGACCCGCGTCAGCTCGCGCGATGTCCAAGTCACGCTCCTCGAGGCCGGCGAGCGCTTCGGCGGCGTGATCCGCACGCGCCAGTTCGCCGGGCGTCGCTTCGACTGCGGGCCCGAGGCAATGCTCGCCGCGATCCCGCACGGCCCTCGGCTCTGCCATGAGCTCGGGCTGGCCGGCGAGCTCGTCGCGCCGGCGAACGATCAACCATTTCTGTGGACGCGCGGCTCGCTGCGCCGGCTGCCGCCCCGCCTGCTCGCGGGGGTTCCCGACGGCACGCGCGCCGTCCTTGCGACGAGGATCCTCTCGCCACTCGGGCTCGCGCGAGCCGGCGTTGACCTGCTCGCCCCCTCGCGCCCGCTCACGACCGACGTCTCGATCGGATCGCTCGTCCGCCGCCGCCTCGGGCGCGAGGCGCACGAGCAGCTGATCGAGCCGCTGCTGGGCGGCATCCACGCCGGTGAATGCGATGCGCTCAGCGTCCGCGCGATCGCGCCACAGCTTGCCGCCGCGCTCGCTCGCGGTCACGGCCTGGTGCGCGGCCTGCGCGCCGCCGCGCGGGAGACGCCGGCGCCCGTCGGCCCGACGTTTCTCGCGCTCGAGGACGGCCTCGAGTCGCTGATCGTCGCGCTTGTCGAGCATCTCGCGACCCGTGTCGAGCTTCGCGCTGGGTGCGCGCTCGAGAGCCTGGCCGTTACGCCCGGGGGAGCGTTCGCGCTCGCGCTCGCGAGCGGCGAGACCTTGCAGGCCGACCACGTGCTGCTGGCGGTGCCGGCGCCGGCGGCCTCCCGGCTGCTTGCCGGCATCGCGCCGCCCGCAGCTGCCGAGCTTGGCGAGATCGACTACGCCTCGGTCGCGACGATCGCGCTCGCCTATCCGCCCGACGCACTGCGGCGCCCGCTCACCGGGAGCGGCTTTCTTGTGCCGCGCAGCGAACATCGGACGGTGACCGCCTGCACCTGGTCCTCAGCCAAGTGGGCGCATCTAGGCGGGGATCCGGTCCTGGTACGGGCGTCCGTCGGACACAGCGCCGACGAGCGCTCGCCGGCGCTCGCCGACGACGAGCTCGTCCGCATCGTCCACGACGAGCTCGCTGGCGCGATGGACATCAGGGGCGAGCCGCTCGAGGCAAGGGTGAGCCGCTTCGAACGCTCACTCCCGCAATACGCCGTCGGCCATCTCGAGCGTCTCGGACGGATCGAGGCAGCGCTCGCTGAGGCGCCCGGCGTGCATCTGGCCGGGGCCGCCTACCGCGGCGTCGGCATCGGCGCCTGCATTCGCGACGGCGAGTCCGCTGCGCTGGCGATCGCGGCTGCCTTGGACCCGGCGGCCGGCAGCGCGCAAGCAACGAGCACGAGGCAAGCGAGCGGCTGACCCGCGCCAGAGAAGAAGCCCGCCTGGGCGGGCTTCTTCCTTTCAGCTGCGGGACAGGGACTCGAACCCCAAATTCCTGGTCCAGAGCCAGACGTGTTGCCGATTACACCATCCCGCAATGGGCTGGCGGCGCCTTTCAGGGTGCGCCGCGGGCTCCTCCGATTATAGATCGGCTGGCGCCGCGCTCGATTCAGGCGCGGTAGGGCTGGCGTAGGAACCGTGCCATCGCCACGAGCCCCACGACGAGCCAGATGGCGAGCGTCAGCAGGTCCGTGGAGTTGAACCCGGCGCCGCGCGTGAACGGGTTGAACGCGTACTGCATGCCGTGCGCGAGCGGGCGGATCGGGAAGACCTTGCCGATGTCCGAGAGCACCGTCGGCAGCTTGAAGTGGAACCAGATCCCGGAGATGAAGGTGAGCGGGAGGATCGCCGCGTTTGCGACGGCAGGTGCGGCCTCGGCGTTCGCGACGTAGCGGACGATGCCGATGCCGAGCGCGGTGAACGTTGCGGCGCCAAGCGCCAGCGTCACGAGCAGGCCCGGTAGCGTCGCCGTGCGCACGTCTGCACCGTAGGCGTAATGCCCGAGTAGGAGCACGACCACGGTCATCAGCGCGGTGACGACGATCGTCGAGCCGATCCGCGCGCTGATATAGGCCCAGGCGGGCAGCGGCGTGCCGGCGACGCGCTTGAGCACGCCGTCGTCGCGCAGGACGGCGGTGCCGATCGCCATGTTGTTGAAGGTCGTGGCGATCACGCCGTAGGCGAGGATCCCGGGAACGAAGAAGGTGACGTAGGTGATACTGCGCCCGCCGCCGATCCCGATCGACTGATGCTGGAAGATCGAGGAGAACAGCACGAGGAAGATCACCGGCAGCAGGAAGACGAAGAACGCGCCGGCACGGTTGCGCCAGAACGCGCGCTGCTCGTAGAGGATCTGCCAGCCGACGAGCGCGAGATCGCGGCGCAGCCTGCTCATGCCGGTGCCGCCTCGTGCTCGCCCGTCAGCTCGAGGTAGATGTCCTCAAGCGTCGGCTGCGTCACGCTGAAGTGCTCGAGCTCGATCCCGCGCTCGAGCGCCCAGCCCGTGATCGCCGCCGTCGCGCGCACCGTGTCGTGAGTGCGCACGGCGATGCTCCGGCCGTCAGCCATCACCTCTCCCTCGACCGGCGGGAGCTGCTCGGCGGCCTTTGCGTCGGGCAGCTCGAAGCGGATCGTGCTCGGGCGCAGCTCGCGCCCGCCGAGCGCTCGCGGCGTGTCAACGGCCACGATCGCGCCGGCGCGCATCACCGCGACGCGGTCGGCGAGCGTCTGCGCCTCGTCCATGAAGTGCGTCGTCAGGAAGACCGTCTTGCCGAGCTGGCAGAGCGCACGGATCGTCGACCAGGCGTGCCGGCGCGCCGCGGGATCGAAGCCGGTCGTGGGCTCGTCGAGGAACAGCAGCTCGGGCTCGCCGACGAGCGCCAGCGCGAGATCGAGGCGGCGTCGCTGCCCGCCGGACAAGTCGCTTGCCCGCGTGTCGCGCTTGGCGTCGAGCTCGACCATTTCGATCAGCTCGTCGACCCCGCGGCGGTGCTCGTAGTAGCGCCCATACATCTCGATCAGCTCGGCGACCGTCAGGCTCGTCTGGATGCCGCAGGACTGGAGCACGATGCCGATTCGCTCGCGCAGCTCCCGCGAGCCGTGCGCGGGATCAATGCCGAGCACGCTGACGGCGCCGCGCTCGCGCGTGCGGTAGCCCTCGAGGATCTCGACCGTGGTCGTCTTGCCCGCGCCGTTCGGTCCGAGTAGGCAGAACACTTCGCCCATCGCCACCTCGAAGCTGACGCCGGAAACGGCCTCGAGCGAGCCATAGGACTTGTGCAGGTCCCGGACCTCGATCGCGTTCACGGGGCGCAGGATAACGCGTGTAAGTGAGTAATCGCTTTGTAACCGGTCAGGCCGCGGCGTCCTCGGACCAGTCGCGGTAAAGGCGCGCGTAGACGCCGCCGGCGGCGATCAGCTCCTCGTGCGAGCCCTGCTCGGCGATCTGCCCATGCTCGAGCACGACGATCCTGCTGGCGCCGCGGATCGTCGAGAGCCGGTGCGCGATGACGATCGCGGTACGCCCCGCCAGCAGCCGCCGCATCCCTTCCTCGATGCGCCGCTCCGAGCGCAGGTCGAGGTTCGAGGTCGCCTCGTCGAGAACGAGGATGCGCGGATCGGCTGCGAGCGCGCGCGCGAAGGAGACGAGCTGGCGCTGCCCCGCGGAGAGCTGCACGCCGCGCTCGCCGATCTCGGTCTCGTAGCCGTCGGGGAGCGCCGAGATCAGCTCGTGGGCGCCGACCGCGTGCGCGGCCGCCTCGATCTCGCTCGCGTCGGCGTCCGGCCTGCCGAACGCGATATTCGCGCGGATCGTCCCCGAGAACAGGAACGCCTCCTGCGGAACGACGCCGAGCTGCGAGCGCAGCGAGGCGAAGGACACCTCGCGCACGTCGCGCCCGTCGATCAGCACGCGGCCCGAGCTCACGTCGTAGAAGCGCGCGACGAGTTTCGCGAAGGTCGACTTCCCGGCTCCCGTGGCCCCGACGAGCGCCACCGTCTCGCCTGGCGCGATCGCGAGCGAAAGGTCGTCGAGCGCGAGCACGCGCGCGGAGCCCTCGTCCTCGCCGCGCCGGCGCGGATAGGCGAAGCTCACGTGCTCGAAGCTCAGCGCGCCGCGCAGCCGCGGCAGCGTCAGCGCCTGCGCGTCCTCGACCATGTCCGGCTGCTCGTCGAGCAGCTCGAAGATCTTGTCGAGCGCCGCCATCGCCGCCTGGTAGGTCGTGTAGAGCTGGGAGAGCTGCGTGATCGGGTTGAAGAAGTTGCTGAGCGCCGCCAGGAAGCCGACGAGGATGCCGACGGCGAGGTGACCGTCGAGCACCTGGCTGCCGCCATACAGCAGCACGACGACCGTCGCGAGCGCCGAAACGAGCTCGATCGAGGGGAAGTACGCGGCGTTCAGGTAGACCGTCGTCATGTTCGCCGCGCGGTTGCCCGCGTTGAGCTCGGCGAACTCGCGCTGGTGGCGCGGCTCCTGGCCGAAGGCCCGCACCACGCGCACGCCGGAAAGGGTCTCCTGCAGGTAGCCGGTGATCGCGCCGATCGTTTCGCGGGTCCGCTTGTACGCGTCCGCCGATGCGATCCTGAACGCGAGCGAGGCCGCGAAGATCACGGGGATCATCGTGAAGGTGATCAGCGCCAGCTTCACGTCGAAGGTGAGCAGGATCACGAGTGTCCCGAGGAGCGTCAGCCCACCCTGGAAGAGCGTGACGACGCTGTCGGTGACGAGGCTGTCGAGCGCCTCGACATCGTTTGTCATCCGCGAGATCAGGACGCCGGTCGGACGCGTCTCGTAGAAGCCAACCGGCAGTCGCTGCAGGTGATCGAAGATCGAGAGTCGCAGGTCGGCAAGCGCGCGCTGGCCGACCCATTCGACGAGATACGTTTGCGCTGCCGTCATCACCCAGACGACGAGCGCCGCCGCGAAGAACCCGGCGACGATCAGCGCGAGGACCGTCATGTCGTGCTTGACGATTCCGTCGTCGATCGCGTAGGCCACGAGCGGTGCCGGGGCTAGCGAGGCTGCGGTGCCGCTGACGAGCGCGAAGACCATCATCGCGACGCGCCCACGGTAGGGACGCAGCAGCGCCGCGAGGCCGCGCAGGCGCCGCGTCCGCCCGCGCGTACCGCGCAGGCGGCGGGCGATATCGCGCGCGCGCAGGCGGACGCTCATCGCGGCGCCGCCCCGATCCGGCGCCGGCGAGCCGGTTGCTGCTCAGCCTCGGTCTGCTCGATGATCTCGCGGTACAGCTGCGAGCCCACCAAGAGCTCGGCGTGCGTCCCGTGCGCCGCGAGCACTCCACGATCGAGCACCACGACGTCGTTCGCGAGGGTGATCGTCGAGAGCCGGTGCGCGATGATGATCGTCGTCCGCCCGGCCATCACCTCGCCCAGCGCGAGCTTGATTGCGTGCTCGGTGCTCGCGTCGACGGAGGAGGTCGCATCGTCGAGGATCAGGATTCGCGGGTCGGCGAGGATCGCGCGGGCTATCGCGAGGCGCTGTCGCTGCCCGCCGGAGACGGTCAGGCCCCGCTCGCCGATTCGCGTGTCATAGCCCTCGGGCAGGCTGCGGATGAACTCGTCCGCCTGGGCGCGGCGCGCCGCCTCCTCGACCTCCGCGCGCGCCGCCCGCGGGCGCGCGTAGGCGATGTTCGAGTGCACGCTCGTCGAGAAGAGGAAGGGATCATCGCCGGTCAGCGCGATCGCGCGCCGCAGCGAGCCGATCTCGACCTCGCGCACGTCGGCCCCGTCGATCAGGATGCGCCCCGCGCTCGGGTCGTAGAGGCGCGGCACGAGCATCGCGAGCGTCGTCTTGCCCGAGCCGGTGGCCCCGACGAGCGCCACCGTCGTGCCGGCGGCGATCGTGAGGTCGATGTCGGCAAGCGCGTCGGCCTTCGCTCCGTCGTAGCGCAGGGAGACTCCTTCGAAGCGGATCTCGCCGGAGCCCGGGGGCAGCGGTGGCGCGCCGGCAAGCGAGCGCAGCAGTGGCTGGCGGTCGAGGATCTGGAAGATGCGGCTTCCTGAGGCGGCTGCCCGCTGGGCCATCGTGAGCGAGATGCCGAGCGTCTGCATCGGGCTCAGCAGCATCAAAAGGTAGAGGTAGAACGCGGTGAAATCGCCAAGGTTCAGGTGGTGGTGCACCACCTGGTCGCCGCCGACGAGGAGCACGGCCGCCAGGCCGAGCTGCGGCAGGAAGCCGATCAGCGGGTTGTAGCGGGTCTGCAGACGTGCCTCGACGAGCGACTGGGCGAAGACGCGCTCCACCGCGCGCTCGAAGCGCGCGCGCTGGTGCGCTTCGCGCGCGAACGCCTTGACGACGCGAACGCCGGCAATGCTCTCCTGGGCCTCGGCGGTCAGCTCGGCGATCCTCTGCTGCACCTCTTCGAGAGCGGGCCGCGCGCGCATGCTGTAGCGGTGCGTCGTGTAGACGACGAGCGGCACGGGAGCCAGCGCGATCAACGCGAGCAGCGGCTGGAGCACGAGCATCGCGACCGCCGCGAGCAGGATCGTCATCGCGGACTGGACGATGAAGATCAGCCCGTACCCGAGGAAGAAGCGCACCGACTGGAGGTCCACGGTCACTCGCGACATCAGCTGGCCGGTCTGCTGCCGGTCGAAGAACGCCAGCTCGAGCGCTTGCAGCCGGCCGAACAGCGCTTCGCGCAGGTCGTACTCGACGCCCAGCGAGACGCGCCCGGCGACCAGTCGCCGTCCGAGCGTCAACGCCAGCCGCGCGAGGCCCGCTCCGGCGATCGCCACCGCGTAGCCGACGAGCTCGCTGCGGTGATGCCCGTAGCGAATCGCGTTCACGGCCGCACCGCTGAGCTCGGGAATCGCGACGGTCGCGATCATTGCGAGCCCGGCAAGCGTGAACGAGATGATCACGCCTGTGCGGTACGGCCGCAGGAAGCCAAGCAGCCGGCCGAACGTCTGCACTTCACAAAATATAGTGGGGACATGCAGTTTCGCCGCACGACGCCCGTCCCCGACGCCGGAATCTGCGCCCACTGCGCGCAGCAGCGACTCGTGACGACCACGCGCGGCTCTGTCTTCTCGCTGTGCGAGCGCTCCCGTGTCGAGCCAGAGCGCTTTCCCCGCTACCCGCGCTTACCCGTGCTCGACTGCGCCGGCTACGAGCCGCGGCGAGGGCACAGCGCCGACTCGTCATCGTGATCGCCGAGACTGTAGGCCGATGAGCGCTCCAGCCCGCGGCCCTGTGTTGACGCGGCTCAGCCCCGTCGCGGAGACGGCGCAGAGCTCGCTGCGCACGCGGGTGCGGCGCGTGCGCAACGCTGGCTTCGCGATCGTTCAGACGGGCATCGCGGCGGGCCTTGCCTGGTTCATGGCGAAGCTCATCGTCGGCACTCCAGACCCCTTCTTCGCGCCCGCCGCCGCCGTGATCTCCGTCGGCCTCCAGCGCGGGCAGCCCCTACGGCGGTCGGCCGAGCTTTCGGCGGGCGTGGCGATCGGTATCGGCGTCGCCTTCCTGCTGCGGTCTGCGATCGGTCTCGGCCCGGTCCAGATCGGCGCGATCGTCGCGCTGACGATCCTCGCCGCCCTGCTCGTCCACGCGAGCATCGTGCTCGTCAATCAGGCGGCGATCTCGGCGGTCCTCGTGATGACGTTGCCGAACGCCGCGCTCGGCAACGGGCCGGACCGCTTCTTCGACGCGCTGATCGGGGGTGCCGTGGCGCTCATCGTCGGTCAGCTGGCGTTCGCGCGCAATCCCGCGAGCAGCGTCATCGAGCTGGCAGGCGACGTCCTCGGTGAGCTCGCCGCGAAGCTCCGGGACGGCGCGCTGGCGCTGGAGCGCGCGGAGCTGGCGCGCGCGCAGGCCGCGCTCGACTCGCTGCGCGCGCTCGACGGAACGATCGCCCAGCTCTTCGATGCGCTCGCGCGAGCGCAGGAGGCGGCCGCGTTCTCGCCGACTCGCCGCCGCTCGCGCGACGCGCTCGAGCCGCACGGCCCGGCGGCTCGCCAGATCGACTACGCGGTGCGTAACGGGCGCGTGCTGTTGCGCACGGTCGCGGCCGCGATTCGCACCGGTGTCAGCGCCCCGCCGGGGCTCGCACAGTCGATCCGCACGCTGGCGGACTCGGTCGATGCGCTCGCGCGCCAGCTGGGCGAGGGCGCCGGCGAGGACACGACTCGAGAGCTCGCGATCCGTGCCGGGCGCGAGGCGACCGAGATCCTCGCGAGCCAGAACGACCTGCGAACGACGATGATCGTCGGGCAGGTTCGGGCCACGGTCGTCGACCTGCTCCGCGCGAGCGGTCTCGAGGGCGAGGGCGCGCGCGCCGCGCTCCCCCCGGCGCAGCCTGAGGACGTCTGATCAGGACGGCCTACGTAGTTGCCCGCAACCCCAATCGGTACTGGCGCCCAGGCGCGTGCGGTGCTGATCGGAGGTACTCGCGCCGCTCGCGTCCTAGCCTGCGATTACCAGGCCTAGGAGGCGGCAATGTTTCGTGAAGTGATCGTAGGAGTCGACGGCCGGCCAAACAGCCGCGATGCGGTCGCGCTCGCCAGCAAGCTCGTCCGCGAGGGCGGGCGCATGACGCTCGTGAACGTTCACCACGACTTCCGCTTCGCCAGCGTCAAGCTCCACGACGCGGAACGTGACAAGGCGCTCGCGCTGCTCGCACGCGAGCGCGAGACCGGCGACGTGGACGCCGAGCTGGCCGCCGTCTGGGCCGGGTCGGTCGGTGCCGGCCTACATCGGATCGCCGAGCAGCGGGAAGCCGATCTGCTGGTCGTCGGCTCGTGCTCGCGCGGCCCGTTCGGTCGCCTGCTGCTCGGGGACGATCGGCGGGCTTCGCTCGATGGCGCGCCGTGCGCGGTGGCGATCGCCCCGGCCGGCTACGCA
Source organism: Solirubrobacterales bacterium (assembly GCA_003138355.1). Lineage (GTDB taxonomy): Bacteria > Actinomycetota > Thermoleophilia > Solirubrobacterales > Solirubrobacteraceae > Palsa-513. The sequence goes on from PLFX01000004.1 coordinate 98,589, forward strand.
CGCCACCCGACCCCGTTCGAGAAGATCGGCGTCGCCTACGATGCATCGCCGGAGAGCGCGCACGCGCTCGAACTCGCGCGCGAGGTCGCATCCGAGCACCGCTCGAGCCTCGCCGCGCTCACGGTTGTGAGCATCCCGAGCTACTCCTACGGGACGCTGGCGGCAGTCGACTGGGGCGAGGTCGTCGATCAGATGATGGTGGAGTCACGGGAGGCGTTTGCGCAACTCGAAGACGTCGATGGGCGTGTCGTCCGCGGCATCCCCGCCGAGGAGCTGGCGCGCTGGAGCGAGAATGTCGACCTGCTGGTTGTCGGCTCGCGTGGTTACGGTCCGGTTCGCCGCGTCGTCTTCGGCAGTACCTCCGAGCACCTCGCGCGCTCGACCAGTTGTCCGCTGCTCGTGCTGCGCCGCGGCGTCGGCGAGCCGGCGCCACTGCTCGAGACTGAGGCGACGGTGCTCGCGGACGGCTAGTCTGAGAGATATTGCGCACGGATGCGCACATCGAGGTTGCCCTACAGCCACGCGCGCGGCGCGACGAGATCGTCGGCCTGCGCGGCGGCGTGCTCGTTGTGCGCGTATGCGCACCGCCGGTCGACGGTGAGGCAAATCACGCCCTCTGCCGGCTGATCGCCCGCCGCGCAGGGCTGCACACCGCGCGTGTCCAGGTTGTTGGCGGATCTCACGCGCGGCGCAAGCTGCTCCGTGTGGCGGACATCGAGCGCGACGCGCTGATCGAAGCGCTCGGCGTCAGCGAGACCTGAGCACTGCCGCGGCGCCCGCGTGACCGCTGCGGACGGCGCCTTCGAGCGTCGCCGGCCAGCCGGTTGCGGTCCATGCACCGGCGAGCGCGAATCCTTCGAGTGCCGTGGCGGCCGCCGGACGCAGCGCTGCCGTCCCGGGGATCGCACGAAACGTCGCCGCGTGCTCGCGCGTAACGGCGAAGCGCAGCACCTGCGCGTCGCGTGCGCGCGGCAGCAGCGCCGCTAGCGCCGGCAGGTAGCGCTCGGCGAGCGCTTCATTGCGCAGCTGGCTGTCGGCAGTCGCGCCGGAGAGCGAGATCGCGACGTACTGGCGTCCGTCGCGCCACTGCGCCGGGGTCCGATCAAACACGTACTGCACGGGGCTCTCGACCCCTGCCGCGAAGCGGTAGTCGAGAACCTGCCTGTCATACACGACGTGGATGTTCACGATCGCTGACGCGCCAAGTCCGTCGGCCCAGTCCGTGTCGTTGCTCAGCTCGTGCGGAACGAGCGCAGCGGCCCGGTGGTGCTGTACCGCCAGCACGACGCCGTCTGCCTCGAAGCGCTCCTGCTCGCCGTCGACGGCGAAGCGTGCCCCGACTCGCTCCACGCGCACGGCTCGCCAGCCGAGCCGAACCGACACACCCGCGGCCTCCAACGCGCGAGCCGCTGGGTGCCCGATGATCTCGCTGAGTGGCGCGCGGTGGATCCCGATGTCGCCGGCGCCGGCGCTACGCAGCAGGCCCTCCTGGAAGACGAAAGCGCCGAGACCGAGCGATGCCTCGGCCGCCGGCACGTTCAGCGTCGGTAGGGCGATCAGGTCCCAGAGGTTCTTGATTGCCGCCGTGGTCTGCCCGTGGCGTTGGAGCCAGGCGCCGAGCGTCTCGTCGTCGCGGCTTGGATCGACGCGACCGAGTGCGAGCGCGGCGCGTCCAGCCGCGATCCGCTCGCGCACCGTCAGGTGGCGGTAGCCGAGCAGCGCTCGCGCCAGGTGCGCAGGCGCCGGCAGCCCGCTGCGGCGCAGCACGACCGCCGGTTCGCCCGGGGCGAGCACCGGAATCTCGAGTCGCGGCTGCAGCTCGACGCCGCCCTCGCCGCCGATCCGGCCGAGCAGCTCGCGGTACGCCGTGCAGCAGCGCAGGAAGACGTGCTGGCCGTTGTCGAGCTCGAGGCCGTCGCGCTCGAACGAGTACACGGCGCCCCCGAGCCGACGGCGCACCTCGACGAGCGTCACCTCGCATCCGGCCTGCGCGCAGTCGAGCGCCGCCGTGATGCCGGCGAGCCCGCCCCCGATCACGACGATCCTTGTCGGGCTCACGGTCGGGTGAGGAGGCTGCGGGCTGCGATCCCGGCCTTCGCGCCCGTGGACAACCTGACGCGTCCTTCGAGGATTCGTTCCGGGCGCGCGTCGATCAGCTCGAGTAGGCGCGCGTAGATGCTGCTCATTGCGAGCACGCACGCGGCGCTGCGGCGGTCGAGCAGCCCGAGGAGCTGCCTGCCGCGCGCGAACCACTCGCGGTTGCGCGCCGCTTCGAAATGGACGAGCTCGGCGAGCGGTCCCGGTGCCGCCGGCGATCGAGCGGCGATCGCGGCGCTGTCGCCCTCGCCCTCGGCGGGCCAGGCGAAGCGGCGCAGATCCTCGGCGGGCAGATAGACGCGCCCGTTGAGGGCGTCCTCGCGCACGTCTCGCAGGATGTTCGTGAGCTGCATCGCGACGCCGAGATCGTCGGCCAGCGAGGCGGCCTTCGCGTCAGGAGCGCCGAATACGGCGAGGCAGAGGCGGCCGATCGACCCGGCAACGCGCCGGCAGTAGACGACGAGTTCATCGAACGTCTCGTAATGCGTCCCGGCGAGGTCCATCTGGACGCCGTCGATCAGGTCGACGAACGATTGCCGCGGCAGGGGAAAGCTGCGCTCGACGTGCGCCAGGGCAGTGAGCACCGGTCCCGGCGTGCCGCCGTCGAGTTGCTCGATCGCCGTGCGCGCCCGCGCCAGCTCCGCGAGCTTCGTCGCGTCATCGAGCGTCCCGTCGCCGATGTCGTCGATCTCCCGCGCGAATGCGTAGATCGCGCAGAGTGCTTCGAACTTGGGCCGCGGCAGCAGCCTGATTCCCCAGTAGAAGTTGCCCGCCTCGCGGCGGGTAACTGCTGCGCAGTGGCGGAGCGATGCCGCCGGGTCATCGCTCGGGGCGATCGTCCCGACGCTCACCGCCGCGCTCCAGCGAGCGCCCGCAGGATCGACCCGATGACGCGCCGCGTGGATGGCAGCGGGGTCAGCGCCAGCACCTCGAAGTTAGCGCGCGCGAGGGCGCTCAGCGCCGCGCGCCCGCCGCCGACATAGCCGGCGACGGCGACCCGCGGCCAGCCGCGCAGCGAGGCGATCAGCGGGCGGCCCTCGTCGAGCAGGGCCGACGCCCGCGTGCACTCGAGCTCGAGCACGGCGCGCAGCCCGGGCGAAACGCTCGGCGCCTCGATGTCCACGAGGTTGCAGCGATGGCGGGCCAGGTCTTCGAGGGGTAGGTAGACGCGTCCGCGCGTGAGATCCTCGCGGATGTCCTGGCAATGCTCGACCACCTGGAGCGCGCTGCAGACCGCGTCCGATTGGCGGATTCGCTCGGCGCTCGCAAGTCCGAAGACGCGCAGCACGAGCTCTCCGACAGGGTTTGCCGACAGCGCGCAGTAGTCCATCAGATCGCGCCAGCGCTCATAGCTGCGCACGACCTGATCTGAGCGGTTGGCTTCGATCAGCCTGAGAAACGGCTCGGGGGGCAGATCGCAGGCGGCGATCGTCTTGGCGAGCTCGCGCATCAACTCGTGCTCGGGCGTGCCGCTGTAGGCGGCCTCGAGCTCCAGCTCGAGCCAGTCGAGTGCGGCGAGACGGTCGCCCGGAGCGCTGTCGCCGAGCTCGTCGGTCAGGCGCGCGAAGCCGTAGATCGCGAGCAGATGGGCGCGGTGCGGCACGGGCAGCCAGCGCGGCGCGACGGGGAAGTTCTCGCCGCCGGCGCGCGCCATCACGGCGTCGGCATCAGGAACCGCCGAACGCGCCTGCGCTTGCTGGGTCGTTGGGTCCTCCATCACTTGCCGGGAGCCTCGCAGATCGCCGCGCGCTACTACCTCGCCAAGCGGCCCACGCACGGCCGATCGCGTAGGCGGCTCCGCTGAGCACGCCGACGAAGAAGCCGACCGGCAGGTCCAGCTGATAGGCGGCGGCGATTGCGAGCCAGACGATCGCGACCGCGATCGCAACCGAGAGCACGAGCGCCCGCCCCGGCGTGCCGGCGAACGAGCGCGCGGCCGCGGGCGCACCGATCATCAGGCTGAAGATCAGCGTCGTGCCCACAACCGGCACGGTCATCGTCGTGGCGAGCGCGATGCAAGCAAGGAACGCGAGCTCGAGGGCTTGGCGGGGAATGCCCCGGACCTCGCCGAGCTCGGAGAGCACCGATGAGAGCAGCAGCGGGCGGTAGAGGAATGCGATCAGGGCGACGCAGCCCGCTGCCAGGCCGAGCGTTGGCACAAGCTGGTTGTTGCTCACCCCGAGGATCTCTCCGAACAGCAGCGAGTAGGCGGCCGGTGCGCTTTCGGCGGTGAAGCTGAGGAAGAGCGCGCCGAGGCCGAGCAGAAGAACGAGCGTCAGCGCGGTCGCGACGTCCTGGCGATCGCGATGCCCGAGCCAGCCGATGCCGGCCGCGCCGAGGAGCGCAAACGCCCCGAGGCCGGCGAGCACGTTGATGTTGAGCCACACGGCACCCGCCGCGCCGGCGAACGAGCCGTTGGGGACCGCGTGCGCCGCGAACGCCGATCCGCGCAGGACGACGAAGAAGCCGACGAGCCCAGCGATGACCGCGACGATCCCGCCGACGGTCCAGGCGTTGACCATGAAGCCGGAGAACACGACCGTCAGCCCCGCGCGGCGCGGATCCGCGCACCGGCGTAGAACAGGAAGACCAGCACGACGATGAAGAAGCTGACCGGCCAGCCGTTCCCGACCGGCGGCCAGTAGTAGCTGTCATAGGCCAGCAGAATGCCGAGCCAGGAAGCGGCGAGCGCGATCGCCGTCGCACTCGCCATCGCGCTCCACGGGCGACGGCTGAGGTGCAGCGCGCCGGCCGCCGGCCCGATCAGCAGTCCGGTGCTCAGGATCGCGCCGATTGCGACGCACGTGAGTGCCACCGCTGCGGCCAGCGCGAGCAGGTAGAGAGCACCGACGATGCGCACCGACACGCCGCGCGCGGCGGCGAGCTCGCTCGATACCGAGCTCAGCAACAGCGGGCGGTAGATGACCGCCAGGAGCGTGATCGCGCCGGCGCCGAGGGCGATCACGATCGGCACCGTGCCGGGGCTGAGGGTCCAGATCGAGCCGAACAGGACTTCATTGGTCGCGTTGCTCGCGCCGCTGAGCGTCGTGTCCCAGAAGAGGAACAGCGCCGCAAGCCCGAAGCCCACCACGAGCACGATCCCCGTGGCGATGTCGCGCCCGCGTCGGCGGTCGATGCCGATCGCTTCCATTGCGCCGGCGGCGGCCACCGAGATCGCGACGTAGCCCCACACCGGCGAGATGCCGGCGAGGAATGCCGCTGAGCCGCCGGTCGCATTGATGTCTGACAGCGCGTGCCCGGCGAAGGATTGGCCGCGCACCACCGTGAAGACGCCGATCACGCCGCAGAGCAGTGCGGCGGCGCCCGTGATCGCGAGGGCGGCGTGGACCTGCGCGCTGCCGAAGAAGCCCGGCTCGACGATCGCGTGCAGCACGCTGCTCACGGGCTCACCTCGAGATCGGTGCCGTGCGCGTGCGCCAGCGTCAGGTCCGATCCCTGCTCCCCGCCTGGCCCGGCGACGACGATGACGCGCCCGTGCAGGTGGAGCACGTCGACGTGGTGGCCATAGAGCTCGCTCAGCACTTCCGCGCGGATGACCTCGTCCGTGCGTCCGACGGCCGCGCGGCCGCCCGCCAGATAGACCACGCGGTCCATCGCCGGTAGCAGCGGGTTGACGTCGTGCGCCGAGATCAGGACCGCTATGCGTTGCTCACGAGCGAGCCGCGCTAGCAGGGCGACGACCTCGTGCTCACTTCGCAGGTCGAGGCTTGCCAGTGGCTCGTCGAGCAGGAGCACTCGCGGGCGCTGGATCAGCGCGTGCGCAATCAGCACGCGCTGCTGCTCGCCACCGGACAGCTCGCCGACCCGCGCATCCGCGAAACGCTCTGCATCGACGGCGCGCAGCATTGCCTGGACGAGCTCGCGGCGCCGGCGCGAGGGCAGCGGAATCCCGAAGCGGTTGCCGTCGATCCCGAGCGCAACGAGGTCTCGCGCGCGAACCGGCAGGTCCGGGTCGAGCTCGAACTTCTGCGGGACGTAGCCGACCCCCGACGCACGCCGCCCGGGCGCCTGACCGCCGATCCTGACGACGCCCACGCTTTGCGCCTGCAGGCCGAGGATCACGCGCAGCAGCGTCGTCTTGCCGGCGCCGTTCGAGCCGATCAGTCCTGCGAGCTCGCCGGCGCCGAGCGCGAAGCTCACGTCATGCAGGACCTGACGCCCGCCGAGCACCGCCCCGACGTGCTCGACCGCCAGCGCCGGCGCCGTGCCCGGGCTCGCGTCTGCCGACACGGGGGCAATCTGGGTCAATGCAGCAGGGTGGTTGTCGATCGCCGGTCGGCGAGCGCTGCGCGCAACGCGGCGACCTCGGCGAGCATCCACGACTCGTAGTCGTAGCCCGGCGCTGGCATTGTCTCGTAGACCGCGACAACCGGAATCCGCGCGTGTTTTGCGCTGGCCAGGAAGGATTGCGTCAGCGGGTCGGTGACCTGCTCGTTGTAGACGAGCACCTTCACCCGATGGTTGGCGAAGAGGCTGTTCTCGTAGCTCACGTTCTGCGGCGCCGGGTCTACTCCGTTCATGATGTCCGCCTGTAGCGGCCAGCGGGTCAGGTTGACGGCGCCGAGCGCGCTCAGCAGGTAGTCGCCGACCGGCTCGGTCGTCGCCACTCGCACGTGCGGGTAGTCCTTCGCGAATGCGCGGATCGCGGCGTACCAGGGTTGCAGCGACGCGGCGAAGCGCTGTGAATTGGCCGCGAAGTACCCGCGCTCTCCGGGGTCGATGGCGGAGAGGTCGGCGGCGATCGCGCGCGCGACGGCCGCCATCGTGTCACTGCGGTACCAGAGGTGCGGGTTTGCCGTCGAGTCCGGCAAACCGAGCAGCTTCTGCACGTCGATCACCTTGCGCGCCGCGCTCGGCGAAGCGTTCTCGATCGTGTTCATGTAGCTGTCGTAGCCGAGGCCGTTCTGCACGACAAGCCGCGCCGAGCTCACCTCGGCTGCCACGCTCGGGCTCGCTTCAAAGGCGTGCGGGTCAGCGTTCGGATTGCTCTCGATCGCGCTGACCGAGACGTACTTCCCGCCGATCTGCGCGATCACGCTCGCGTACTCGTTCTCGGCGCCGACGGCGTGGATCAGGCGACTGCTGCCGCTCGCGACGGCGACACTCGTGGCGAGCGCAAGGATCCCGATGGCTGCCGCAACGGTATTCGCCCATACGCGTCGTGGGGGCACGGCGGGGAGTCTAGCAATTGATGAGACAAGGTCTTATATTTGTGTGGATCGCCATGAACGGTGGCACTCTACGATTGGCCAGATGACTCACGCACACGATGAGACCGCACCTGTGGACTGGGCCGAGCGCGCCAGCGAGCGCCTCGCGCTGGCCGGCTACAGGCGCGGCGGGGCACGCCACAACCTGATCCGGTTGCTTGCCGCGCAGCGCTGCGCGCTGTCGGCGGCCGAGCTCCAGGAGGCGCTCGCGCACGAGCAGCGTTCGGTTTCGCGCGCGAGCGTCTACCGGATCCTCGAGGAGCTCGAGCGGGCGGAGCTCGTCGCACGAATCGAGGTGGGGCAGGGGATCGTGAGGTTCGAGCCGATCCGTCACGGCGCCGGCCACCACCATCACCTCGTTTGCGATCACTGCGGGCGCCTGATCCCGTTCTCGGACGAGGGTCTTGAACGCGAGCTCGAGCGCGTGAGCGAGCGCGTCCCACTCGTCGTCGCCGAGCACGATGTGATCCTGCGAGGCGAGTGCGCAGCCTGCAGCGAGCACGCTTGACCGCGTCGCAGGGGGCGGAATACGCCGCTCCCTGGTCAGCGTAAGCTACGCCCAGGCAACCACTAACCCCGGGAGGCACCGATGGGGATTGTTGACAAGCTCAAGGCAGGGGCCGAGCAAACGGCCATCAAGGCCCGGGAGACCGCGCAAGAGCTGCAGACGAAGAAGGAGCTGAGCACCTCCTATAGCGATCTCGGCAAGACCGCGTTCAGCCTTGCCGACCGCGGCGAGATCATCCATGGCGAGCTGAGCGCCGGCGTCGATCACATCAAGGAGCTTCAGGCCCGCCTCGCCGGCCACGGCGACAAGAGCGAGGACGAGTAGCCACGCACGCGGTGCAGCAGTCGGGGCGGCGCTGCCGGGCCGCCCCGAGGCCGGCGTGGGTGGGAACCTTCGCCGCGTGAGCAGGATGGCCTCGGCGCGCAGGAAGCGCGCTACGCGCGGGCTCGCGCTCACCGCGCTCGCCGCGGCGCTGACCGCGGCTGCGGGCGCTTCGGCGCGCGGCGCGGCGCCGCCCGCCCGACCGCCTCTCGCGGCCGACGCTGCGGTCGTTCAGGGCGAGCTCGCCGGGATCCCGCAGCAGGGCCTCATGCTCGGTTCGAGCACGGCGCCCGTCACGGTCGTCGAGTACACGGACCTCGTCTGTCTGCCGTGCGCGAGCGCCGCGACGAGCATCCTCGCTCCACTGATCGGCGACTACGTGCGCCAGGGAACCGTCCGGCTCGTGCTCGCTCCGATCACCCAGAGTCAGCGTTCGAGCCTGTACGCCTACGGGACCTACGCGGCTGGGCTCCAAGGGCAGGCTTGGGACTTCGCGTTGCTGGCCTACGCTCGCAGCACCGCTCGCGGCGACGGCCCGACCGACCAACCCGCGGCGCTCGCACGCGCGCTCGCCTTGAACGTCCGTCGCTGGCGCGCGAGCCTGTTCCGTCCGCGCTGGGCAAAGTCGGTCAGCGCCACTGCCGCCGTGATCGCGGTCGGCGACTTCACGAGCTTTCCCGTGTTCACCGTCCGCGGGCTGCCGGACGCGAAGGGGCACGTCGCCGTCAAGATCATCCGCCCGCCCGTCACGCTGCCCGCGCTGACCGCCGCGATCGCGGGCGCGCAGGCCTCCCCGGGCCACTGAGCTCAGCGACTGCGTCAGCGCGCCGAGGCGAGTCCCGGCTGGCACTGCTGTGCCAGTGCTTCGAGCTCCGCGGCAAGCCGCTGCGTCAGTCCGCACTGTGGGCGGCGGCGCTCGAGCAGCTCGAGACTCAGCCGGTAATGGTCGAGCCGCCGTGGCGCTGAGCGTACGCCCGCGGCGGCGAGCTCGCGAACCTTCGCGATCTTGTCGGCCGCGAAGAGCATCAGCGCCTCTTCGCCGGCGTCTGCGACCTGCGCCCGCAGCGCTGCCTTGCGTCGCACATACCCGCTGATCGAGGCGTCTTCGGTCACTGCCACCACGAGCCCTGCGACGTGCCCACCGAATCGCGAGCGCAGCTCACTGGCCGGCACGTGCGTCTTTTCGAGCGCGTCGTGCAGCACGCCCGCCGTGACGAGCGGTTCGCCGGCGCCGGCGTCGCGCAGCAGCGAGGCGACCTCGAGCAGGTGCGCGACGAACGGCTCGCCGTCCGAGCGCCGGCGCTGCCCGCGGTGGAGCTGCCTCGCGTAGCTGACGGCGGCCTGCGCCACCGGCAGCTCGGAGGTCGACGCGGCCGCTCCACGCGCCGGGGTCACGGCGCGGCAGTCTAGCCGAACCCCGCGCTACGGGCGCTCGTCGACGACGACGACTGCTGCGCCGCCGCGCCGCGGATCGCCGCCACCCGAGAAGGAGCCGTCGGGCTCACGCGCTGCCGCTTGCGCGCCACCGAAGAAGAGGTTGCGCTCGTGGAAGGCGGAGACCTCGAAGCCTGCCGCCTCGAGCGCCCCGACGTCGATCCCGGGCTCGGCATAGACGACGCCGTCCTCGTAGTGCACGCGCGGCGCGTCGACCGCCTCCTGGGCGCGCAGCCCTTCGTCGATGCAGCGCACGATCGTCTGGAGGATCGCCGAGCGGATCCGGTTCGAGCCGGCGCTGCCGACGGCGAGCTCGGGAACGCCGTCGCGCAGGACGATCGTCGGGGACATCATGCTCGGGAGCCGCCGGCCGGGCGCGTGGCGGTGGAAGCCGAGCGGGTTGAGGTCCTGCTCGCCGAGCATGTTGTTGAGGTGCACGCCGGTGCCGGGCACGATCACGCCCGAGGCCGAGCCGACCGACGCCGTCACCGCGCAGGCCCAGCCTTCGCGATCGAGCACGGAGATGTGCGTCGTCGAGCCGAGCCGCCCCGAGCTGCCCGCCAGGAACTCATCGACGAAACCGGGTTTGTCGAGGCCGTCGAGAAACGCCGCCGTACGCTCAGACTGGCTGCGCTCCATCACGGCGACGATCTGCGCGAGTGACGGAGGCGGTGCGCCTGCGTCAAGCAGCGCAAGCGCGAAGGCGATCAGGATCCCGCCGGCGGCGGGCGGCGGGTTGGTCAGCACCTCGCGCCCGCGATAGCCCACCCGAAGCGGCTCGCGGTCGAGCACCCGGTAGGCGCGTAGGTCCTCGGCCGTGACGAGCCCGCCACGGGCGGCGAGCCAGTCGACCACGGCCGCGCCGATGTCGCCCGCGTAGAAGGGCCGCGCGCCCTCGGCTCCGAGGCGCTCGAGCGCATCAGCGAGCTCGGGCTGGACGAGCAGGTCGCCTTCGCGCAGCAGCCGGCCGCCGGGCGCGTACAGCGCCGCCGCCTCCGCGGTCGTGTTGATCGTCATCTCGAGGATCTCCACCACGTACGCCTGCTGGCGGTTGAGCGCGACGCCCTCGCGCGCGAGTCTCGCGGCCGGCGCGGCCAGCTCCGCGAGTGGCGCCCGGCCAAAGCGCCGCGCGGCCTCGCAGATCCCGGCCGCCATGCCGAACGTGCCAACCGACGCGGGTCCCACGTTGAAGGTCTGGGTCGCATCGCCAAAGGAGACGTGTACGGGGATCAACTCGCCACGGGCGGCCGCGTCCGTTCCGCGCCCCGGCGCCTCGACGGAGAAGTCGAGCAGCGTCGGAGCTTCGCCCGGCGCGACGACGAGCATGTAGCCGCCCGCGCCGAGGCCGGTCAGGAGCGGCTCGCAGGCGAACGACGCGAACATCGACGCGATCGCGGCGTCGACCGCGTTGCCGCCCGCGCCGAGCACGTCGGCACCGACGCTCGCGCTGATCGCGTGCCCTGCTGCCACTACCCCGAGCTGTCGGGCCTTCACGTGGGCGCAGATGATCGCACCGACGCGTGATTGTCCGCGCGATGCTGCCGCCTTTCCCCGATGCAGCGCGCGGCGAGCTCCCAGACCCTGCCGCAATGGGCTTTCGCGTCATGGCCAAGCCGGCGGGCGCGCTCTGCAACCTCGAGTGCGACTACTGCTACTACCTCGCCAAGCGCGCGCTCTACCCGGGCAGCGGCTCGCGCATGAGCGCCGAGACGCAGGAGGCCTATATCCGCCAGCTGATCACCGCCCAGCCGGACGAGCCCGAGGTCACGATCGCCTGGCAGGGCGGCGAGCCGACGATCATGGGCCTTGATTTCTACCGTCGCGCCGTCGAGGTCGAGCAGCGTTACAGGAGGCCGCATCAACGAATCCAGAACACCCTGCAGACGAACGGAACCCTGCTCGATGACGCCTGGTGCGCGTTCCTCGCCGAGCAGGACTTCCTCGTCGGCATCTCGATCGACGGGCCGCCCGAGCTCCACGACGCCTACCGCCACGACAGGGGCGGCAGGCCGACGTTCGCCCGCGTCCTGCGCGGCCTCGAGCGCCTGAAGCGCCATGGTGTGCAGTGGAACGTCCTGACGACCGTGCACGCCGCGAACGAGCGCAGCGCCCGCCGCGTCTACCGCTTCCTGCGCGACGAGCTCGAGGCGCGTTTCGTCCAGTTCATTCCGATCGTCGAGCGCACCGCGGGCTCGGTCAGCGAGCGCTCGGTTGACCCGAAACGGTTCGGACAGTTCTTGGTCAGCGTGTTCGATGAGTGGGTGGCCCGCGACATCGGCGTCGTGTTCGTCCAGGCTTTCGACACAGCGCTCGCGCACTGGGTCGGCGTCCCCGGCGGCCTGTGCATCCACGAGCCGGCCTGTGGGCGCCAGGCGGTGCTCGAGCACACGGGCGACCTGTACGCCTGTGACCATTTTGTGCAGGCGGACTTCCTGCTCGGCAATATCCACGAGTCTCCGGCGAGTACGCTGATCGACTCGCTGGGGCAACAGCGCTTCGGCGCCGCCAAGCGCGAGGCGCTCACGCGCTACTGCCGCGGCTGCCCCGTGCGTTTTGCCTGCAACGGCGGCTGCCCGAAGGACCGCTTCGCGCTCTCTCCCGACGGCGAGCCCGGACACAACCATCTCTGTCCCGGCTACGAGCGCTTCTTCTTGCACATCGCGGCGCCGATGCGCGCAATGGCCGACCTGCTGGCGAGCGGACGCGCACCCGCAGAGCTGATGGGGCGACCGCGCAGCGGCTAAGCACCAGCGCGTTCCGTGCCGATGCATACATGTGACGTTGTCACCGTCACCGCCGGGCGGACGCCGACGCGGCTGGCGTTCCAGTCGCGCGGGACCGACGCGCAGCTGGCGGATGTGGGCCGCCGTTTCCCTGCTTTTGGCGGGCTTGGGGATCGGGGCTTCGCTCGTCGGCGCGGCCATCACGGCCAATAACGACGTCTCGCGCGCCAAGCTTGCGTTCCGCAGCAAGGCGCACGACATCGCCGGGACGCTGCGGGTCGCGATTCAGCGCGAATACGACCTCGTCCTCGGTGCCGACGCGTTCCTCGTCGAGGCCCCGCATGCCACCGAGGCGCAGTTCGAGCGATGGGCCGCCACGTTGCAGGCTGCGTCGCGCTACCCCGAGGTCGCCGTTATCGAGGATGTGCAGGTGGTGAGCCGGCACAACCTCTCCGCCTTTATGACGGCCGCGAACGCCCCGCTGGCGCCCTATGGCCTGACGATGTCCCGTTCCGTGCTCCTCGGCGCCCCGGAACCGTCGTACTGCCTTGGTCGCCTGTACGTCGCCGGGCGGGTCTCGTTCGCCCACCAGTGGTCCGATCTGTGCTGGGATACGGGCCTCTTCCCGGGCGACTACACCGGACAGCTCCAGGAGAGCGCGACGCTGCTTGGAAACGTCGAGCTTCTCGGGATCGCGAAAGCCGTCTACCGCGGCGGCCGCGTCCCGGCCACCGCGGCTGCGAGGCGACGCTTGTTCATCAGCTGGGTGGATGTCGCGGTTTCGCCGACGATCCTTCTAGGAGACGCGGTGCGCGGTTACCCGGGGACGGTGATCGTGCTGCGGCTCAGGACAGCCGACACACCGCTCATCTACGAGTCGGGCACGCCGCTGGTGCGTCACTCGTCGACGACGGTCCAGGTCAACTCGAGCACGACACTTACGGCTTACGGACGGGCCATCGGTACCTCGCTGTTCGCGTACTCGGACGCGCTCGCGGTCCTCTTGGGTGGGTCGGGCACGAGCTTCGTGTTCGCCCTCCTCGTGTTCAGCCTCGGGACCGGTCGCCAGCGAGCGCTGCGCCTCGTACGCCAGCAGACGGGCGAGCTCGCCGAGGAGGCCAAGCGCAGCGCTGAGGCTCGCGACGCCGCGGTGGAGGCATCGAACGCCAAGTCGGTGTTCGTCGCCACGGTCGGCCACGAGCTGCGTACTCCGCTGTCGGGCGTTATCGGAACGCTCGACTTGCTCCTCGATGGCGAGCTGGGCGAAGAGGAGCGCCAGCATGCGGAGATCATCCGCTCTTCGAGCGAGGCGCTGCTGACTGTGATCAACGATCTGCTCGACTACTCGAAGATCGAAGCGGGCAGGCTCGAGCTGTCCGTCACGAGCTTCGCCGTCGCGGATCTCATCAGGGAGCGCTCCAGGCTGCTCGAGCCGGTGGCGCGCGAGAAGGGACTTCGCTTCGAGATCGAGCAGGACCAGAATCTCCCGCGCTATCTGAGGGGTGATCCCGACAGGATCGGCCAGGTGCTCATGAACCTGCTCTCGAACGCGGTGAAGTTCACACTCTCGGGCAGCGTCACGGTGCGCGTGTCCGCCAGGAAACGGGGTCCGCGCGCCGTGCTGCGCGTGGAGGTCCGCGACACCGGCATCGGGATCGCTCCGGGAAAGCTCGACACAGTGTTCGAGCCGTTCGTGCAGGCCGACAGCTCGACGGCGCGAAAGTACGGCGGCACGGGCCTCGGACTGACGATCTCGGCCCAGCTAGTCGAGCTCATGGGGGGTCGGATGGGAGCGGACAGCGAACCCGACCACGGCAGCACGTTCTGGTTCGACGTCCCGCTCGAGATAGCGCAGGCCCCCGAGGTCGTCGACATCCGGCCGGTCCTCTTGGACACGGGCGAGCGCAACGCGGATGGCAGCCTGAGCGAGAGCGCACCCCGTGTGCTGGTCGCGGAGGACAACACCGTGAACCAGATGCTGGCCGTGCGCCTGCTCGACAAGTGCGGCTTCCGCGCGGACGTCGTCAGCAACGGCGTCGAAGCGCTCGAGGCGATCACCCGCGATGACTACGTGGCTGTGCTGATGGACTGCCAGATGCCAGAGATGGACGGCTATGACGCATCGCGCGCGATTCGCGACCGCGAGAACGGCGGCGCGCACATGCCGATCATCGCGGCCACGGCCCATTCGATGAGCGGCGATCGCGAGAAGTGCCTCGCCGCCGGCATGGACGAGTACGTCACCAAGCCGATCCGCGCCCACGACCTGAGCGAGGCGATCGCGAGAGCAATCGCGGCCGGCGCCGACGGCAACGGCTCGAAGCGCCGCAGCGTAACCCGAACCCGCCGGCGGCGGACGCGGGCGCCAACGTAGCGACGCGCAAGGCGCGAGGCACGAACCTAGCTCCCGCACCGCGATCAGCACGTCCCCAGCATGGCTCGGAGGCCGTTAGCCAAGCGTTGACTCCCGGCCGCGCCTCTAAACATCTTGCGCGCGGGGTCGATGACGGAATCGGAAGCCCAAAAGCCTCTCGAGTAGTCATGCAGCTGTTGCGACCAATCAGGGCTGTCTGTCGCGCACCGCTCGCGGATGCGGGCTTCACCCTGATCGAAACGATCATCGCTGTTGGGCTCGCGCTGCTCGTCCTGTGGCCCGTCTCGACCGTCCTGCTCAACACGCAGCAGGCCTCGTCCGGGACGATCCAACGCGCCGACGCGATTCAGACGGCCCAGGTCGGTCTGCGCTCGATGGACCAGCAGCTGCGCAACGCCTACGAGGTCGAGTTCCCGACCCAGAGTGCCAGCTGCTCGTCTCCGTGGTGCACCGCGATCTCGAGCGGCGTCCAGTACGCGAATGTCGTCGATGTGCTCACCCACAGTTCGAACAGCGTGAACACAACGACGCCGGACTCCGAGATCCGCTTCGACTGCACGCAGCCGAGCCCGACGATCACTGGCGATCGCGCATGTTACGAGTACATATGCACGGCGTCCTATAGCACCGGCTCGGGCTCGAGCTGCACGTCGTCGGGGCATCTCGTGATCGACGACCTCACGAACGCCACCAACAGCCAAGCGGGTGCGGTCTTCGCCTTTTGCTATCCGACCAGCGGGACAAGCGGCGGCTGCGCCACGCCCCCCACCGGTGCGTCTCGTCCGAGCTCGGCGATCGTCACGATCGACGTCCCCGCCGCCGGCACCCTCTCGACCCACACCCAGAACGGCGACCCGACGACGGTCCAGCTGACCGACACGGTCTATATGCAGAACCTCGACTCGAACTACGACTCATGAGCACCCGCGCGCGCCTCAGTGATGAGAGCGGCCTGAGCCTTTACGAGGTGCTCGTCGCAATCCTCGTCCTCGTCGTCGGCTTGATGGGCGTTTACGTCTCGATTGGCACGACCAACGGCGCCGTCGCGGCGGGCGAGAACACCGTAGTGATCGCCCAGGCCGCCCAGCAGCAGCTCGAGAGCGTCGAGGCGCTGCCGTACGCGAGCATCGCCAACTCGTCCGAGCCGGTGCAAACCTCGACTACGGACAGCTCGAACCCCACCTACTACCTCACGAGCTGCGGCTCGAGTAGCTGCTCCTACTACGCGGGCCTCAGCAAGAGCGGCACCGCCGAGCCGATCGACTACGACGCGACGAACGGCAAGGTCGCGCCCGGCCCGACCACGCAGGTCGTCGCCGATCCGAACGCTTCGACCTGCGCAAGCACGAACACATCCACTTGTCGAATTGTCGTCTCGGTCTACACGTTTATCACTAACGTCACTCCGTCAGAGGAATCCGCCTGCACCAATACAAGCTCGTGCTACAAGCGCATCACCGTCGCCGTCAAGAACGCCGGCCAGGGCCCGCCTCACCAGCCGTACTACCTCTCAACCTTGATCGGGCCAAAGGGCGGTGGCGGCTCGGGCAACCCACTCACGTCCGGCTCGACGACGTGCAATGACCAAGGACAGGCCGTAGTTTGCACTCACTGATCCCCAATCTTCTCCGCCGCCTGCGCAGCGATGAGCGTGGCTTCATCCTCGCGACCTCCGTGATCGTCCTGCTGGTCCTGCTACTGACGATGACCGCGTACACGCTTGCTGCGAGCAACAACACGACGACCGCCTCCCACACGGGCTCGAGCGCTCAGGCGCTCGCCGCTGCCCAGGCTGGTGAGCAGGCCGCCCTCTTCCGCGTCAACAACGCGCCGGGGAGCGGGGGCGCATCCTCCGGTAACGGCACGCTCGGTGACGGCGCAACGTACTCATACACGGTTACCTCACTGACGTCTAGCTCATCGCCATGCACGGGCCTCTACGTATCGAGCCCGAACACGCTCAACCAGGATTGCATCAGCTCGACCGGCACCGCCAACGGCGTAAAGCAGACCGTGGAGGAACGCATCGCCGGTTACGTTCCACAGACATCTCTCTTCCCTGTCAACGGCATCTTCGCGATCAGCGGGCTGTCGACAACACAGATCAGTGGCACGTTCTCGCTCGGATCCAATGGCACCCTCAGTCTCACTGACGCTAACCTAAGCGCCTTGAGCGGCCAGATCGAGTACCTAGCTGGCGACCTGCAGCAGTCACAGAATGCTGGCGAGCAATGTACTGGGACCTGTACGCCCGTGGTGGAATCCAGCCCCGGGATTACCGTGCCGTCGGTGGCCGACAGCGTGTACGCCGGAGCAAAGACCACAAATAGCGACATGACCGGCATTACCCTCGTAAATGCCAGCTACAGCTCGTCAACGTACATCCTGACGGCTACAAATAACTCCGCGTCGGCGACCTTCTCGCCCGGCACTTACTACTTCTGCGGCATCAATGTCGGCGGCTTCAGCAATTTCGCGCTCAACACGACGGGCAGCGGGATTGTGCGCATATACATAGACTCGTCGTACCGATCGGGGTCGCCTTGCACCGCCGGCCTAGGCAATATCTACGGTGCTGGCAACTCCACCGCGTCGATCAATTCCAGCGGCACATCGAGCAATCTGCAGCTCTACTTCTACGGCCAGCCGGGATGCACGGGGACCAGCTGTCCGCCTGCGATCACCAATATGAACGCGACCACCATGGTCGCGGATGTGTTTGCCCCTAATTCCTACATGGATCCCACGTCCTTGACCCTCGATGGCGCCTTGGTCGTCGGCGATTTGACCGACCAGGGCGCTCTCACCGCGACGTATCAGCAGCCCAGTAGCAGCGGGTCGGGCTCGGGCAGCTCGACGTTCTACCCAACCGCGACGGCAGTCTGCCCGAACAGCTACGCGACCACGGGTTGCTAGCTCGCGCGGCGCGCGCGCGGTCGCGGAGCCGCGACGGGATCTTGACGGGATAGCGACGTGGCGGTACGCTCTTGCCAATGGCAACGGCATTCGCAGAAGAAGCTGTCCGCATCCACGATTCGGCACACCTTTCGGACGTCCTGATCGGTGAGGCGGTCGGCGCGGCGCCGAGCACGGTCCGCGACTGGCTGAACGGTCGCAGCTCGCCAACCGGCGCCCGCGCTCGGCGCGTGGCAGACCTGAGCGCGATCACTGATCGCCTCGCGAGGGTGATCGATCCAAACTACATCCAGGTGTGGCTCCTGAAGCCGATCGAGGCGCTCGATGACCGGCGCCCGATCGAGCTGATCGCCCGCGGGCAGGCTACCGCCGTCGCTCGCGTCATCTCAGGCCTAGAGTCGCCCGGCGCGTCATAGCGCGACGTGGCGCTCGATGTCGAGCTGGCGACCTTCACGGGACAGTGGTTTCGCCAAACGCCGGTAGGCGTCCGCGCAGACACGCGCCCCTTCCCGCCTGATGACAACCGCTGGCAGCGCGGCAGCGTCGTCGACGCTGTGTACTTCGCGCTCGATCACGCCGGTGTCTGGGCGGAGTGGTACCGCCATCTCGCTGAACGCGGTCTACCCCGGCACGCCGCACTGCCGCGCTGGCTGTGGACCGCCGAAGTCCCCGCGATCGAGCTCGTCGATCTGCGTAGCGCGCGGCAGCTCGCCCGCGCCGGCCTCGGGATCCCAACCCCCGGCAGGCGCACCTGGCCACCCTTTCAAGCCGTAGGCGAGCAGCTCTACGCCGACGGCTACATCGGGCTCGTGTCGCGAAGCGCAGCGCGACCGGCAAGCTTCGTGGCCTGCGTGTTCCACCAGCCTCCATCCCGTGGAAACCCGGACTGGGGCATCCCCGTGACGATCGCCTACGGAGACCCCGAGACGATCACCGATCCGCCGCTGCCCACGGGAGTGCGCACGTAGGCCCACCGCTCCGTGCCTGACGCCTGGAGCCACGGCTGCCTCGGCCGTTTCTCATGCCGGAGGAGGGACTCGAACCCCGACACGCGGATTATGCTCGGGCTTACTTGTCCAGGTCGCTGGTCGTGCGCCGCGCGCTTCAGCCGCAACCGCCTACAGCGAGCCGGCCGGCGCGAGCCATTGGGAGTCAAAGACCAGCCCGGTGAGCTCGCCGAGCACGTCGTAGTCGCGGTCGTAGTGGAGCACACCCGCACCGTTGACGTGGGCGCACGCAGCGATCAACAAGTCCGATGGGGACGCGCTGCGATGGTGACCGCGACGCGCGAGCTCGCGTTGAGCGTCAAGTGCCGCGTCCTCGACTTGAGCATCTATCCTCAAACGCGGCAGCTGCAGAAGGTCGGCAAGCAGCTCCGCATGATCGGCGGCGCCGCGCGCCGACCACCCAGCTTCGAGCAGAAACGGCGCGCAGACCGCGATCTCGCCATCCTCGAACATGCTCGCGATCTGGGCGCGACGATCCTGCGCGAGTGCCGCTAGGTCCAAGCGCGCCCAGGCGGAGTTGTCGAGCAGCAGCACCGACTCAGATCTCGAGACCGAGCCGCTTCACGCGATCGGCTGCCTCGGGATCCTGCCCCAGGGAGCGCCCACGCACGCGGTCAGCCAGACGTCGCCGCGCCGCCTGCGTGGACGCAGACGCGCCCCTCAGCCGTGTAAGCCGCGCGCGCGCCCCATCCTCGACCAGACCACCAAGATCGGGACGCCGACCCTCAAGCGCCGCGACCTCATCAAGCAGCGCTGCACGCTCCGGGGTAAGGGTGACCATCTGACGCGGGTGGCGGGTCGGCACCAACGAAGTGTATCACCATGTTGCACCGGGATCGTGAGTGTTGCCGCTGCCACGTCCTCATGCTGTATGCGCGGGCGCTCACCCGTCGTCATCGTCTGGTCCGAGCCTCCGTCAAAGGTAAAGCGCACAGCACGGTGGCTATCGCCTCCAGGCTCGCTGCGAGAACTACGGAGAGCGGATAGGGCGTAATCCCGATCCGATTAGCGGGTAATACGGTTGGCGGGCTCCGTGGCACGCCACGAAGATTGCGTGCTTACATGGCCGCAAAGGCGCGAACTGACCGGCTGCTGACGTCGCTCGAGCGAGAGCACCGCGAGCATGGTCTACCGCTTGGGCTGCGCGAGCTCGCTGGGCGATTCATCTACACGACGCTGGGGCTGCTCTTCCCTCACTTCGCCACCCAGCCGCACGCGCGTCACGAGGAGCTCGCCGGCGAGCTCTACGCGCTCGGCGGGATCCTCGACCGCGCGCTCGGCGAAAGCGACGCTGAACGCGCCGCGGTGATCGAGCATTTCTATTCGCGCCTATCATGGCTGCGCGAGGCGCTGCTGCTCGACGCCACCGCGATCTACGAGGGCGATCCGGCGGCGGAGAGCCTCGATGAGGTGATCCTCGCCTACCCGGGCTTCCTCGCGATCGCCACCTACCGCTTCGCGCACGAGCTGCGCGGACGCGCTGAGCTGTTCCCACGCCTCGTGGCGGAGGTCGCACACACGGCGACCGGGATCGACATCCACCCGGGCGCGGAGATCGGCGCGTCGTTTGCGATCGACCACGGCACGGGCGTCGTGATCGGCGAGACCGCCGTGCTCGGCGATCGTGTCCGGCTCTACCAGGGCGTGACGCTCGGCGCGGCGCGGGTCGGCCGCGGGCTCGAGCACTCCAAGCGCCATCCGACGATCGGCGATGACGTCGTGATCTATGCGAACGCGACGATCCTCGGCGGCGAGACGGTGATCGGCCACGGCAGTCGCATCGGCGGCAACGTCTGGCTCACGCACAGCGTGCCCCCGTTCTCGGTTGTCACACCCGCAACCCGCATCGACCGCCGCGAGGCAGACGCCGCAACCGACGATCTCATCGAATTCAACATCTGAGGAGCGACATGAGGTTCAACAGCATCATTGAAACGATCGGCAACACGCCACACGTGCGAATCAACCGCCTGTTCGGCGATCGCGTGGCGGTCTGGGTGAAGCTCGAGCGCGCAAACCCGGGCGGCAGTATCAAGGACCGGATCGGCCTCTCGATGATCGAGGACGCTGAGCGTCGCGGTCTGCTCGGACCGGACAGCCTGATCGTCGAGCCGACCTCAGGCAACACCGGCGTCGGGCTCGCGATTGTCGCCGCCGTGAAGGGCTACCGGCTGCTGCTCGTGATGCCGGAGTCGATGTCGATCGAGCGCCGGCGTCTGTTCGCCGTCTACGGCGCCGATCTCGAGCTGACACCGCGCGAGCTCGGCATGAAGGGCGCGATCGAGCGCGCCAACGCGATCGTCGAGCACACGCCGAACGCCTGGATGCCGCAGCAGTTCGACAACCCGGCGAACGTCGAGATTCACCGCACGGCGACGGCGCAGGAGATCCTTGCCGACTTCCCCGACGGGATCGACTTCCTGATCACAGGCGTCGGCACCGGCGGGCACATCAGCGGCGTCAGCGAGGTGCTCAAGGCGCACTTCCCGACGCTGCAGACCTTCGCGGTCGAGCCCGAGAAGTCACCGGTCATCAGCGGTGGCGAGCCGGGTCCGCACCGCCTGCAGGGGATCGGCGCCGGCTTCATCCCAGAGAACCTGCATCTCGACGCGATCGACGGCGTGATCCAGGTGAGCGAGGAGGAGGCGTTCGCCTATGCGGTCAGGGTCGCCCGCGAAGAGGGCATCTTCGTCGGGCCGTCCTCGGGCGCCGCGCTCGCGGGCGTCGCCAAGAAGCTGCCCGACATCCCCGACGGCAGCAGGGTGCTGACCTTCTCCTTCGACACCGGCGAGCGGTACTTCTCGGTCGAGGGCCTGTTCGACAGCGATGGCGGCACGGTCCGCGCGAAGGTCGCGGAGGCTCACGCCGGGGCGCATGCCTAGCGACTCGGCGATCGCTGAAGTGGCCTTCGACGCGCAGGCAGTGCGCGCCGACTTCCCGATCCTGGGCGAGATCGTCAACGGACTGCCGCTCGTCTGGCTCGACAGCGCCGCAACGACGCAGAAGCCCGCGGTGGTGCTCGAGCGTCTCGACCACTTCTACCGGCACGAGAACTCGAACATCCACCGCGGCGCGCACGAGCTCGCCTCGCGCGCGACCGACGCCTACGAGCAGGCCCGTACGACCGCGGCCGACTTTCTGGGCGCCGGCGGACGCGAGGAGATCGTGTTCGTTCGCGGCACGACCGAGGCGATCAACGTCGTCGCACACGCGTGGGGGCGCCACCATCTCGGCCCCGGCGATGAGGTTCTGATCACCTGGCTCGAGCATCACGCGAACATCGTGCCCTGGCAGCAGCTCTGTCAGGCAACCGGCGCCCGGCTGCGCGTCGCGCCGATCGACGACAGCGGCCAGCTGGTGCTCGAGGAGTATGAGCAGCTGCTGTCTGAGCGGACGCGAATCGTCGCCTTCGCCCACGTCTCCAACGTGCTCGGCACGATCCTCCCGGCGCGCGAGATGACCGAGCTCGCCCACCGTCACGGCGCGCACGTCCTGATCGACGGCGCCCAGGCGGTCTCGCATATGCCGGTCGACGTCACCGCGCTCGACTGCGACTGGTACGCGTTCTCCGGTCACAAGGTCTTCGGGCCGACCGGGATCGGGGTGCTGTACGGCAAGTTGGGCATGCTCAACACGATGGCTCCCTGGCAGGGCGGCGGGAGCACGATCCGCGACGTTACCTTCGAGCGCACCCTCTACAAGCCACCGCCGTCGCGGCTCGAGCCCGGGACCGCGAGCATCGCCGACGCTGTTGCCCTCGGCGCCGCACTCGACTACCTGACCGCTGTCGGGATCGACCGCGTCGCTCGCCACGAGCAGGAGCTCGTGGCCCACGCGGGCGAGGCGCTGAGCGCCGTGCCGGGCCTGAAGCTGATCGGTACCGCCCCCGAGAAGGCAGGCGTGATCTCCTTCGTCCTCGACGGTGTCGCGCCCTCGACGATCGGCCGGGCCCTCGACGCCGAGGGGATCGCCGTACGCGCAGGCCATCACTGCGCCCAGCCAACTGTGCGCCGCTTCGGCCACGAGGCCACCGTCCGGGCCTCGCTCGCCCTCTACAACACGCGCCAGGACATCGATGCGCTCGTCGCCGTGATCGAGCGGCTGGCCAGCCGCTCGTGAGCCGCCTAACCGCTGCAGCCCCGCACCCGCGAGCTGCTCGCTGACGAGCGCGTCAACCGCCCGGCTTCCGGAGCGCCAAGAGGTGGCGGTGACCGGCTCGTTCGCGGCCGTCAGACTCGTCGCGGTCGCGGCACCGGCCCTACTCGCGATCTACTGCGAGGACGCGGCTGCGCTTGGCGACGCGCTCGAACTACTGCGCGCCGACCAGGGCGCGAACGTCGCGCTCCTGCGCGCGTTCGATCAAGTCGTTCGAGCGCACCGACGATCGAGACGACGGCATCCGCTAGTCGCTCCATCCCCAGTAAACACGGGCGATTCCAGCGCTTCTTTGCGATGCCGGAGGAGGGACTCGAACCCCCGACACGCGGATTATGATTCGTCGCCGGGAGTGGCGCTGAGTGGCGTCGGTTCCAGAAGTGCCTGCTAAACCGCCGATTCTGCTCCTACCAGCTCGGGCTCGATGGCGTCGTTTGGTGTGGGGCTTGTTTGCACTTTGTTCGCACTCAGCACCGCCGCGAGGTCGAGCGGCTCGCCTACGTCGCCGTCGAGTAGATGCACGTAGGTCGCGAGCGTGAACGCCGCCGAGTGATGCCCGAGCCACCGCTGCACCTGCACCGCGTTACGGCCGCTCGCGAACAGCAGCGAGGCGCACGTGTGGCGGAACGTGTGGAATCCGGCCCAGCTCGCGCCAGCCTCCTCAGCAGCGGGCTTGAGCACCCGACGCGAGAGGTTGTTCGGCGCGATGATCGTCCCGGTTGTCGTCGCGAACACGGGGTCGTCGTCGCCGCGCCACTCGCTCTCGTCGTGATGCTTGCGCAGCACTCGCACGAGTTCGTGGGCGATCGGCACGTCGCGGCGGCTATGGCGCGTCTTCAATGGCCCGACCTTGCCGCGCACGATGCCGCGTCGCACTTTGACGTGCGGGCTCGATCCGTCCAGTTCGAGATGCTGCCATTGCAGCGCTATCGCCTCCGACACGCGCAGACCCGTCGCCGCGAGCAACTGAAAGAACGCTCGGTGACGTGGATGCACGATGCCAAGGAACACGGCGAGCTGCTCACGCGTCAAGGCTCGACGGTCATCCTCGTTACCGTCCTCAACGGCGGGCCGGTGGGGGAGGTCAATATCGCGCGCCGGATTGCTGCGGATCAGACCCTCCCGCACCGCCGTTCCGAGGCACGCTCGAATTGGCGCCATGATGTTGCGGACCGTCGCGTCCGAAAGATCGACGGCGGCATCATCGGAGAGCGGGGGAGGGGCGGGCTTGCCGCCCCTCGCCGCCTGCGCGGCCTTCTGAGCGTGTACGCGCTTGGCCTGAGCGTTCCCGTCGCAGAGCCAGCCTGCGAAGCGTGCGACGGCGCTCGGCGTGATCTCAGTGAGTTTCGTGCGCGGAGGGAAGTGCGCGAACGCGTACTGGTCGAGCTGTCGCCGGTAGTCGTCGCGCGTCGAGTCGCGAAAGCCGCGCCGTCCGCGGCCCTGGTAGCGATCGACCCACTCGGTTGCATACTCGTGGAACGTGACGCGCGAGCGCTCCTCGAACTCGCCGCGGCCGATGTCGGTCAGCCGTGCGGACTTCGCGCGCCTCGCCTCCTCAAGCGTGCGGCACGACTCCCAGCGTTGCTTGCCGCTCACGCGGTAGCTGAACACGTAGCGGCTGCCGCGCTTGTAGATGCCTGGCGTCTTGGTCTTGACGAGTGGCGCGGCCATCACGCATCGCCTGCCTTGTCTCGCGGCAGGTCATACGTCACGCTCCCGTCGGGTCCCTCAAACGCCACTGCCGGCGTTGGCGACTTACCGATCGCCCGGTTCAGGCCGGAGCGCTCACCCCACCCATCGATGACAGTCTCGGCTCGCTCCGCATCCAGAATGCGGCGTCCCACCGTGGAAGTCAGTTCCTTCCGAGAGGCGCCCTCGACGGTACGCAATGCGGCTGCGATATCGCCGTAGAGCTCACCGATCGCATCATTCTGCTTAGCGGTTAGCGCCCCCTCGTCGTCCGGGAGGCCATTCACCAGCTCGAGCGCCCTTTTCAGCAGATCGCCGGCCGTCTCGTCGAGTTCGCTCATCATCGCCAGAGCCGGCGAAACACGCCCGCGCTACTCAGCGCGCGCCCTACCGTGATGTTCTTGCCGCGGCGCAGCATCCGACGCGGATTACCGCTCGTGATTGCTTCCGCGGTGTCTACGTCTCGCGCTATGCGGAACAACTGACTGCTGAGCGAACGTCGTCGAGCCATCGTGCGTCTCCTTTCGTCACGTGGACCGATTGAGCGGGCTATCGGCGAGGAAGGCAGCGAACCATGTGGGCGCCGACTGAAAACTAG
>PLFX01000049.1 GCA_003138355.1 Solirubrobacterales bacterium
CCAGCCGGCACCAACGACCCCGACGACCCACCCGAACCCGACGACCCCGAAGCACCAGTCGACCCAGTCGCAGCCGACGGAGCGGTTGGCGG
Organism: Solirubrobacterales bacterium; assembly: GCA_003138355.1. GTDB lineage: Bacteria > Actinomycetota > Thermoleophilia > Solirubrobacterales > Solirubrobacteraceae > Palsa-513. The sequence goes on from PLFX01000049.1 coordinate 93, forward strand.
TGGCGCGGCGGCGACGCTCGTGAGGATCCTGGTCATCGTGATCTTCATGCTCGGCCGTGCGAAGAGGCTGCTCGCCCGCACGATCAGTTTTCTGCCGCCGATGACGGCTTTCTCGACGAGCGTTGCCGGGTCGCGCCGGCTCACGGAGACGATGTACGGCTTCGTCGAGGCCCCGATTCGTATGGCGACGTTCGTCGCAGGGCGTGACTTGCCGTGAACGACGATCCGCACGTTGTAAGGCCCGGACGTGGGGACATGCTCCCGGACGAGCAGGATCGGAGCTTGAACGTAGCGGTAAGTGACGTCCAGCTTGAGTTTCGTCGGCCGCTCGGCCCGCGCGCGGACCACGAGGGCGTGGCCGTGCGACCACACGCGTGTAGCGATGTCGCGGGTCGCCCGATGATCGGTGGTCGTGATCTTGAAGCGTGCGTGACTGACGAGCACGACGATCGGGTCGTGTGGGACGCTGCTTGTCAGGGTCACGTGGACCGCATAGAAGCCCCGCGCCTTGACCGGTCGCGCAAGGAGCCATCGCAGGCGAGCCGCGCGCGGAAGCGCGCGGTGGCGAGTCACGGCGCGCAGCATCACGGAGGCAACGCGGGCTCGATAGACGACGGTCGCGCGCTTGGCGGTCGCGTGCGCGACAAATGTCGGATGTGCGGTCGACTCGCCGCCCGCGGGCTGCCGGCGGCTGCTGAGCGCGACCGGCACAGCCACCTTTGGCCGCGGGCGACGGTGGAAGATCGGATGTTCGCTCGGCACTTCGCTGATCTTCCGGCGCGTTGGCAGCACTGTCTTCCGGCGCGGGCGCCGATCGGGGACGCTGGCCGCCAGAAGCTCACTGCGCCCGCCCAGCGTCACCGCGCCTTTGCTTAGTGCACCGCCCGACGAGGTCTCCACCGAGGTCGTCGAGGCGGCGATCACGCCCAGCATCGCAACGACCGGAGCCAGCCGCCGCCGAGATGGGACGGACAACACGTCCAGCGTGCTCGGCGTCGTGGCAGACCTAGCCCGCCCAGCGTCGCGACTGACCGTCGTCGCGGCAGCGGTGACCACGACGATGCCGGTGCTCAGGTCATCGGCACAGAACGCGAGCGAGGACCGCGCATCCCGCCACATCGAGTCAACCGAGGTGCGCGCGGCGCCTGAATTACCCACGGCAGCGCCCTTGGCGCTCCGTTGCGGGGTGGCCGTCGCTGAGGCGACGCGGCGCGCGACGTCACGTCGTTCGCCAACGGAAGGGCCGGCTAGTGCGAGCGGCGGCGGTACGACGCCGGTCGCCGTTGCATCCGGATGTTGGGCAAGACGTCCCATGAATACCCCTGTCGTCGGCCTACCGGGTTAGCTGGCGCGCTCGCGGCGTTAGAGCGCCGTTCTCGTGGAATCCCACGATTGCGCCCCAGCCGATCTGGGCCCCCGGTTTCTCAGCACCCGAAGGGCTGAGAATTCGGCGTTGTGCAGTTGTAGAAAGCCACGGTCTGGGGTTCACAGACCTGTGCGAGTCAATGGATTCCGGCTGTACGGGCGATCGCGAAGCAGCCGAGCAAGTGGGATCTGAGCCTCGCCTGCGGGTTTGCGGCGAGCTTAACCGGCTCGCCGGCACGCGCGCCAGCGAGCGACAGATGGAGCCTCAATCCGGGCACTAGGCCTGGAGCTGAGACGACCTCCACTTCGACTGTTGGGCCTGTAGCTCCGAGCACGCGAAACAGCGATTCGCTGCCGAGAGCGCGATAACGTAACCCTCGACCCGGCCGCAGCGCACTCCGCGCCGCGATGGCGTGACTCAGTCGCATTACTTGCCACCTCTCTTTTGGGCCTACCGGGTTAGCTGACGGGCTCGCGCTAAAGAGCAGCGCTAATCGTGGCAATCCACGAAATTCGCCCCAACAACTTGGGCCCCCGGCTCACTGGCGTTCGTCGCCAGAGATTCGGCTATGGACGGCGGCAATCTACCATGGCCCCACGACGGATGGAGGCGACATAACTGTGCGCCGCACGATTTCCCGCAAAATGCGACGTTTTTGCTCTGCGGAGGAGCCTTGCTCCTGCGGCTGGACGCGCATCGCCGGCAACTCATTCGGCCGCGCAAGGCTACCCGGCTTGACGCGCGAAGCGTGTGCTAGGGTCTCGCCGCTGCCATGCGCTGTGCGTCAACCGGTGTCAACGCGCGTGATCGCACCACAGCGCGCGCCGCTGCGCGCCGCCGGTGGTTGGGGGTAGGTAGCGTTGGCGTCTGAGCCGGTTCATGGCGGGGACGGCGAGCGCCGCTTTCCGATCAGGATCGTGGTTGTCGATGTGGAGCATCCTCCGGAGGAGATTCTGGCGGCGCACCCGCGCGGGGGGCGTTATGTTGGCTTGTGGGTGCTTGCGCGGGTTGGTGGCGAAGCGCGTGCCGTTATCAAGCTGCCGTTTGTCGATGATCGCATCACGGCGGCCGAGTTGGTCGAGCACTTTCGTGGTCGGGAGTTTGAGCCGCGTGCGGCGGCGCCGGCGGTCGATATGGGCCAGCCGGTGCTCGCGTCGGTCGTGGTGTGCACGACTTTCGAGCGTGAGCAGGAGCTGCATAACTGCCTCGCCTCGCTCGCAGCGCTTGATTACCCGAACTATGAGGTTCTGGTGGTGGACAACCGGCATGCGAACGGCGAGTCGGTTGGGTGGGTTGAGGATTACCCGCGCGTGCGCCTGTTGCGCGAGTCGCAGCCAGGCCTGTCGGCGGCCCGCAATCGCGGGTTGAATGCCGCGGCGGGCGAGATCGTCGCGTTCACAGACGATGACGTGACGGTCGATCGCGGTTGGTTGACGGCCTACGCCCGGCGCTTCGCCGCCCACCCAGAGGAAGCCGGAGTCGCGGGCATGATAATTCCAGCCGAGATCGAGTCCGAGGCGCAGGTCGCCTTTGAGGAGTACTACCAGCCGCCTACTTCGGGTCTCGAGCCGCTGAGCTATCGACTCGAGCGGCCGGCTGGGCCTCACCGGACGACGCTGGTCGCGTTGAACGAAGCCGGCGATCCCGTCAGCCGTTGCTCGCTGTACTCGATCGGCAGCAAGGTCGGCGGCGGAGCGAGCATGGCATTTCGCACCGACTTGCTGCGGCAGATCGGCGGCTTCGACGTTCGGCTTGGCGCCGGCACGCCAACCCACGGCGGTGAGGACCTGGTCGTCTGGATGCAGCTCGCCTGGCGCGGTTACAGCGTCGCCTTTGAGCCGGCGTCGCTGGCGTTGCACGTACATCGACGCGAGGACGAGGAGTTGCGGCGGCAGATCGAGAACTACGGCGTCGGCTTCAGCGCGATGATGCTTGCGCTGGTGCTGGAGGACCCCCGTCACCTCGCCGCGATGCTCAGGACGACGCCTGAGGTAGTCGCGGTGATGGGCCGCCTGTTTTTGAAGCGGCTGCGAACGAAGACGCCTGAGGGCGCCGACCCTGCTGCCAAGACCGGCGTCTCGAATCTGGCGCTTCTGGAGCTGCACGGCATGGCGCGCGGGCCGCTCGCATACGCGCGCAGCGCGCGTCGCGCGCGCCGCTGGCGGTCGGCCGGTGGCTGGGAGTAGGTAGCTTCGGTGGCTGAGCGGGTTGATGGCGGGGATGGTGGGAGCCGCTTTGCGATCAGGGTCATGGTTGAGCTGGAGCTGCGTCACCGTCTCGCGGGGCTCGCGGCGCCGGCGGTTCATCGGGCGGTCGCGAATTAGTCCACGCGACCGTCGCCCGATGGGGTGACGGGGCGTTAAATGCCCTCCGAACCGGAGCTGAGCAGCTATCGTTGGTGGTGCTGTTTAGCCCTGAAGAGCTCGCAGGGAAGGTGCTGCCTCCCACCGCAGCTTTTGTCAACCCGGCGAAGCGGAGCGTCGATAATCAACGCCGATCGCGCCCGTGAGCCCAACCGCACGGCTGAGGACGCTCACGCGTGACAATTGATGACCGGACCGCACAACTAGAGCTTGTCGGGCGTGGGTGCAGCGAGCCGACGCTGCGCGTCGTGCTGCCACGACGGGCCAGATGCTCTCGTGCAAGGCGCTCGCGGCGGGCGCGCGGCGCTGTCGGATTGCGACCGTGAGTAAGGTCCGAGCAGACAAGATCACCGCGAACGCGTTCTATCTCACCGGCGCGACCGCGGCGACGAGCATCTTCGGCCTCCTATTCTGGGGGCTCGCGGCGCGAACGCATCACCCCCAGGCGGTCGGTCGCGCCTACGCCGAGATCTCCGTCTTGACGCTGCTCTCGATCGTTGCTCAGTTCAACCTCGCGCGCATCTTCATTCGCTTCCTTCCGGCAGCCGGTCGCCTGAGCACGTACTTCGTGCGCCGCGGCTACCTCCTGGTCGTTGCTGCGGCGCTGGGTCTCGGCGCGCTCGTGATCGTCAGCGGCAGCGTCTCGAGCTTCGTCGCTCCCGGGCTCGTTTCGCAGGGCCTGTTCATTGTTTCCGTAGCGCTTTTCGCAATCTTTGCCCTCCAGGACTCGGTCCTCACGGCGTTGCGGATCACCCACTGGGTGCCGATCGAGAACGCTTCGTTCGCGATCTTCAAGCTGGGTCTGCTGGTCTGGCTTGTGTCCTTCGTAGCGACGCGAACGGCGATCGTGTACGCCTGGGTGCTCCCCGTCGCCGTCGCCGTCATCCTCGTCAACGCGCTCCTCTTCTCGCACTCGCTTCCGAAGGCCTCGCGCCAGGAGGGGGGCGGGCTGCCGGAGCGGCGCCGGCTCGCGTCGTTCGTCGCGGCCGAGTACCTCAACACGCTTTGTTCGGTTGCGGTCGCGGCGCTGCTTCCGCTGATCGTTATCTGGGAGCTTGGAGCAACGCAGGAGGCCTACTTCGCGATCCCATGGCTGGTCTGGGGTGGAATCTCCACGGTGAGCTGGAACATCAGCACGTCGTTCATCGTCGAGACCGTGACCGAGGGCGCTTATTCCGCGCGCCTGTTGCGGCGCGCTCTCGTCATGTGGCTCGTCGTGATGGTGATCGCGGTCGTTGGATGCTCGGGCATCGGGCCGACGGTGCTGGGCGTGATCAGCCATGCATACGGAGCCCACGGAGGTCCGCTGCTGCGCTTGGTCGGCGCCAGTGCGCCCTTCATGATGGTTACCGCCGTGTACATCTCGTTCACGTGGCTCGATCAGAAGGTCTGGCTCTTGACGGCGATCCAGGCATGCTGGACGGGAGTGATGCTCGTGCTGAGCCTCGTCCTCGTTCCGCGGCTCGGCATCATGGGGGTTGGCTGGGCGTATTTCATCTCGCAGGTCGGCGCTGCCGTGCTGATGGCCCCGGGCGCATGGGCACATGTGAGAACGGTCCTCAGATCGCCGACGCCCGTGGCGTTCGGCGAGGCCGGACGCCCGCCCCGGCCCCCGGCGCGACGGCGGGCGGCGCCCGCTTGGCCCGAGGCTCAGCGCAGGATGATCGTCACGGCGTGGGTCGGGCTGGCCGTGGCGGTGCTCGCGCCGGCCTTGATGCTCGCCGCTCCCGGGCATGCAGTCACGCTCGGGGCGGTCCTCATCTTGGCCGTCGCCGGCTTCGGACCGGCGCTGACTTGCCGCCTGGATACCGGTGATGGCGTTGCACAGCTGGCCGCGACAGTCGCGCTGAGCCTTGCGGCATTTGCGCTAACTGCTGCCGGCTTGATCTGGCTCGCGTGGTGGCATCCCGCGGCGCTAGCGGCGCTCGCCGTGCCCAGTGGCGTCTCGTGCCTTCATCGGATCATTACGCAGCGCGGCGTGTCCCCGCTCCCCGCTCACTAGAGACAGGCGTGGCCGATTCTTCTAGCGCCGTAAGCGCCAATCGTACGCGGGCAAGCGATTACCGCACGACGTCTACTCGTGTCGTCTCGCACGCCGGCGGCGCGGCGTTCGTCCTGCCGCTGGGAATCGGTTTGGCGGCGTGGGCGGCGAGCGTCGCGCAGCTGAATATCTCGACGGTTGGCCTATACGGCCTTCTCGCATCGGTCAGCGCCTGGTTCTTCGTCGGCATCGCACTGCTCGTCGGCGGCTTTGCGCTCGAGATCTCGCGGGTCCGCCCGCGCCAGTGGGTACTCGCGCTCTACATAGTCGCGCTCGTCATCGTCATCCACGCGACCGTGCCATTGCTTTCGCACGCGCCGGAGTACTCCTGGGTCTACAAGCACATCGGCGTCGCGCGCACGTTGGCTGCGAACGGTCGCGTGAGCAACCCCAACAACATCTACCAGGACTGGCCCGCGTTGTTTGCGGCGCTCGCCGGGATCTCGAAGGAAAGTGGCGTCAACGTCTTCGGGATCGCTCGTTGGGCTCCGCTCGCGTTTGAGCTTCTGAACTGCCTGATGCTGTTCGCCATTTTCCGCGTGTTGAGCCGGGACCGGCGTGTGCCGGCACTTGGAGTAGTGCTCTTCGAGATCGCCGCGGCTTGGGTCGGGCAGGACTATCTGTCGCCGCAAGCCTTCGACTACGTGCTGTGGCTCGGATTCGTCCTGATCATGGTTCGCTGGCTGCTCATGGCGGAGCCCGCCAGCACGCGCGGCGGCGCGGTGGCTCGGCTTCAGGCATACGCGAGGCGCGGGGCCGATCTGCCGCTCGGGCGCGATGCCGGCCACACACTCGCGGTTGTGGCGGCGCTCCTCATCTTCGCCACGATGGTCGTGACGCACCAACTTACGCCGTACATCGCCATTGCCGGCGTCGGCGCGCTAACGGTGCTCGATCTGGTGCGGCCTCGGTGGCTCCTCCTGGCCACCGCCATGATGGCGGTCGGTTATCTGATCCCGCACTACCAGCTGATCGAGACCGCGTACGGAGGCATCTTTTCGGGCTTCAACGTGGTGCAGAACGGCGCCGGGCGAATCGGCGTTCCCACCTCCGCGGCCGAGGCGTTCACTGCGAATTGCGTACGGCTCCTTTCCGTGGCCGTGTGGCTGCTCGCCGTTGGCATCGTCGTTCGTGCATGGCGCGCACCTGGTCGCGTCGTCGTCCCGGCGGTACTCGCGTTCAGCCCATTCGTCGTGCTCTTTGCCCAGAACTACGGCGGCGAGGCGATCTATCGCGTGTTCCTTTTCTCGGCACCGTGGTGTTCGCTGCTGATCGCCTCAGCGGTTTATCGGTTGCGCGCGGCGGCCCTTCGGTTTGCAATCGTGGCGCTGGGCGTTGGCATCGCACTGATGCTGAGCCTGCAGGGACTCTACGGAGCGGTGGCGGTCTACACTTTCTCGCCGGCGGAGGTCACCAGCGGGCTGTGGCTCTACGACCATGTGCCCGTGGGCTCAACGATCATCACCGCGGCTGACAACTTTCCGCTGCTGGATGTCGCCAACCCGGGGCGATACACCGTCACCAAGATCCCGGACGACATTCAGTACGGAGCGATCACGGTGAATGGCGCGAGCGTCGCGTCGGTCGACGGGTTTGTGCGCGGCCTACACGCGAAGCACGCCTATCTCCTGCTCAGCCGCAGCATGCTGGAATACGCGCGCTACTACAACTCGCCGACCGGCATCCCGACTCTCACGCGGGAGCTCCGGACCGCGCGAGCTTGGAAGCTCTACTACCGCAACGGGGACGTCACGGTGTATCGCTTCCGCCACTAGCGCGATCTCCGCGCGGCGCATCGGAGAACGGCGACGCGTTCAGCGCCGAGCTCTAGTCACTTGTGGTGCGGGCGTGGCTTGGGCGCCGTGCGGGCGAGGTCGAGCATCGTCACATAGGTGTCGGCGACGCCGCCCGCGACGGTCGCGGTAACGGTGAGCTCCACGATCAGGCTCTTGGTGTGGCCGAAGCGGGCGCGTGCTGCCTTGTTCAAGGTCATGTGCAGGGTCGCGAAGCCCTTGGCGCCGAGGCGGAAGCTGGTGCGAGCGAATCCGTGCCCCCCGCCGCCGAGCAGCTGCAGCGACCCGGTACCGTGGCAAGCCGCCTCGCATTCGAGCTGCGCGACGACGGAGCCGTTGTGGACCAGGCCGAGCGCCGGCAGGACGAGCGGCAGACTCGTGATCGACTTGCAGTTGCCCAGACACGCGACGCTGGCGCCGCTCGGCGCAAGCTGCGGGGAGCCGCCGGTGGCGCCCGAATGGCCGCCGCTGCCGCCGCTGCCGGTTTTCAGTGGCGTGCCGGACTCGATCTGGGGCGTCGAGCTCGCGTCGGCGGCATAGACAGCGATGCTCGGGCCGCCAGCACCGCCGCCGCCAGCACCGCCCGGTCCGCCGTCGCTGCCGTTGCCGCCGTTGCCGCCGGCGCCCTCCTCCGGTACTCCGTCTGTACCGCCGGCGCCGCCCGTGCCACCGGCCCCACCGGCGCCGCCCGGACCACCGTTGCCGCCGGCGCCGCCGTTACCGGCCGCGACCGCGCTGCCCGTCACGATCGTCACGTTCGACGCGCCGTTGAGGTAGACGCCGAACGAGCCGCCGCCGCCAGCGCCTGCGCCACCGCCGGTGCCGCCGCTGCCGCCGCCACCGCCACCGCCACCGCCGTTACCTGAGCCCGAGGCCTGTGCCGTTTGGACGAGCGCGATGTTGCCGCCGCCGCCGCCGCCGCCGCCTCCGCCGGCCCCGGGGCCTCCGGAGGACCCGGCTGTGCCGTTGCCCGGTGTCCAGGTCGGGCCCGCGGGGGAAGCGCTGGAGCCGGGCGAGCCGTCGGCACCGGCGACGCCATTGGCAGCGTCTGTGCCGTTGCTACCGGCAAACCCGTCGCCCGCGAGGTTCGCGTAGCCGGGTTTGCCGCCGCCGCCCTCGGCTGCTGCGGCTGACGTGTTGACCGGCGTCGAACCCCAGCCTCCGTAGTAGGTCCCGATCACCTGGCGCCGCTTCTTGACGATCCGCTCGGGGCCGCAGGCGAGGGTCTTCCCTTTGCCCGTGCAGCCTTGGAGCGTCGATGCTGAGTGTGTATTGCCGTAGCCGCCGAAGCCACCGTCGCCCGCCGACGGGCCGGCGGCGGGGGTCGGGAGCGCCAAGGTCATCGCGTGGAGCAGGGGATTTTTCTCGTTGGGGGGGGCGAACAGCACGAAGTAGTCGTTCCCGTTCACGCCACGCCCGGCGCTGCCGCCGTTGCCATCGACCGGGTCGCAGCGCGTGCCGTTCGAGGCGAGGCATGCGGCTGCGACCTGGGCGGGAGTCTGTCCCGCGCCGCCGGCGCCACCCGCTCCGCCGGGCAGGCCCGGCGTGCCCGCGCCGCCGTTGAGGCCGGCCGATCCGTCCCCGGCAGTGACCGACGCACCGGTCAGCGTGATGTTCGAGCCGCTGAGCGCGACAACTCCGTAGGCGGACGACGACGGCCCACTCGGCGCCTGGCCGGCGAAGTTGACGAGGTCGAACGAGACGACCGCGCCGGTGGCGATCAGGCCTTCCGGGCTGCCGGAGATCGTCGTAGCCGACGGCGTCGTCGTCGACTGGGTCCACGTGCTACCGCTGACGCTGAAGTTGCCGTACACCTGAAGGCCGTCGTCGGCCGCGGTCACCGCGAGCGGACCTGAGTAGGTGCCCTGCGCGATCCACACCTGGTTCTTCGCGCCGCTCGAGCCCGCCGCGATCGCGAGCCCTCTTCCCGGTGTCGCCACCGGAGAAGCGGCCGTACCGCTGTTGCCGTCACTGCCGGACGGCGATACATACACGGCGGTGGCCGGGTCGAGCGTGCCGGAAAGTGTGAAGAGCGCCGTGTCGGTCTCGCTCTTGGTAATGCTCGTCAGGGTGCAGACATTCGCCGTGCCAGTGCATGTGCCGCCGGTGCTCCAGCCGGAGAAGGTGTAGAAGGAGTTCGCCGTCGCGGTCAGCGTGATCGTGTCGCCGCCGTGGGCGCTGCAAGTGCCACCCGTGCACGCCACGCTGTTGTCGGTGGCGGTCACGGTCCCGTTCGTGCCACCGTAGGTGATCGTGAGCGCAGCGCCGCTGAAGCTTGCGGTTTCTGTTTCGCTGGCCGTGGTGGCTGTGACGTCGATCGTGCAGGTGGCGCCCTGTCCGGCGCAGAGTGTGCCGGTCCAGCTGGAGAACTGGTAGCCGGTAGCTGGGGTTGTCGTGATGACGACGGTGTCGCCGGTGGGGGCCGCGCAGACGTTGCTGGGGCAGGCGGTGCCGTTGTCGGTCGCGGCGACCGTTCCGTTCGCGCCGGCCGAGGCGGTGATCGTGTGGGTCGTCGCGGCGAAGCTTGCGGTAAAGGTCTGGGTACCGGTGGTGACGAGCACAGAGCAGGTCGTGCTCGTCGTTGTAACGCACGTGCCGCCACTCCAGCCCGTGAACGTGTAGCCGCTCGTAGGTGATTCTGTGAGCGTCACGGTGCTGCCGACGTCGGCCGTGCAGCTGTTGCCCGAGCAGCTGGAGCCTGCTGTGCCGTCACTCGCGGCGACGGACCCGTCAGCGGACGGTGAGGCGTTGCCTGTGACCGTGCCCTGGGCTATCACGACCGCATTGAAGGTGGCTGTCTCCGAGTCTGCGGTCCCCGTTGTCGTAGCAGCGACGATCGTGCACTGGGCGTTGGTGCCTGCCGATGCGCCGCACGTGCCCCCCGTCCAGCCCGCGAACGTGAAGCTGCTACTCGTTGGGCTGGCCGTGAGCGTCACGGTGTCCGCGCCGGTGGCGTTACATGTCACCGTCGTGCCGGCTGGGCCGCAGCTGCCGCTAACCGACATCGTGCCGCTGATCGTGCCGCCGGTGCCGCCCGTGACGGTTGCGGTCACTGCCAACCCTGTCCCATCGGCGATGTGCGCGACCGGCACCGACCGCCGGTGAGCGCCCGTGCTGGCGGGCTTCCCGCCGCCGACGTGCGTTGTTGCGGGCTTGCCGGCTCTCCGGACGCTCGCGGGCTCGGGCAGGCGATGGCGGCGGTGACCTGCGCGCGCCGTGGAGACGCGCGGCTGAGCCTCGGGACGATCCGCGAGCACGAGCGGCCGCGAGGTCGCGGTAAGGCGATGCGAAGCACTGCCGCCACTCGAAAGGCTCACGCCGGCGACGCCGCCAGTGGCGGCGAGCGCGACGATCGCGAAAGCCGTGATCAGACGACGCCTCAACGGTTCGCCCCGCTCAACGCGCAGCTACACGCGCGCGCCTTCCCCAACGCCCAATGGTCCCGCACCCCACTACTATTGCGCAGCGGTGCCGATCGTGCCTCGGGGAATTCGTCCCCGGTCCGGCTTGTCGGCTCGGTCATCGCGAAGGACGCCGCGTTGGCGGACCGCGGGTAAGTTAGCTACCCACCCGGTTCTGTCCTCCTCGCTACGCTGGTGCCAATGGATCGGATGCCAGGGTCGCTTGCCGAAGCTCGACCGTCGGCGCGGGTCGTCGGCGACAGCGTCTCGGTAATCATCTGTGCCTACACGCTCGAACGCTGGGATGACCTGGTGCGAGCCGTTGAGTCGGTGCAAAACCAGACCTATTCGGCGCTCGAAACGATTGTCGTGATCGACGGAAACGAGGAGCTCAAGCGCCGCGCGGAGGAGCGCATCGAAGGCGTCAGCGTGTTGATGAACACACACGCCGCCGGTCTCTCGGGCGGGCGACTCACCGGCGGTGACCACGCCAGCGGCGCGATCCTCGCGTTTCTCGACGACGATGCAATCGCCGACGACGTCTGGCTCGAAGAGATGCACGCCGCCTACGACGACCCGAAAGTGCTCGGCGCCGGTGGTCGCGTCGATCCCCTGTGGGAGACCGAACGCCCCGCCTGGTTCCCGGCAGAGTTCGACTGGGTTGTTGGTTGTACCTACGTTGGTCTGCCAGTCGACAACGGGAAGATCCGCAGCCCGATCGGCGCGAACATGTCGATGTGCGCGGACGTGCTCCGGCGTACGGGCACGTTCGCACCGGAGCTAAGCCGGCTCGAGCGCGGCAAGAGCGTGTCCGGCACCGCCGAGGAGACCGAGTTCTGCATCCGCGCCGCGAATCTGTATCCGGGCCGGTACTGGGTGTACCGGCCCCGCGCGCGCGTCCGCCACGCCGTTCCGGCGCAGCGCGCCACGTGGCGCTTCTTCCTGCGCCGCTGCCGGGTCGAGGGCGACGCGAAGGGCTACCTGACCGCTCTGGCCGGGACGCGGGACGGGCTCCGCTCGGAACGGGCTTATGTGCGCTCGGTCCTGCCGCGCGCGGTCGCACGCGAGATCGCCGGCGCGTTCCGCGGCCGCACCGGGGGGCTCAGACGAGCCGGCGCCATCATCGTCGGCCTCGCCGCGACCACTTGGGCTTACGGTCGCACGCGGGCACTGCTGCTCACCGGCGCCAGACGAATTGGGAGCGGCGCATGACGCTCGCATCGATGCGTCCCGTGCACGGCTTCGCGATTCCCGTGCTGCTCTATCACTCGGTCGATGACGAACCTGCCGTCGGACAGGAGCCCTACACGGTCACGCCGAAGCTCTTTGGCGAGCACGTCGCCGCGATCGCGGATGCTGGGTGCACGGCGATGACCATCTCCGAGCTCGTAGCAGGTCTGCGCGGCGATCGACCGCTGCCCGCACGACCCGTCGCCGTCACGTTCGACGACACCTTTGCGAACACGCAAGCTGCCGTCGAGCGCCTGCGCGAGGCGGGTATCCCGAGCACGATCTACGTCCAGACCAACCGTATCGGGCTTCCGGACGGCCCGTCCGTCGCCGCCCTCCGCGAGCTCGCCGCGGCGGGAACCGAGGTCGGCGCCCACACGGTGTCGCATCCGTATCTGGAGTCAATTCCGCTCGCGGACGCGACGCAGGAGATAGCGGAATCGCGAAGCGTTCTCGAACAGCACATGCAACGTCGCATCGAAACGTTCGCCTACCCGCACGGTGCCTATGATCGCCACGTCCGCGCTGCGGTCATCGCAGCAGGCTTCACCTCTGCGGTGGCGGTCAAGAACGCGCTCTCGCATCCGCTCGACGACCCGTTCGCGATTGCCCGCTGGACGGTGATGCACGACACGTCCACCGAGCGGCTTGCGCTGGTGCTCACGGGACACGGACTGCCGCTCGCCTGGAGGAAGGAGCGCCGGCGCACCCGCGCCGCGCGCCGAGCGCGTCGACTCCGCCGACGGGTCGAGACGCTGAAGCGTCGCAGCGACGACGCGGGTGCGCCGTAGGATGGCGGAAGCAGGCACACCCTCGGAGCGGCACCCGAGCAGCTCGTTGCTCGCACCCGTCGCCGTACGCACGATCGAGTTGGATCGCGCGGAGCCACTCGAGCTGGCCCGCGAGGGCGATCCGTACCGCAGCGCACTGCTGATCGCGACACGCGGCGGCGTGCCCCTAGCTGTGCAATCGCTGACGCTCGATGGCGGGACGCGCATCGAGCCGGCCGAGCTTCGCAGTCTGTTCTCGGACCTGCCGCCAGAAACCGCCGCATCGGTGCCGCGCTACGGCGCCGTGCCCAGCGTCAGCGTGGTTGTTACGACTTGTGCTCAGCCCGAGTCGCTGCTCGCGACGGTCGCGTCCGTGCTCGCCTGTGACCCGGCGCCGCTCGAGGTCATCGTCGTCGAAAACCGGCCCCAAGGCTCGCCGGTCGCCGCGGCGCTTGGCGAGCGGTTCGGCGACGACGAGCGCGTGCGGTATGTCGAGGAGTCTCGCGTCGGGCTCTCTTGGGCACGCAACACTGGCATCGACGCTTCGACCGGCGACGTCGTCGCCGTGACCGACGACGACGTGCTGGTGAACCCGCGCTGGATCGACTGGCTCGGCCGGGCGTTTGCCTCCGAGCCTGATGTCGCCTGCGTCACCGGATTGATCCTGCCGGCGGACCTCGAGACCGATGAGCAGGTCTTCATCGAGCAGTTCGCCGGTTTCGGCAAGGGCTTCGAGCGCCGGGTGTTCCACATCAGCACGCCCACCTCGCCACTGGCGCCGTTCGCCGCGGGGGAGTACGGCTCGGGTGCGTGCACGGCGATCCGCCGTGAAATCGCTCACGAGCTCGGCGGATTCGATCAGGCGCTGGGAGCAGGCACGATCGCACGCGGCGGTGAGGATCTCGATCTCTACGTGCGGCTGCTTCTGGCCGGCCATACGATCGTCTACGAACCGGCGGCGATGATCTTCCACCGCCATCCGGATGCGACCGACCACGTGCGTCGCGAGGTCTTCTGCTACGGCGTCGGACTATCGGCGATGGTGATGAAGCAGATGGTTGGCGGGCAGGCGCTGGCCGTGCTGCGCCGGCTGCCCCGCGCGCTCCGCTACCTGCTTGACCCAACGTCGCGCAAGAACGTGCGCAAAGGCCCGGCGTACGACCACCGCTACGACTGGATCGAGCGGGCGGGCATCGCCGCTGGCCCGTTCGCGTACCTTGCGAGCCGTCGCCAGCAGCGCGGCTACGCGCGCACATCTGCTTGAACCGCGTTGGCCGCTTCGGCGGGGCCCGCCGCGCTACTGGTAGAGGCGGATCCAGTCGACGAGCATCGTCGCGGGGAACTTCGTGCTCGCGTTCGGCGGCCCCGGCCAACCTCCCACCGCGAGGTCGAGGATGATGTGGAACGGGTTACCGTTGAAGACCCACGTCGATCCGCTGGTCAGGGATCTTGGCGTCGCCGTCACCCACGGTACACCGTCGATCGTCCAGGTTATTTTGTTGGGCCGCCACGTGATCCCGTAGGTGTGGAAGCCACTGGTCAATGGGAGCGCCGATTCGATCCCGCTACCCCACTGCTGATAGCCGGGCTGGTTTGGCACGGGTCCGTGCAGGAACGCATCGGCCTGGAGGGGGAGGTTGCCAAGCGCCTCGTGGACGTCGATCTCGCCGCAGTTTGGCCAGCACTCGGGGCCGAGCGTGGCGCTGTTCCCAAGCAGCCAGAACTGCGCACACAGCCCGACTCCCGCCGGCTCCGCGATCCGTGCCTCGAGCCTCCCGTACTCGAACGAGAACTTCCCGTAGCTGTCGAGTGCGGCCGAGGTGTACCCCCCGGCAGGGCCGGCGAGCGCCGAGATCGCGAGGTCGCCGGCGCCGTTGAGTGAGGCGTTCGCAAGGTTCTGGGTGTTTGTGGACAGGGTGCCGGTGCCGCACGCGCCATAGTCGTCTGCCGTCCAGTTGACCGGGTTTGGCGCACTTCCGGCCGGTCCGTTGAACTCGTCGGACCAGACGAGCGTGTTGTACGGGCCGTCGGGCGCCCCGATATCGACCACTCCGGTCGGGCTGCTCGCACCGGTGGCGCCGGTCTGGCCGGTAGTCCCGGACGTGCCGGTGGCGCCGGAGGGCGGCTGCTGAAGCGCCTCAGCCACAGTGAAGTGCACTGGCGTTCCCTTGCTGGTCGCGAGCACGATGTAGCTGTGGTGAGGGACGTCAACGTGGAACGCGAGGTGCACCGCAGACGGTCCGATCTGGACGTGGCGCTGCACCTGGTTGGCGGCAGCGACGGTGATCGATTGTGCGACTGCGACGGGCGGGATGGACACGACGATCGCGTACTCGCCGGGCGTGCGGACCCGTTCGTGGCGAGTGCTCGTCACCGTGGGCACCTGGGCGGCGGCGGTCGAGGGAACACCGACCGACAGCATGAGGAACAGCGCCAGTATCGCGACGCCGCGCCGGTACAGAGCGCGATGCGATGAGCGGCCGTCCGCGATCCCGCCGCCGCTCCAGCGGGTCAATCGCTGGCTATGGTCTTGTTGCAGGCTCATTTCGATCATTCGTGCTGCCGCTTGCTCGCGCTTGCGGGAATTGGATCAGCTGCCAACTGTACGGCTCGCACGGCAGCGTGGATCACCGAGCCTAATGTTGCCAATGCTGCCTGGGTCCCACGCCAGTGCCGGCTCGGGAGCGAGGCCTCCGCCAGGTCCTCGAGAAGATTGAGCCCCATTCGCGCGGCCGTTTACCGCTCCCAAAGACCGGGCATCTGTACATGGTACTTGGGCTCGCGAGCGCCCGGCTCGGCAGTCCGACTAGCCGCGTAGTAGCGTGACCTGGGTTGATTAGTGATGTAAACGTCGAGTATCTCGGTCCACGGAGCGAGCTGCGGCCCGCTGATAAACCGGGGGAAGCGAGGGAATCGTGAAGCTGAACGTCGGGCGTTGGCCGATCCGCCGCCGCGGACGTGTGCTGCACAACCGAGTCCTCGACAGCGAGGGCGAGTACCGCGAAGTCGCACAGTCCGGGCCGACGGTCGAGCTTGAGGTGGTGAGCGCGCCGGGCCTCGCGGCGGGCACGCACCTGCACGTGACCACGGCGGCTGCGCGCGCGATGACGCCGGAGCACTCGCGTGCTGCAATCGTGGCCTCGCGCGCGGCTCGAGCCGCAATGCGTCTTGTGTCCGGCCACGCGCTGCGACTCAAGTCGCCGACCGGATGATCCGCACGAGGTCGCGGAAACGAGCGCTCGGCCTCGAAGAGGATCCGCTGCCGAGCACCGACGTCGGCGACTCGCAGCTTGCGTTCCCTGACCTGGCGGTAGCGGCTTAGCCGTCGCCGTCGGCGGGTCGGATCTCTCGCGGGGGCGGCGTTGTATTGTGTGGCCCGGACGCCATAACAATGCCTCGCCGGCTTGGGGAAATGAGGATGGGACTGAGGCTAATGGAGGTGTGGAGTGGGGGAGAAATTGCCCGGGTGGTAAGGGTTGCGAGACGACATACTGATGGCGTGACCTTTGTCGACCAGCTGCGAGGGGGACCGGGCCGACCGGTGGTGCCGCGGATCAGCGCGATCATCCCGACGCTCAACGAGGCGGGTAACCTGCCCCACGTCCTGACCCGGATCCCCGAGATGGTCGACGAGGTCGTGCTCGTGGACGGCCATTCGATCGACGACACTGTTGCGGTCGCGCAGATGCTTCGTCCCGACATCCGCGTCGTGCTCCAGAACGCTTCGGGAAAGGGCAACGCACTCGCGTGCGGCTTCGCCGCCGCGACCGGCGACATCATCGTGATGCTCGACGCCGACGGCTCGACCGACCCCGCGGAGATCCCGCGCTTCGTCGGCGCGCTGCTCGACGGCGGCGACTACGCGAAGGGTTCCCGCTACCTCGACGGCGGTGGCAGCCTCGATCTCACGCGCCTGCGCAGCTTCGGCAACCGCGGGCTCACTGCGATCGTCAACCTGCTGTTCCGGACGCCATATACCGATCTCACCTACGGCTACAACGCCTTCTGGACCGATTGCCTGAAGCATCTCCAGGTCAATCGCGGCGGCTTTGAGGGCGAGGTGCTGATCCACGTTCGTGCCGGACGCGCGAAGCTGAAGATTCGCGAGGTTCCCTCGATGGAGCACGAGCGGATCTTCGGCGAGAGCAAGCTCAACGCCATGCGCGACGGCGTGCGGATCCTGCGCATGATCCTGCGTGAGCGTATGGCGATCCGTGCCCGCGTCAAAGTCCAGTCGGATGCCGTGCAGCTGCCATTCGTCGAGCTGAAGTCCAGCGGGATCGAGCTTGACGCCGTAACCGCAGACGGCTGATCCTCGACCACCGGCGCCGACCTAACACCGGTGTCCGAGGTCACGTCCGCGCCGGTTCGACGGCTCCGGGACCCGCGTTACGATCGGCGCCGACTGCGCCCTCGGGCGAACGGTCATGTCCCTCACCTTCCATCAGCCAACGCGAAGGGGAAGGGCTAGCATCACCAGCTTGCGCGGGGTGACTCGGAGGACGACGCTGGTCCGGCTTGCCTGCCTCGGTGCGGCAGTCGGGGCGATGTTTGCTCTGGTTTCGGTGGCGGAAGCGGGGGGGAAAGACGCTTCGGCGGCGGTCCGCGTGCCCGTGCCGGCCTCTAGTGCGAGTGTTGCGCAGTTGGAGCTCAACCAGCGGTTGGCGCATGACACGCACCTGGCGCCGCTCGCCTGGGGTGGGTTGGGGCCTTATGT
>PLFX01000036.1 GCA_003138355.1 Solirubrobacterales bacterium
CCACAATGAAGAGCGAGAGCGCGCGAACAACGTGGCTCGCTACCGGTCCCGGCCCAAATTGCCCTGTTGAAAGGTTGTGCCCGTGGCTGGGCTTGCGGGGCGTGGCCGAGCACGATTTCTCTCCTTGTCAAGCAACGTGAGGAGATGTCGTGGAAACCGTTCTGTTGGATTGCAATGGTCGTCGCCGGTCGCCGGCGACAGTCCCGGGTTATCACGCTGGTCGCTCGCCAAGGAACAAGGGTTTGCGCTATCCGGCGGATCCTCCGACGGTGGAGGAGATCGTCAGGGTTATGCGCGCCGCGGGCGAGGGCCCGGTCGCCGATCGGCTGCGCGGCATGATTGTCGTGCTGTGGCGCTCGGGGCTTCGTGTCAGCGAAGCGCTCGCGCTGAGCGAGAGCGATCTTGACCCGGGTCGTGGCGCGATCCTCGTGCGCCGCGGCAAAGGCGGCAAGCGCCGCGAAGTCGGCATGGACGCATGGGGCTGGCAGCAGCTCGAGCCGTGGTTGCAGATCCGTGAGCAACTGCGCGTGGGCGCGCTGTTTTGCATCATCAACGGCCCCAACCAAGGCCGGCCATGGACACAAGACGCGGTCCGCTTCCAGCTACGGCGAACCGCCGTCGAAGCAGCAGTCAGACGCCGCTTCGCGCCGCACCAGCTCCGCCATGCTCACGCGGTGGAGATGGCTCGCGAAGGCGTGCCGATCGTCGTGATCCAACGCCAACTCGGGCACGCCAACCTCGGCATCACCTCGATCTACCTCCAAGGAATCGACAACGCCGAGATCATCGACACCGTCCACCACCGCACAGCACCCGTCATCCCGGCCGCCGCTGGCCTCCAACGGTTCGGCTAACCCCTGGTGGGAGCAGCAGCTAGATAGTCTCGTCGAGCGTACGTCGTCAGATGAGGATTCGTTCGTCGTCGAACACGGCGACGAGCTCGAGTTTCCCGCCGAGCGCGTCGACGTAGCTCGCGACCGTCGACAGTCGCGGATCGGCGCCGCGTTCGAGCTGGGAAATATTCGACTGCGACACGGAGAGACGCTTCGCGATCGTCGTCTGGCTCGCCTTGCGGTGCTTGCGCAGCGCCGCAAGCCGCAGCTCGGCCTCGAGGATCTCGCGCTCCGCAGCGATCAGCGGCTCATCACCGGGCTTGACTGCTCGCTTGCGAACAGCGCTCCACGGGGCGGTCTTGATCTTCGTGTTGGTCATCAGAGGTTCTCCAGGTGCGCGTCGTAGAGGTCGTCGGCTATCGGGATGTTCTCGGCATACCAGCGGGTCCACTGACCGGTCTTATCGCCCCCAATCAGGAGGATCGCTTGACGTTGCGGGTCGAACGCGAACAGGATGCGAATGTTGCCGCCGGTAGAGCGCAGCTCCTTCATGTTGTGGTGGCGACTGCCCTTCACTCGATCGACGATCGGCCGGCCGAGCGTCGGCCCGACCTCCTCGAGCTTGTCGATAGCGGGAATGATCTGAACCCGTCCCGCGTCGTCAAGCTCCTCAAGCAACCAGCGCTCGACCCGCTCGGTCAGCAAGATCTCCCACGCCACGACAGAACTATAAGCCAGCACTAATTAGAAGTCAAGACTTATGGTCCTGGGCGGTTGCGGTAACGGGCGGACGATCTCCGCAGGCTCCTGCAAATCTTCCGTTGGGGGAGCGACCGCCCCAGTTGTCCAGAGTGTCCCTGTCACGCCGCGAAAGGGGGCGCGTGGCTCGGGGAGCGGGTGCCAACGCGGCTTTTCGCTGTCGCCCTCGGCCGGTGCGGTGTGGGCTACGATTTGGTGGCCTTCGCTCTCGTGGGGCTCATCCGATTCTGCTGTGAACACTCGAGACGCTCAAAGCACTTCGCTTAGGCACGGTGACGTGTTGACCGCGATCTCCGATGGGATGGTCGCGTTGTTGAAGGAGTTCTACGGTCACGGGCCGACGCGGACGAAGTCCTACTATGCGGATGACCTCGTCGTGTGCGTGCTGCGCGGCGGCTTTTCGCGCGTTGAGCAGACGCTGCTTGAGGGTGGGCGTGGTGCCGCGGTGATCGAGCAGCGGATGGCGTTCCAGGACCTGATGCGCGGCCGCTTTGAGGAGGTCATCGAGCGTGCGACTGGGCGGCGCGTGATCGGCTTCATGAGTGGCAACCAGCAGCACCCGGACATGATGTGCGAGGTCTTCATCCTCGCCCCGACGGACCTCGTTGACCACGCCGAGCTTGCAGCCGGCGCGCCGCGCTCTTTCGCTGACTGACCAAACACGGCCACCGGCAACCGGGCGTTCAGGCGTGCTGTTGCGCGGAGACGGACCACCTCAGTCAGTCAACTGACAACACGCGCGCGGGGAGTTGACCAGAGCCGGCCCCGGGGAGTAGCCTGACGGGCGAAGGGCATCGCGGTGAGGTCGGCCTGTAGCGGGCTGGCAGTACGCGCTGACTTTCGAGGAACTGTTTACCCCTCGGAGGCGCGATGCCCGCCACACCAGTCCTTTCAGAAGTCGTTGAGCCGCCGTTCGGCTGCACGCTGGGCGACGGAGGTCGCGGCGCGGCATGGATCCGCGTCACCGGCGAGCTGGATCTCACTACCGCGCCACGGCTCGCGCAGATCTTGGGTCAGGCAGCGCGGCGTGCGCGGACCGTGGTCGTCGATCTCCGCGGACTGACGCGCGTCGACAGCTCAGGCGTCGGCGCGATCGCCGACGCGAGCCGTAGCGCTCGCCGCGATGGCCGGCGGCTGGTACTGGTTCGCGGGCTCTCGCAGGTCGAGCGGCTGTTGGCGCTTACCGGGGCCTTGCATGTTGTTGAGATCGTTGACCTCAATGCTGGCGAGCCGCCGCTCCTCGCGCTGCTGCAAATCGCGCGCAAAGACCACGCTCACACGCATCAGCGAGCGGGCCGCGTCGCCACGCTGCTCGACGCCACGATCACCCGCGGCGTTGACGCGCTGACCGCGGCCAGCGCCCACCCTGAGCTCATCGATGGCTAGGACAGCCATACCTAACGCAGCCCCCAGGAGAACTCATGAGCGCGTGGGAAGAAATAGAGGAGAATGGAGGACAGGTGCGAGCCAGATTGTTGGTCGTCAGCGCGGCGGTCATTGCCCTGCTCTTGGCGTTGACCGTTGCCGCGTTGCTGGCGGCGTTGACGCCGACGGTGACGACCGCTTCAGCGAGCTCGCTGAGGAGCTCCTCGGCGAGCCTAACCGGCACCGTCAACCGGCGCCCCCTCGTCGGGATCGGCGACAACAACCTCGCGATGTTCAGCGATCCCCGTTTCCTCGCGCTCGGGATCAAAAACGTGCGCTTCGACATGGCGTGGGATGTCCTTTCGCGCGCCTACCGAAGCCCCTACCGGCGCGACGTCCTGCAAGCCTGGCTCGAGGACGCACGCACCGACGGCCTGACGCCGGTCATCGTCTTCGACCACTCCGAGCGCAAGGGCCAGTCTGGACGGCTGCCGACCGTGGCCCAGTTCAGTCGGGCGTTCCTTCGGTTTCGCAAGCTCTACCCATGGGTCACTGAGTTTGTGACCTGGGACGAGGCGAACTACTACGGCGAGAAGATCGCTCAGAGCCCGCGACGCGCGGCTCGCTACTACCTCGCTCTGCGCCGCGACTGCCGCAGCTGCACGATCGTCGCTCCCGACCTGCTCGACATCAGCGCGCGCCGGCAGGCTGTGCCGATGGTGCGCTGGGCGCGGGAGTTCATGCACTTCGCGCACGCGCAGCCCGCCTACTGGGCGCTCAACAACTACGTCAGCGCCAACCACCTGTCGCTGCGCTCGACCAGGCTTCTACTGCGTGCCGTTCACGGAAAGATCTGGATCACCGAGACCGGTGGCATCGTCCGCTTCCCGCATCGCGGCAGACCGGGATTCCCGCTGACCGTCCGCCACGAGGCGAAGGTCGACCGCTTCCTGCTGACGAAGGTCGCGGGGCTGAGCGCACGGATCGCGCGGATCTACCTCTACGAGTGGCGCCCACCAAAGCGCCACACGAGCTGGGACACGGCGCTGCTCTACTACGACGGGAAGCCGAGACCGGCCTACGACGTCCTCGCCAACATGCTCGACTCATGGGGGATAACGCCGAACTGCACCATCTCCAGCGCCCCGCCACCCTGCGAGGCGGCGCAGCAGGCGGCCAGCGCTTCGCGCAGCCCGGGCCGCTCGCGATTGATGCCGGTCAGGCCGTGGTCGACGTAGATGCGCTCGCGCGTAACGCCGAGTGCCTCGACGCCGTTGGGCTGCGCAGGTCCTGCTCCGCTGTGGACACACGCGCGTAGCCGATCTTGATGGAGCTCACCCAAACAGTGTCCCAACGCTCGCCGAGTTCGCCATCCCGCCCGACCGCCAGATGCCACGCGACCTCTGGCGCTGGCACGTCAATGCAGCACAAATCGCCGACCTCTCAACCACGGTGAAGCTCGCGTCGCGCAAGCTGCCACCACCCCGCCCAACCCGCCGCAAGTGGCCGGCATTCCAAGCGGCCGGCGAACGGCTCTGGCGTGACGGCTATCGGTGTCCTCGCACCAAGCGCAGCCCGACCAGCCTCCCTCGCGCTGTGCCTGTTCCGCGACAGCGACGAGATCACGGGCGGGACACCGCTGCGCCCGCCAACGACCCACCGCTACGCGCCCCCACCCCCAACCGGCATGACGACCTGAGGCGCTACGAGAGGGGCTGTCCTTCCCGACAACGTTGCTCGGACACTCCCCTGTCGCTCTCCGAGGCGACAGCCTGGTGCGAGAGGCAATCGCGAAATCGTGGTCCTGTTGCTCCTATGTCAAGTGAGA
>PLFX01000048.1 GCA_003138355.1 Solirubrobacterales bacterium
ACGCCAGATGGAGAAGATCGTCATGGGCGGCACACAGGTCCTGGTGCCCCCGGACTCAGACCTCCAAGAGAAACCGCGCGCCGGCTGGACCGGCGGGCTCTATGACCATATGCGCCGTGTCCTTCGGACCGAGTTCGGGCACGCGATCTACCAGCAGCGCAAACAGACCGTCGAGCCCGTTTTCGGACACACCAAACACAACCGCAAGATCGACCGCTTCCAGCGCCGCGGTCGCGCCGCCGCGCTATCGGAATGGCGACTGATCGCCGCCACCCACAACCTCGGAAAGCTCCACAACCACCAGATAGCAGCAGCCACCAGCTGACAGAAACGATCGCGGCTGGCTGAATCCGGCCATCACTGTCCGGGCGTCGACAGCCAAGGCCGCAGCAACTCTCTCCGACAGCCTCGCCCAAAATCAGGACGCGCGATCGTCCGCGCGATGGTTGACCTAGCGGCGTATCAGGCGTTGTTACGGTCAACCGGCTGGGCGGTTGGGCTGCCTCGCAGGCGCGGGGATTGCCCAGGACCGGGCGGCCGCCGCGGTGACGTAAGCGCGTACCGGTTCCTTGGTCATACGGCTACCCATCGCCAGCCGCGTCGGCCTCGCCGGGTTTGACGTTCGAGATATCGACCCAGCCGAGCATGGATCTCACCGCAGCAAACTGCTCGCGAAGCTCAGGAGCCACCGTCTCCGGGTCTGCAGAGGTGATCATCTCGATCGCCTGCGGAAGCGTGACATTCAATGTCGCCAGGAGTGGTTGCAGCGCCGAGACGGCGAACTCGTTGATGAGTTCTTGACAGTCGACAGCGATCTGTTCGATACGCTGGACGACAGCGTCGAGGCCTTCGCCTGTCTCCATTGCGATCACGAGTTCCGCGTCTTCCATGGCGTGATGCACGAGCCAGTTCCGCCGGCTAATGACGTGGTCGATACGGTCCGCTACATCGTCAGCGATGTCGAGCTCGCGGAGTCGGCCGAGCAAGCGCCCGGCCGTCTGCTGCTCAAGCTCAAACAGCTCGGCGGTCAGCGCCGGAGTAACCCCGTCGCGATTCGCGATGCGCTGCGCAATAGCGACGATTAGAAACTTCTCAAGCGACGCAGCACCCAGAACCGCTGCCGTGATCGCGCCGGCGATGGGCTGTAGGCGCGACTCCAGGGCGGCTGCGGTGGCGGTCGGGCCGTGGCGCATGACTGGCGGCGGTAGATCGCGGCCCGTACTGCGCTGGGCCAGCTCGGCCAAGACCAGCTCGCGCAAGATCATGCGCAGACCGGCAAACGCGAGTGGCTCGGTCGGGGCGCCCTCGCGTCCGACGATCTCGCCGACGGTGGCGGCTGCGGCCTCCCTGCGGCGCCCTTCGTGCACATAGGAAGAGCGCGCGTCGTACGACCTAAGGAGTCGTCTACGCAGAACGGCCCGGTCGCTTGGGACCAATTTTGAGATGGGGATTGGCTGTGCGAGTCCGACGCCGCGGAAGATCGCGCTGCCGTCGGGCGTCATCTCTATCCCGGGCACAGCATCGTCCATCTCGAGCGACCAGAATTCATCGGTCAGACGTTCGCTCGCGTATGACGCGAAGGTGTGGCGGAGGCGCAGGTGCCGGTCCGCGAGCATCTCGGCACGCAGCCTGGCGATCTGGTCATCGCTGAGAGCAAGCTCCTCGAACGCGAGGTCCATCCGCGGCGCGTGTTCCCAGTCGCGCCAGTCCACCGGGACGTCTCCGTACCGGCGAGATAGTCGCTCGAGCCCAGCGACGACGAGCGCATACGCGGCGTTGGGATCGACGTTGATCAGAAGCGTCGCGGCGTAGTGCAGCTCGATCGCGGCACTAATCGTTTCTCGGTCTTCGGCCGCGAGCCCATACACCGCCTCGAGTAGCGTCTTCAGCTCACTGCGAGGATCTACGGTGATCGGAGCCGAGAGGCCGCGGTCCAAGACGGAATTCGTCGGGAGGAACACGCGGTTGGTTGACCCCTCCCTCGTCAGCACGATGTCGCTTGCTGCAACCTGAACACGGCGATTCGTGGCGAGCGTCAGCAGCCCCCCGATCTGGGCGGCGATCGCCTGATCGCCAAGGGTTCCGCCGGCCGGCTCCTCGTCCGGCCAAGCCAAGACAGAGAGGTGCCCAGGTAGCGCACCAAAGGCGTACGCCTCCTGGCGGCCGTCTTCAACCCGCACGAGGAACTCGTCGAAGTCGAGCCTCGACGGCGCGAACACACGATGAAGATGCTCCGTGATTGCCACTGGCTCCGTCTGGGCGCGCACCGCCAGTGCCTCGAGACGATCGAGCCAGTCGAAGAGCTCATTCATCGCGTCACCACGGTTGCACGAAGCTCGGTCGTCCTGCATAGCTTCAGCCAACCCGCTCCGCGCGACCGCCCACGGCACGACCGGCACTGCCGCCGCGCGCTTCCTCTGCCCGCGCGCGCGAGTCCCGGGTGCAGCGTCGAGGCGCCATGATTCTGCGCGTGCCTCTGCCGAGCTCGACGGACCTCCCCACCGTAACCGCGCTTGTGCGACTCCGTCTTCTGACGGAGGATGCGAGGCGGCGGGCGGATGACACTTCGGAAGCGGGGCGCCATCTCGCGTTGATCGCGCTCGACGGCGCGTGCGAATACGCCCTGTGGCTCGCGAGTCGTGAACTCGGAGTTCGACCGACGGAACGTGCGAGCGTGCCGAGCCTCTACAAAGCCGTCGGCGATGTGCTGCCGAAGGCCTCGCTCCGGGGATGGGCCGGGGTGAACCAGATGCATCAGGCGCGGAATCTGGCTCAGCACGCTGGCGTCGCTCCGGACGTCACCCAGATGCACAACTGGAGCGTTGCGACGATCACGTTGATCGACACTCTCTGCACCGCGGCGTTCGGCGTGGCGCTCGCGGACATCCTCCTGTCCAACGCCGTTCAAGATCAAGAGCTGCGAACCCGTCTCCGGTGGAGCGAGGAGGCACTCGCGAGCGACCCTGCCCAGAGCCTGACTCTCGCGCTGGACGCTCTCGACGAGGCACGCAAGCGCTGGCGAGCGCAACGCGCCGAAGTCCTGTTCCCCGCGCCACAAGCAGTCGACCCCGACGAGGAGATTGCGCCGCCTCCACCCCCAACACAAGAGGTGGACGAGTTCCTCGAGATACAGCCCTTTGCTAGCGACATAGGCGAATACACATGGCTGCGCCGCGCTCGTATTGAACTCGAACAAACCGGATGGATCCCGAGCGAGGCAGAAGCCCGAAAGGCCCTGATCTTCGTGACCGGCTGGATCGTGCGCTGGGAGATCTTCGACCACGGCTATCCAGCCGACCGCTGGGACGCGCACAGAGAAGCCATTGAGCCTCCGCACACGGGTGATGGAGCCACGATCGAGATCCTCGGTGGCCAAGTCGAGCTGCTGCCCGACCTTCCGGGTCAGCCAGGCCGCTACCGCATCGTCGTCCAGCTAGCCAACGTCCCCGGCCGCGGGCGAACAGCATGGGAAAACGCGCTCAACGACGCGTTCAGCGAGTCCGCGCGCGAGGCAGGCATCGGTCCAGCGATGACAACCGTCGACTGGTACCTCAACGGAATGCTCCTCGTACACGTCAAGCCCGACGCTGGCCCGGACGCGGTCGCGGACGTAATCGAGAAGGCAGTCGCTCTCGCCAGCTCGCGCTACGCAGCAGCCAGCGCGAAGACAGCCGAGCTCGCCGCGACGCGCGACCGCCTCCAGGCTGACCTACGGGAGCTAGTGAGATCCGCGAGCAGTGACGACGTACGACTGTTCGATGACGCCAGCGTCGTCGACGATCGCTGGCTCGGCACGTTCGGCTGGCTAGCCGTACTCAAACTCTGCCAACCAGGAGGGACCTTCCTGGATCTCAGCCATCTCGTCACCCGGTTTCGTGACAAGCCCGCCGACTTCCCGAACGTGCATGTGCGCGGCGGCCAGCTGGCCTTCTCCATCACAGCGATCACTAACGAGTTCGAGCATGCCCTCCGTGGTGCGATCGCGGATAGCGAGGAGCTCGCACGCCACAGGCGCAAGATCCGGGACGAACGGGCGACCGCGTTCCAGAGCTTCGCCACAGGCTTTCGCGAACGCTTCCCCCCGCTCCGATAGCCGCGACTCTCGGCGACCGGCCGCGTAAGCGGCAAGTGCGGGAGCGAGCACGGCTGCTCACGTCGGTGCGTGTGCCGCAAGCAGATCCCTCCTCAGCACGAGGCCGAGCGTCTGTCCGTGAGCGTTGGGACCTAGCCAGTCATCTGCCCAGTTGAGAATCCGCGCACGCCCAACAAGGGCTGCGATGTGCAGCTCGTGCAGGAGGAGCGTGCATCCGGCCAGCGCGACAAGGCTCCTGTGCACTCGGCTCGAGGCAAGCTGATCCTCAGGCCCATCGATGAACATGCCGGCGTCCTCATAGTTGGTCTTGATCCGTAGCCGGTACAGGTAATCCAAGACCGTAAACGAGCGAACGCTGGCGTTTACCACGCGCTTCTCTTCGAGCGAGAGCTGAGGCCGTGGCCACGTCGGCTCTGGACGGGGCTTTCGACCGCGGACTTCACGATCGTGCTCTTCCTCGCGCCATGCCGTGCGGTTGGCGGTCCTCTTGCGTTCGCGGGCCTTCAGGATTCGCTGCTTGAGCGTCTCTTCCCGCGTCGTCCGCAAAGCCTTCGCCGCGAGGTCCCAGCATGTGCCGGGCGCGCATGCCGCCCAAGGGCTCAGGGTGTCATCGATGGCGTGGTACGGAGGGGGGTTACACCATCCGCCGTCTCTAGCGCCCAGGGTCCACGGGGGCAGATGTAGCGATCGGTCGGCCCAGCTCGTCGCGAATTGCGCCTGAGTCTTCGGGTGGCTGTCTGGCCTGGGCTGACCCCGTGCGGTAACGAGAGCCTGGATGGCGTGATAGCCGACGTAATAGGTCTGGACGACCGCCCAGTTGTTCATCACCCGCAACAGCTCGTCGTCGCGGCTCGCGAGTTGCCCACCGAAGGCGAGCAGCAACTCCGTACCCCACGCGTTCACGAGACTTGCACGCGCCTGTTCGAGGTCCGGCTTCACCGTCGCGGCTCGGGCCATGCTCGGTGCTTCCGCCACCGCCGGCGCAAGCAGCGCGAGTTGATCCACCAGCGGCGTGAACAGGCGAGCGACACCGGACTGGTATGGAGTCGCGCACAGCATCGAAAACGCCTCGAGGTAGTTGGCGTGAGTGCGAAAACTTTCGACGTGGCCGCTCAGAGCCACAGTGTTGCGCGCCGCGATGCAGCACACTTCCAACCATGACCGAGCGCGTGGTGTTGGACGCAAACCTGCTCGTCGCGAACTTTCGGTCGGGCAACGCCTTCAAGCTGTTGCTCGAAGGTGCCCGTACGGAACAGCTGGTACTCGTGATACCAGAACTCGTGATCCGTGAGGCAGCCAACAAGCACCGCGAGGAAGCCGCGGCGAAGTCGAGGGATCTTGAAAAGGCTGCGTCTGGGCTAGATCGCCTCGGCGTGAAAGTAGATCTTCCCGAGGCGGTTTCGGCGACGGCGAGCACGGTCGGCTACGAGCATCGACTGCGGCGCACGCTCAGGGAGGTGAACGCCGTAATCGCAGCACTCCCTGCTGTCCCGCACGACAAGCTCCTGACGAAGGCGTTGGATCGGCGGAAACCATTTGCCGGCAGCGACGCCGGCTATCGGGACGCGCTGCTGTGGGAATCGGTCCTTGAGCAAGCCGCGATTGGACCAACGGTCTTTTGCACGCTGAACACCAGAGACTTTGCCGAGACGGCCGACAAGACGGCGCTCGCGGCCGAACTGGTGGCCGAACTCGCAGCAGCAAACCTCAAGAATGGCGTGCGGCTTTCTACAGATCTTCACGCATTGGTCCGTGAGCTAGTTGACGTAGACGTCGTCGCCATCAATGAAGTCGAGCGCATGCTGCCCGCACTCGAAAGCGCCCTCGAAAACGAGATTGAGGCCCGACTCTACGACCATGAGTTCCGGCCTGAGGAACTCCGCAACATCAGGATCGGGACCGAGCGGCTGACGACCTCGGCATTCCATGTCGACGACGTGGAGATTCTCGGCGCACAGGTCGTCCATGCGGGGCACCTTTCCCACGTTGATGTCGAAGAGGTGATCGTCAACACGGAGGATCAGCTGTTGCTGTCGCTCTACGTCGAGATCGACGCGGACCTCGATGCCGAGCTAGACGTGCACGGTTCCGACGACGAGGGGTATCGATACCGCAGCCGCACAGGCACGATTTCGAAGACGATGGGCGTGTCCGTCGAGGCGACCTACAGCCGAAGCGACGAAACCGTCGGCGACGTGTCGATCAGCAACGTGGAGATTCTCTGAACTGTTTCGACACGCCGTGACGCGTCAGGAGACGGCCTGGCGTACACGCGCGATCGCGCGGTACACGGTCGAGCGCGCGACGCCGAACAGCTCGGCGAGCTCGCCAGGCGTCTTGGCCCCAGCCTCGTACAGGGCCGCCAGGTGCGCCTCCTGGGCCGGCTTGAGCTTCGGTTGGCGACCGCGCAGCTTCCCCGCGGCACGAGCGACGGCCATGCCCTCGCGCGTACGCATCCGGATCAAATCGGACTCGAACTCCGCGACCATCGCGAGCATGTTGAACAGCAGCCGACCGACCGGATCGGTCGGGTCGTGAACTGACCCGCCGAGGTTCAGCTTGACCTGGCGCTCGGTCAGCTCGTCGGCGATGTCCCGCGCGTCCGGGAGCGAGCGAGCGAGCCGATCGAGCTTCGTCACGACCAGCGTGTCACCGGCACGACACGCAGCTAACGCCTCCCGTAACCCCGGCCGCTCGCGGTTCGTCCCGGTGAGTCCGTGGTCGACGTAGATCCGCTTAGGAGCAACACCCAGCGCCTCGAGCGCGTTGCGCTGGGCGGTCAGATCCTGCTCCGCAGTTGACACACGCGCGTAACCGATGCTCATCGCGCTCACGCCCGACAGTGTCCCAGATGGCACCCCGTTGCGGGATTCTAATTCGGACCGGTTATCGGGACGCTCGAACTCCCGTGATCATTGGCTGCCGCGCACCGATCTTCGGCGACCAGTGGCGTCCCAGCAGCCGTTCCTCATACGGGGTGCCCATGCGGGCGCTTCACCCCTGGTTGCAGGACGCGCCTACACGCTCGGGTTACGCGCTCGTTGAGCGTCCGCAAGCAGCGAGTTGCTGTCTTGCGCGGGCGGTCGGCGCTAGGCAGCGACGAGCTGGGTCTCGCTCGAGCGGACCGTCATCTCTGCTGCCGGAGCGGTGGCTGAGCGGCTTGACGGACCGAGCGTTGCCGAGTCGATGCCGCCGTGAAGTTCGAGCGCCCTGACGACGGTCGCGATCGTCTCGTGCACAGCGCTGATCGAGTCGCTGACGAGGGAGAGGTCTATCTCGATCTCAGAGGTCGCGAAGTTCGCCGACGCCGACGCCCCCTCGGCGTCCGCGGCGTACTCGTCCAGCACCTCCTGAAGACGCAGCGTCACGGCCTCAAGCTGGTCGCGCGGCACCGGCTCACGGAACGCGACAAACAAGACCGCGTTGGCGGTCGTCGTCCCGTCATTTCCTGCGGTATCGAGCGGATGCACTCGGGCCAAGCTTACGCCCCCAGGCCACCGCGCCGTAGCGCTGCGAGCTTGTTCGCCTTGGTGCGGCTACCGCTCGGTGTTGAAGGGATCGGCACCATCCTGCTGTTGTTCGGCGGGTAGCACTTCACGTGATTGTTCCCCCCACGCTCGCACCACCAGCCCGCGTCCCACGCGAGCCGAACGAGAGCATCCATATCGCGGTTGCGCAACGTCGGTCGCGTTGCGTTCGGATTCGCGTGGCGCTTCGGGTGCATTGCAGCGAGGCTAACCGACTCGACCTTGCCAAGCGTCGCCGGGAACGACTGCTCTTGCCCTCGAAGCAGCAGCTGTCCGGAAGGATCGCGAGTGCTGACTTTGGGCGGTACCCCCGCTGCTGGCGGGAGGCGGCGCAGCGTCCCGAAGGCCAGCGGTGGTGATGCGCGCCCGTCGGTCGAGGCGCTGCTCGAAGAAGCGGCGCCACGCAGAGTGGCCGCCGCTGAGACGTGCGTGAGTCTTCTAGAGTTGCACGCACCAGGCGTCATGAGCCTGCTGCCTCCCGCTCGCCAAGCGTCGATTGGAGCCGCCGGGATGTCCCATGCCCCAGACCAGCTTGTGTGCGATGAGTGCGGTGCTCGCGCGCAGACGATTCATGTTCTTCCGAGTGGTGACCGGCCGGAGCGGCTAGCTCTAGCGTGTGCTAGCCACGATCCCGGCGGGGAATGGTGGGACCTGACCGACCTCGACGACCTCGCACGTGCCCTCCAGAGCGCTTCCACGTTCGACGAGCTGCGCCCGGGGATCGGCGAGGCGATGCGAGCGGCGCACCACGAGTCAGCCACGCGCGTTGTCGAAATCCCGTGTCTTGTCTGCGGCACAGCGCAACGCGTACCTGCCGGCGCGGCTGAGCTCGCCTGCGAAACATGCAGAGCCACCTACACGTTCCGTGCCTGCTCTGTGTGCGGAGCACCCAACCAGGTGGGCCGCCGGCCAGACTGGAAGTGCAGTTTCTGCGGCGCGGCCAACTCCGTTCGCAGCACCCCAGCGCTTTCGGCGCAGGCGCGTTACGACGAGCTGGAACGCCGCGGCCAGATCGACGACGACTCGGACGCGGACGTCCGGTTCGTTGCCGGCTTTACACACGTCGGCGGAACCGGCTTTCCGATCACGCCAGGCTCACGTTGCAGCCTGACCGCGGCTAAGGAGGGAATCGTCGTCACGGCTCGCGGTATGAGTTCAGCCACAGCGAAGGTGCCGTACAGCGAACTCACGGCCGTCCAAATCGAGGGCGGCGTTCAGACCACAGGGGGTCGCTTCATAGGAGGCGGCTTCGGGCTAGGAGCCGCAGTCGAGGGGATGATGGTCGCCTCGATCCTGAACGCAGCGAGCAGGAAAACAAAGACCAACACGCTCCTGCGAGTCGGCTCGCGCACAGGTGAGATCCTCCTCCACCACGGGAAACTGGCGCCTGCGCAGCTCCGTCTGGAACTCTCGCCCCTGTTCGTCCAGTATGAAGCGGCCAGACGGCTCTCCGGTCACTCGGCCGAAGATGCCTCTCGTCCCGATCCGCTCGCCCAACTGGAACGTCTGGCGAAATTGCGTGATGCCGCAGCGATCACCGAAGAGGAGTTCCAGGCGGCTCGCGCTCCCTATGTGCGCCAACTCACCGATGGAAACTAACGTCGCAGCCGAGGTGGGAGGCCCAGTGCTCGGGTCCGTGTCACCAGGGCAAAGTAGCCGGCCCCCGCGTCCTCCATGTGGGCGACAGCGGTAACGGCGGA
>PLFX01000032.1 GCA_003138355.1 Solirubrobacterales bacterium
ACTTGACTTTCATCCGTCGCGCAAAATCAGCGCGGCGCGCTGGCGCGGGGGCAGCTGCTGCAGCGCAGCGACGAACGCGAGTCGGAGCGTGTCGCGGGCGACCGCGACCTCCGCCGGGTCGGGGATCGGTTCGATCCACGTCGCCTCGGGCCGCTCGTACAGGTTCTCGACGACCGGCGCCTGCGCTCCACCGAGGTCCATCGGCCGGACGCGCCGCTCGCGCCGGCCGAGCATGTCGAGGCAGACGTTGGTCGCTATCCGGTACAGCCATGAGCGCACCGCGGACCGACCTTCGAAGCGTTCGAATCCGCGCCACGCGCGCACGTAGGCCTCCTGGACCGCGTCCTCGGCGTCGAACGGTGAGCCGAGCATGCGGTAGCAGTAGCCGACGAGCTCGCCGCGGTGAGCAGCGAACGACTCCTCCAGTGCGGACGGGACCAGCGCGGAGTCCACGGAGCTCATTCTGACAGGCAGACTCCCGGCCCGGCCGAAAATCATCGGTCCTGCGCGAGCGCCTCAGGCGCTGTCGGAAATGTCCGCCGGCGGCTTGTAGAAAGCGATCCAGCCGGCGGCGCCAAGCAGCACGAGACCGACCAGGAGGGCAACGATCCCGCGCAGCGAGCGATGCCCGGCGGCGTGATGGAGCGTCCCCAGGATGGACGGCAAGGACTTGGCCGCGACGGTGAAGTAGATGATCGCCGCGACGATCGCGATCACGCCCAAGACCGCGAGGATCGCTGCCGTGATCCGCTTCGATGACACGGCGCAAGCTTATCCCGTCGCGACGCGACGCGATCGTCGCTCAGGAGTGCCCTCGCGAGCGCCGTCGCTGCGCGCTCTCGAGCTCGGACCGCGCGAGATCGTCAGGCAGGAGGCTCACCGCGCTGATCAGGCGCTCGTGGCGTGCCTGCGTGAGGAACTCCCAGAACCAGCGGCGAATCACCTCGAGGCGCTTTTGCCAATCGACGAGGAACGCGATGTGCACGCCCGCCCAGATGAGCCAGGCGAGGAAGCCCGTGAGTTGAAGCCCGCGGATGTCTGCAACCGCCCAGCTACGCCCGACGATCGCGAGGTTGCCCTTGTCGCGATAGCGGAACGGTGGCGGCGCCGCGCGACCGGCAAGCCGGCGCGCTATCACTGCAGCCACGTAGGCTCCTTCCTGGAGCGCCGCCTGGGCAACCCCGGGGACGCCGTCGATCGCGATCATGTCGCCGATCGCAAAGACCTCCGGATGCCCGCGGAGGCTCAGGTCGCCAGCGACCTCGAGCCGCCCCAGCTTGTCCAGCGACACGCCGCTCGCGCCGGCGAGCTGCTCGGCGAGCGCCGACCCGCGGACACCGGCTGCCCAGACGACCGTGTGGCTGGCGATGCGCGTAGCGCCGTCTGGACCGCCCAGATCGATCCCGTGTTCGTCGATCGACGTCGCTCGAGTACCGACGAGCACCTCCACGCCGACGCGGCGCAGCTGCGCAGCGGTCTTCGCCCGTAGGCGCTCGGGAAACGACGGCAGGACGTTCGGCTCGGCGTCTAGCAGGACGATCCGCGCGTCCTCGCTACGGATCGCGCGGTAGTGGTTCTTCAGCGTGTGGCGCGAGAGGTAGGCGAGCTGGCCGGCCAGCTCGACCCCCGTCGGACCCGCGCCGACGATCACGAAGGTCAGGTAGGCATCGCGCTCACCGCCGGCCTCACTCGTCTCGGCCTGCTCGAACGCATTCAAGATTCGCGTGCGAATCCGGTACGCGTCGTCCAGCGACTTCATGCCCGGCGCGTCGCGCTCCCACTCGTCGTGGCCGAAATACGAATCGCGCGCGCCGGCGGCGACGATCAGCGTGTCGTAGGGCAGGGTGAGCTCACTGGCTGCCGTCGCTGAGACCGTGCGCCGCTGCAGATCGATCCCGCGAACCTCCGCGAGGATGACGCGGACGTTCCGCGCCCCGACGAACACGTCGCGCAGCGCCGGTGCGATCTGGCTCCCAGCGAGGATGCCGGTGCTCACTTGGTAGAGCAGCGGCTGGAACAGATGGTGGTTGACGCGATCGACGAGCGTGACAGAGACGTCGTGGCGTGCCAGCTTGCGGGCGGCCTTCAGGCCACCGAAGCCACCGCCGACGATCACAACGCGGTGGCGGCCAGCGGGCGAACGCGCGTCCTCCGTCACGGAACAATGATCGCAGCGCACGCCCGCGGTGGCCGCCCCGCGAAGGGCGAAATGATCAGCCGAGTACGCCCGTCGTAGAGAATCGCTCCATGGCAAGCGAGCAGACACCGCTCTACCTTGCACGCACGGCGTGGTCGCGCAGCGTCGCCACGCCGCTGCTGCGCTTTCTGCGCGCCGAGACGGGCGGCGCGCTGATCCTGTTCGTGGCGACGCTCGCGGCGCTCGTGTGGGCAAATGTCGACGCCGCCTCCTACGCAAGCACCTGGGGCACACGGCTCACGATCCGGCTCGGCTCGGCACAAATCAGCCAGGATCTGCGCCACTGGGTCAACGACGGGCTGATGGTGGTCTTCTTCTTCGTCGTCGGGCTCGAAGCGCGGCGCGAGTTCGACATCGGTGAGCTGCGCGAGCGCAGACGCGTCGTGATCCCCGTAGTGGGTGGCGTCGGGGGAATGCTCGTACCGATCGCGATCTTCCTCGCCTTCAACGTCGGCCACTCGTCGGCGAGCGGCTGGGGAGCCGCGATGTCGACGGACACCGCGTTTGCACTCGGCATGCTCGCGCTGGTCGGGCCTCGCATCTCCGGGCGGCTGCGGGCTTTCATGCTGACCGTCGTCGTCGTCGACGACCTCGTCGGGATCCTCGTAATCGCGACCGTCTACACGCATCACCTTGCACTCGCCGCCTTCCTCGTCGCGCTCCTGACGTTTGCCGCCGTGCTCGCCGTCAAACGTCTGGGGGTGCGGATCCGCCTGCTCTACGTCGCGCTCGCCGCAGTCATGTGGGTCGCTGTCTACGAGTCGGGCATCGACCCGGTCGTCGTCGGACTCGCGATGGGGCTCATCAGCTACGCCTACACGGCGACACGAAGCGACCTCGAACGCGCGAGCGACGTCTTCCGCTCCTTCCGCGAGCAACCGACGCCCGAGCTCGCGCGCTCGGCGCGGATCGCCGTCGAGTCTGCGATCTCACCGAATGAGCTGCTCGCGCAGATCTTCCACCCCTGGTCGAGCTATCTCGTGGTCCCGCTCTTTGCGCTCGCCAACACGGGCATCCAGCTGAACGGCTCGTTCCTTGCGCGCGCCTACGCCTCGCCGGTCACGCTCGGGATCCTCGTCGGCTATGTGGTTGGAAAGCCGGTCGGGATCCTCACCGCGACCCAGCTCGTCCGGATCGTGAGCCGCGGAAAGCTGCGACTGCCCGTCGGCTGGGCGGCGGCGCTCGGCGGCGGCGCGATCGCGGGCATCGGCTTCACGGTGTCGGTGCTGATCGCAACGATCGCTTTTTCCGGCGCGCAGCTGCAGGAGGCAAAGCTCGGGATCCTCAGCGCGGCCGTCTGCGCGTCCGCGCTCGGCTGGCTCATCTTCCGCGCTCTCGCGGCGCTTCCGGCGCCCCGGCGCGCACGTGCGCTGACGGGCCGACTCGAGCTGATCGTCGACCTTGCGGTCGACGTCGACCCCGAACAGGACCACATCAGGGGGCCCGCCGAGTCCCCGATCACGCTCGTCGAGTACGGGGATTTCGAGTGCCCGTTCTGCGGCCAAGCCGAGCCCGTGATGCGTGAGCTCGTACGCGACTTCGGCGATCTGCGCTACGTCTGGCGGCACCTGCCATTGACCGATGTGCACCCGCATGCACAGCTCGCCGCCGAAGCGAGCGAAGCTGCGGCCGAGCAGGGCGCTTTCTGGCCGATGCACGACCTCCTCTTCGACCACCAGGGCGCACTGCGACCGGTCGACCTCTACGGCTACGCGCAGCAGCTGGGACTCGACACGGAGCGCTTCGGCGCGCGCCTGCGCGAGCATCACATGGCGGCGCGCGTGGAAGAGGACGTCGACAGCGCGGACCTCAGCGGCGTGTCGGGAACTCCCACGTTCTTCATCAACGGCATCCGTCACTATGGCGCCTACGACATCGAAACGCTGTCCGCCGCGGTGCGCGCGGCGAAGAGCCGGCAGCTGGCGCACGCAGCGGTAAGAGCAGGGGGCGAGGCGGACTGACGCGCGCTTTCGCGCGCATCCGGCGCCGGCGGTTAGGGGGCACTCCGTCGCACCGAGCCGCCTCGCCCTTCAAAGATCGCAGACTCGGTCGTTACATACACGCTACATCCGCGCCAAGGCGTCAGGATTCAGACAACGATCGCGCGTGGCGCCGGCGAGTACGGAACCCCAAGCACGGCGCGGGTGCTCGCGGCACGCCGGCCGACGGTGAGCGCCGCGCTCGCCGCGCTCGAGCGCTCGGGGAATGTCAGCCGCGAGCCCGACGGCGCGTGGCTGCTCCACGGCCGCCCGCCGCTCGTTCCGCTCAGCGAAGCGTGATCAGCGATGTCGCCGTCGTGCCGCCCGCGACCGTAGCGTTCAGTGTCTCCTCGAGCGGGTGCTTGCGGGCCTTGCGCAGCGCGGCCGGGCGGAATGCCCGCTGCCCGGCCGGGGTGAGGACGAGGAGCACCGTCGCAGCTTGCCCGGCGGCCAAGCTGTAGCGCGTGGACGCGAGCGCCACGGCGCGCGTCACGGATTTGCGATGGAGCTTCACGGTGACCGGCTCGTCGAGCGTGACGGTCCCGCTGCAAGGCGCGGCCCGGCACGAGAGCGCGACCGGGATCATCCCGGCGCTCGGCGGAAGCCGTGCGTGCGCGATCTTGAGCACGGGCGTTGCGATGATCAGAGACACGTTCAGCGGCGGAGAGGTGATGCCGTTGGCATCGGTGACCTGCACCGCGAACGCGGTCCCCCCCGCCTTGGTCGGCGTGCCCGAGACCAGACCGGAGCTGGACAGCGCGAGGCCGGCCGGAAGCGCCCCGCCGAGCAGCGTAAAGCTGAACGGAGCGGCGCCGCCCGAGGTGGGCAGGGGCTGGCTGTACGCGACCTTCAACTCACCCGGGGTCATCAGCCAGGTCCCGATCTGCGGCGGTGCGAGCGCATCGAACGGGACTTGCGTGCTGCCGTCAGCGTTCGTCAAGGTGATCGGCTGCGAGCCGAGGCCCAGGGACGTGGGTACGTTGAGGGTGAGCGAGCTGTCGCTCTCGCTCGTGATCGGAGCCGCGGTCGAGCCGAAGCTGGCGGTCGTTCCGTTCGCGAAGCCGTAGCCGCTCAGCGTGGCCGTGAGCCCAGGCTCGAGTGCGGAGCGCGGGCTGATGGCGGTGACGACCGGTGGCGCATACTCGTAGGAGCCGGCATCGCAGGAGCTGGCCGGACCCTGGGTGCGCGCGATGCCCCGTTCGTCGCTACCGGCGCAGAACGCGACGCTGTCGCCGGGGATCGTGAAGGCGGTCGGCACGGAGGCGTTCGGGTCCCCCGTGCTGTCGAGGCGCGCGGTCTCCGTGCTGCCGCCGTTGGCGGCAGGCGCAGCGACTGAGAGTTGCGCGTCGTTGTCGTGGCTCGTCGCGCCGACCGGACACGTCGAGTCCTCGCTGTCGTCGTAGCCCTGGTCGGTGATCGTGCCCGCCCCGGAGCAGTCATTGCTCCCATTGGCAAAGAGAAGATCCGCACTGAGGTCGACCGGCGAGCTCGCGCCGGCTTCGATCACGCCAGCCTGGTTGTTGTGTGCGATCGTGCTGCCATACAGCGCAGCCGCCGTCGCGTGCGTGTCGTAGATCCCGCGCCCGGCGTTGCCTGCAAT
Organism: Solirubrobacterales bacterium; assembly: GCA_003138355.1. Taxonomy (GTDB): domain Bacteria; phylum Actinomycetota; class Thermoleophilia; order Solirubrobacterales; family Solirubrobacteraceae; genus Palsa-513. Next base: position 5,777 of record PLFX01000032.1, read on the forward strand.
TGTCGAGTCTCTGATCAGGAGCGCTCCGCCGCTCGCGTCCAGGCCATCGCCGGCACCCGCGATCAGGGCCGAATCGACGATCGTGAGGTGCGTCGCCGCTGTTAGCTGAACATCCGCGCTCCCGCCCTCGATCGCGAGCTGCTCGAGCGTGACCGTGAGACCGCTCGCGTTCACTGTGAGCGCGCCACCGGTCGCGGTACTGATTACAGCGCCGCCCGTGCCCGCGAGTGCGAGCGACGTCTCACTGCCGGCAGAGATCGTCGCCGACCCGTAGACGCCGGCGGCGAGTTGGATCGTGACGGCATCGCCCGCCTCGCCGCCCGCCATGCCCAGCGCGCTCGCAAGCGTGCAGGCATCGGCCGGGTCGGCACAGTTTCCGCTCCCTGCCGGCGCCGCGTAGAGCGTGAGCGGCGCGGCACTCGCGGCGCCCGCCGCAACTGCGAAGCCGCCGACCGCGATCGACAGCGCCAGAAGCAGGCGGGTTGCGAGTCTCTGGGCACCTGACACGCAGCGCCAGTCTACGAGAAGGCACTCGACAGACGCCGGGGATCGCTGCGATTCGCTTCAGCTCGGGCGCTGCGAGCCCGATAGCGATTGGGTGCCCGCAAGACAATCGCCCGCTACAGCGCGACTGCGCGACCGGACGGTCGTTGACATGAGAGCAGTCGCCGGGGAGGCCACGGACGGCACGCCCCGGCGGTTGCGCGCGAGCCTCGCCGTCGCGATCTCAATCGTCACGTTCTCACTGCTCGCTGCCTCGGCATCGGCTGGACCGCCGGCGACGAGCACGGGCGCGTCTGGCACGACCGGAGCGACCGCTGCCACCGGCTCGACCGCGCCTACCGACCTGCTCACTCCCCCGCCCGGCGAGATTCTCAGCGGAATCTCCGGCGACGACGCGCGTGAGTTCGCCGCGGAGACGGGCAAGCATCCGGCCGTTTTCGGCTCGTTCGTGACTTGGGGGCACAGCGAGGATTGGGCCTTCAACGACGCTGCCGGCTCGCGGGCGCGCGTGATGTTGCACATCGGCACGACGATGGGAGCCGCGAGCGGCGGGATCACGCCCGCTGCGATCGCGACAGGCCATGGCGACAGCTACCTGCTCCAGCTCGTACACACGATCGCCGCGCATAAAGCACCCGTCTACATCCGGCTCCTACCCGAGATGAACAACGCCCACAACGCCTACTCGGCCGACGACCTCGCCGGCAGCCCGCGCGGGGTCGCGTACTCGCACGCCGCATTCATCTCGGCCTGGCGCCGTTCCGTGACGATCCTGCGCGGGGGACCGGTCAACGCGATCGACGCGAAGCTCGCGGCGCTGAACCTGCCGCCGCTCCAGGGCGTCTCGCCGTCGGCCACGCTGCCGAGCTCTCCGGTCGCGTTCATCTGGTGCCCGGAGACCGCAGGCACGCCGAACGTGCCATCGGAGAGCGCTGCCTCGTACTGGCCTGGCAGCGAGTACGTCGATTGGGTTGGCACTGACTTCTACAGCGCCTTCCCCAACTTCGCCGGCCTGAACGCCTTCTACAAGCGGTTCGGCGGCAAGCCGTTCGCGTTCGCGGAATGGGCGATGTGGGAGAGCGACAGCGCAGGCTTCGTCAATGAGTTCTTCGACTGGATCGCCAAGCACCCGCGCGTGAAGATGATCCTCTACAACGAGGGGTACGGTCCGGCGAGCCAACTGCTGCTCGCCAAGTACCCGGCCGCGATCCCTGCGATCCGGGCGCGCCTGGACGCGCCGCGCTTCGCCGGCTACACATCCGAATGGCAGCCACGCACGCTCGCCGCCACCGGCGCGAGCGGGACCACCACCGGCTAGCGCTCGTATCGAGATAGGCTTCGGGCGATGACGCCAACCTGGATCTGGCTCCAGGCGGCGATCGTCCTGTTCGTGGTGATCGGGATGATCGTCGCGATCGTCAAGCTGAGCTAGTGCCATTCAGCGCGATCGTTGTCGGCACCGACGGCTCGGACGCGGCGCGCGAGGCGGTGCGCCAAGCGGCAGAGCTCGCCAGCGTGCTCGGCGCCCACGTCCACCTCGTGTGCGCCTACGAGCCATCACCGAGCGTCGCCGTGCGCGAGCGCGCAGGCGCGGTCGAGTGGGCGCTCGGCCCGCCACGCGAGATGGTCGACGCGACGCTTGAAGACGCGGCGGCGATGGTTCGCGCGGCCGGCGTGACGGTCGATGTCTATGCGCGTCGCGGCGATGCCGCCGACGCGATACTCGATGTCGCCGAGGAGCGTGGTGCCGACCTGATCATCGTCGGCAACCGCGGCACGACTGGGCCGAGCCGGTTCCTGCTCGGCTCGGTACCGGACAAGATCTCCCACCACGCGCCGTGCGCCGTGATGATCATCCGCACACCCCAGCCCTGAAGGCGGCCGCCTAGCCGGTCGGGCCGCTCGTCCCGCTCGTCCCGCTCGTCCCGCTGCTGCCGGTCGTCCCGGTGCCACCGGTCGATCCGCTTGGCGCCGTCGCCGCCGCCGCGTTGACGAGACCCGCGCCGAAATACTGCGGATCGTCATGCCCGCCAGCCCCTAGTGGCGTCGCCGTCTGCTCGAGCCGCGCAACGAGCTGCTCGATCGTCGGGTGCGGCCCGAGCACGCCGCTCGCGAGCACGAGGGCCGCGATTGCGCTGACATGCGGTGCCGCCATCGAGGTGCCGTAGTAGCCGCTCGGGAGGCCGAACACGCGCGGATTCGGGTTGCTGATGTTGGCGAAAGTCTCCTGGTAGATGTCATCCGCAGCCGAAACGGAGCCGTTGGGCTGGCACTGCGGGTCGTCGGCGATTGTCGCGTCGCCACCGCCGCCGGGGGCAACGAGCGCAAGTCCCGGGCCGTAATTCGAGTAGTACGCGAGGCAACCGTCGATCGTCGTCGCACCAATCGCGAGCACACCGGGCGCCCTGGCCGGGTATGAGATCTGCGGGACCGATTCGTTCCCGGCGGCGGCGACAACCAAGACGTTGTGCGCGTGGGCATAGTCGATCGCCTCGATCAACTGCGGAATGTCGGCGGCCGTGACCGTCCCAGCGTCGAACTCGAGGCTCAAGTTGATGATCTGGGCGTGGTGGCGAACGGCGAACATGATGCCCTTCGCGATCGTCGACGCCCGGCCGTTGCCCTGCGAGTTGAGAACCCGGACGGGCATGATTCGAATGCCATAAGCCAGGCCCGTCACGCCGATCGCGTTGTTGGTCGCCTCGGCGATCGTGCCGGCGACCTGCGTTCCGTGACCGTTGCGATCCTCGGGGTAGGCGGTGTGCGAGATGAAGTCGTAGCCGGCGACGAACTGCGAGGCGTTGAAGTCCGGGGAGCGCACGTAGCGGCCGTGATCCGCGTACGCGATACCGGTGTCGAGCACCGCCACGACGATCCCGGCGCCGTACCCGCCAGGATGCCCGTCGGCGATGAGGTTGGCCCAGGCCTGCGGCGCCTGCACGCCCCACTGCCCGTCGAAGTTCCACTGCAGCGCTTCCCATCCCCCCGGCACGCCGCTCGCACCGGGATCGTTCGGCAGAAAGGGCGTTGGTGCGAGCTGGTCATCGCCGGGCAGGACGCCGGGTGGGAAGCCGCCGGTTGCGAGCGGAGCGCCGTCCACGGCCATGTGCGCGATGTAGTCGGGCACCGCCCAGCGCACGCCCGCTCGCCCGCGAAGCCGGCGCAGCGCAGACTGGACGCTCACCCCGCGGCGCAGCTTGACCTCCGCTACGCCGGCGGCGTCGGTATCGGCGCTCCGCATTCCCACAGCGGCGAGCGTCGCGTTGCGCACGGATGCCGGTGAGTGTGCCGCCAGCCCGACGACGACGACGCCGGCGGCATACGGGGCGCTCGTGGCGAGGGCACTCGCCGGCGACGCGAGCAGAGCGCACACCAGCGCAAGCGAGATGTATCGGCCCGCACGAAGCGGTTTGCGGTTGCTTTCGTCGGCTGTCATTGCAGGCCCAGCCGATTATCCGCTGCGCCGGCTGACTCCCACAGAAGCGTAACGAGCCAGATGGCGCGGGGGTCGCGCTGCTTAGCTTGTGGGGTGACGGAACGCTTCTTCAGACTCGACGAGCATTTCATGCGACTCGCTCTGCGCGAGGCCGAACGCGCACTCGAGCACGACGACGTCCCCGTAGGAGCCGTAGTGGTGCGTAACGGCGAGGTCGTCGCCGCGACCCACAACGAACGCGAGCTGCGGGCAGACGCGACTGCGCATGCGGAGATGCTCGCGCTGCGCGAGCTTGCGCGCGGCGCGAGCGACTGGCGACTGCTCGATTGCGTGATGTACGTGACGCTCGAGCCCTGCGCGATGTGCGCGGGCGCGATCGTGCTCGCGCGCATCCCGCGACTGGTGTTTGGCGCACACGATCCGAAGGCGGGTGCCGCCGGCAGCGTGCTCGACGTTTGTGGCGAGCCTCGCCTCAACCACAGACCGGAGGTGGCCGGCGGGCTGTTTGCCGAGGAGTCGGGCGACCTGCTGCGCGCGTTCTTCGCCTCGCGGCGCGGTTGAGAGCGGGTTGAGACCGGCATGCGCAGCAACCACGGCGGCTGCGTCAAGATAGGAGCGTGAGCATCCCGACACCCGCGAAGTCAGAGCCGGCGGGACTGCTGCGTGCTCTGCCACCGGGTGAGCGGACGCTCGCGGCGGTGCTCGAGCACCAAGCGGCGGCGCTCGAGCGCAAGCCGCTCCTGAGGACCACGGCCGGAGAGACACTGAGCTACCGCGAACTGCGCGAAGCGGCCGCGAGCTGGGCCGCCGCGCTGCAGGACGCCGGCATCCGTGCCGGCGACCGCGTGGCCGCGGTGGCTGGTAGTCCGCGCCAGGTAGTCGAGCTGGTTGCCGGGTGCGCTTGGCTTGGCGCGGTGGCGGTACCGCTCGACACGGCTATCCGCGGTGCCGGACTCGCGCACGCGCTGCGCAACTCCGGTGCACGGGCGCTGCTGATCGAGACCGAGCATCTCGACGCGCTGGCGCGCGTCCCGCCGCCGACCAGCCTCGAGCATGTGTGGCTGCTCGACCGCGCACGCGCCCACCGCGCACACGGCTATCGCTGTGAGCCGCTGCCGGCGCTCGAGAAAGCGATCGCCGCGGGCGCCTCGCGGCCGGGAGACGCCTTCGCGATCTTCTACGAAGGGCCCGCGACGGGAGCGGCCAAGGGCGTGTGCTGCCCGCACGCGCAGCTGTATTGGTGGGGGATCCACGACGCGGAGCTGCTCGAGATCGGGCCCTCGGATGTCTGCCTGACTGCGCTCCCGATGTTCCGCGCCGAGACGATCGCAAGCCTCTGGTCGGTGCTGTTGTCGGGCGCGACGCTCGTCTGCGCAGGGCGCTTCTCGGCCGCGCGCTACTGGCGCCTCGCGGCCGAGCATGGCGCGACCCGCACCTATCTAGCCGGCGCAATGGCGAGCACGCTGCTGGCGCAGCCGCGCAGCCGCGACGATCGCCGGCATTCGGTGCGCGCCGCGCTTTCAGCAAGCGTGGCGCCCGAGCTGTTCGCGGCTTTCCGCACCCATTTCGACGTCGAGCTTCGCAGCGGCTACCGCTCGACCGAGCTTGGACGCGTCACCGCGCGCAAAGGCGCGCCGGCGAGACCCGACTCGCTCGGCTTGCCGCTCGCGGAGTTCGAGGTCGCCGTGGTCGACGCGGACGACGCCGCGCAGCCGGCGGGCGTCCCAGGCGAGATCGTCGTGCGCCCGCGCGAGCCATTCAGCGTGACGAGCGGATACTTCGAGCTGCCGGCTGCCACAGCGGCGGCGCTACGCAACCTCTGGTTCCACACCGGTGCCCGCGCGGTATGGCAGGCCGACGGCTCACTGACCCTCCAGGAAGCAGCAAGTGGCCTGATCGAGACGCCGGCGGCAAGCATCGACGGCGAGGACGTTGAACGCGTCCTGCACGAGCATCCGGATGTGGCCGTTGCGGCCGCGTTCGGAGTTGCCGTGGAGGGCGGACACGACGAGGTGATGGCGGTCGTCGTGCTCGAGGCCGGTCGCGATGTCGACGAGACCGAGCTGCTCCTCTTCTGCCGGCCTCGTCTTGGGCCGCCGGCACTGCCGCGCTTCGTCGAGCTCGTCGATTCGATGCCGCGCACGGCGAAGGGGGAGATCGACAGGGACGCGCTACGCCGGCGGGGTGTCACGGCCGCCACCTGGGAGCGCGAGCTCCGGATTCGCGTGCCTCACCGCTCCGCTGTGCGCGATGATGGCTAGTCTGCACCGCGTCATCCGGAGGGGTGGCAGAGCGGTTGAATGCGGCGGTCTCGAAAACCGTTTCGGGCGGTTACGTCCGACGAGGGTTCGAATCCCTCCCCCTCCGCTCAGTCGCCGGCTCTGAAATGCCACGCCTGCGTCTGCTGCTCGACTTTCTGAGGCCCAGACGCAGCTACGCCTACGGGCGCGAGCACAACTGCCAGCGCGCTGAGCTCTGGCTTCCTGCCGGCGATGGCCCGCACCCGGTACTCGTCACGATCCACGGCGGCTCGTGGCGCGCCGGCTACACGAAGTTCGTGATGCGCGGGCTTGCGGGCGATCTGGTCCGGCGGGGATTTGCGGTCTGGAACATCGAGTATCGATGCGTCGGCCGGGGCCAGGGCGGTGGCTGGCCCGCGACCTTTGCGGATGTCGCGAGCGCGATCGACGCCCTCGCAGGTCTGAAGGCACCGGTCGATATCGACGCGGTGACGGTCCTCGGCCACTCGGCTGGCGCCGCGCTGGCCCTCTGGGCCGGCAGCCGCGCCAGCCTGCCCGCAGGAGCACCTGGCGCCAACCCGCTCGTGTCGCCGATCGCGATCGTCGCGCAGGCAGCGCCCGCGGACCTTGCCGGCATCTACAGGGCGACCGGTGGGGGCGCCGTCGCCTCGTTGATGGGCGGCTCGCCGGAACGTTTCGCGGACCGCTACGCGCTCGCCGATCCGCTCGCGCGAGTACCCCTGCCAATGCCTACGTTGCTCGTCCACGGAACGGACGATCGCGTCGTCTCCGCGCTCCACTCCCGTAACTACGCGCGCGCCGCGCGAGCCGCCGGCGGCGCGGTCGAGCTGGTCGAGCTCGACCGCGACGCCAGCACGCGCCACCGTTCACACCTCGACCCTGCGAGCCCCGCGTGGGCGGTGGTGGTGCGCTGGCTTGCGCTGCGAAACGCCGCGCTCAACTCGCGACAAGCAGCTCCGGGCCTTCCGGGATGCCCGACTTGTTGACCGCCGGACTGGCCGGGGTGGCAATCAGCAGCTGATCCTCGAGCGGGACGCAGAGCGCCTTTGCTCCGTCGAGGTCGAGCTCGGGCGAGAGCCATGCCCGCTCGCTCAGCCGATCGGGGAGGATCACCGGCATCCGGTCGTGCAGCCGCGAGACCACCGAGTTGGCGCGCGTCGTGAGGATCGTCACCGTCTCGATTGGGCGCTCCTGGCCGCCCGGCTCGTCCGCGGGGAGGTAAGCGCGCGTCCAGAGTCCCGCAAGCGCGAATAGCCCACCGTCGCGCAGGGTGAAGCGGAACGGAACCGGCTGCTGACGGCGATCCTCCGATCGCAGCCACTCGTAGAAGCCATCGGCAGGAAGGAGTGCCCGGTGGCGCGCACTCGCCAGCAGGCGACGGTAGGCGGGGCGCGTGTCCGCGCTCTCCGCGCGCGCGTTGATCATCCTGCTCGCGACCTTCGCGTCCTTGGCCCAGCTGGGGATCAGGCCCCAGCGAAGCTCGCGCGCGACGGGGGCGCCGTCCCGGCCGAGCACGATCGCCACGACAGACTCGGTCGGAGCGATGTTGTAGCGGCGCGTCCCTTCGCTGAATGGCACGCTGACACCGAACCGCTGCTCGATATCCGCGGGATCGGCGACGGTCGTGTAGCGCCCACACATCCTTCTCAGGCTACCGTCGACGCGTGTACGGGCGGCATGTGAAGGAACTGTTAGCGAGTTCGTGAAATTGGCCCTCATGCGATGGCGGGGGGGTACAAGTTGCTTAGGCAAGAGGCAGCCTTGGAAGCTCATAACCCGCTCAGTCACAACTCGCGTGCACGACACGAGGCTGGAGCGTGCGCTAGGAACGCGACGTGAGCCAGGTACAGCCACGTCTCGGGCCGACGCGCTCGCACCGAGCGTCGCACGCGCGTCGCCGAGCGCTGGCGCTAGGGGCCCTCGCCGCGGTCGCCGCTGCGGTCTCGGTGGTCACCCTGGCGACCCTGCACGTGTTGGACGTGCGCTCAGCGGCTCCCCCATCCGCGCCGCCGCCGGTCCGACAACACAGGCATCCGGTGAGCGGCGCGGCACCGCTCGTCAGCATCGCTTCGGCCGGCACGCTCGCCACCGCGGTGGCGAGCGCCGCCGCGGTTCCCCAGCCCGGCGGCGCAGCCCTCTTGCTCGGGGGCCTCGACTCGGCCAACACTGCCGTGGGCGCGATACAGAGCTTCGACGGCACGCAGACAACCACCGCCGCCGCCGCCCTGCCGGCAGCGGTCGGCGGCGCCGGAGCGGTCCAGTTCGCCGGTACGACCTATCTGTTCGGCGGCGCCGGGACGGGCGGGCCAACGACGGACATCGTGTCGATAGCACAGGGCGGCACGCCCACGATCGTCGCGAGCCTTCCCCAGCCGACGAGCAACGCCGCCGTCGCGCGAATCGGCGGCACGGCCTACGTGATCGGCGGCTCCAATGGCACAACCGACCTCTCAACGATCGTCGCCTACACCCCGAATGTTGGCTCGCGCACGGTGGCCAGCCTGCCCGAGCCGGTCGAAGGGGCCGCGGCGGCGGTGCTTGGCGGCAACGTCTACGTGGTCGGGGGAGCCGACGGCAACACGACGCTGAACACGATCTACCGCTTCGATCCGAGCAGCGCGACCGTGACGCGGATCGGCTCGCTGCCGCAGCCGCTGACCAACGCGGCGGCGGTCCCAGCGCACGGAAAGATCGTCGTCATCGGCGGCACGCGAACGGTTGCCGGGGATCAAACGGCCGAGATCGTTGGCTTCCCGGCGACCGGCCACCCCGTCACCGTGCTCGGAACGCTCCCGGTCAAGCTCGACGACGCGGCTGCGGTCAGTACGCCGACCGGCTTTCTGGTGCTCGGCGGCGTCGAGGACGACGGCCAGACGAACGCCACGATCTACAAAGTCCGCGTGAACGCGTAACTGCGGGTCAGGAGCCGAGGCGGCGCCGATGCTCTGCGCGTTGCTCCTCGTTGCTTTGATGCTCGCCGCGCACCTGGATCACGATGTAGACGATCAGCACGTTGACGATGACCCCGATGCCGATAAAGGTCGCCACGAGGCCGAACGTCTCATTGAATGCCTTGCCGAACGCGAGCATGTCCATAGCCTGTCGCGGCGACCCGGTCGCCGGGACGCAGGTTATCGCGTAGCCTTCGGCGCCGTCACCGCACGGAGAGGTGCCGGAGTGGACGAACGGGCGCGACTGGAAATCGCGTGACGGGCGGAAGCTCGTCCGAGGGTTCGAATCCCTCCCTCTCCGCCTCTGACTCCCGATCGCGAATCGGTCAGCGGTGTTGACGCGCCGGCGTTGAGCGGTCAGCGCGAATCGGCTCGGGCTGCGGTTGGCCTGGGATATAGCGGGCGAGGACCTCGGTGAGGGCCGGCATCCGGATCGGTTTGCTGAGATAGTCGTCCATGCCCGCAGCGATGCGTCGAGCCCGCTTAGCTAAGCCGCTGCCAGACCCTCCACGCCGCCCTCCTCGGAGGCCCGGACGAAGTCGCGCTGACGGATCAGCACGAATGAAAAGACCGCGCCGATGAAGGCGAGGATGGCCGCGATCAGCGTCACCTCGTTGAGCCCGCTGACGAAACCGGCCTTTGCCGCGTGGGCCACCGTGCGGTTGAGCGCGCCGCCGGCGCTCGTGGTTCCGCCACCCCCGCTCGTGATGTGGGCGGCGATCGCGCGGGCCGAGCGTGCGAGCGGCGTGTGGGCAAGGTCGGAGACGATCACCGAGCGCGATTGGGTGGCCAGCAGCGAGCCGAGCGCGGCGACGCCGGTCGCAGTGCCGACCTGGCGCAGGGTCGAGTTGATACCCGATGCCATCCCGGCGCGCGTGTGATCGACGACGCCGACCGCGGTCGACGCGAGCGGCGTGTTGACCAGCCCAGCGCCGAGGCCCGTCAGGACGAACCCCGGGATCAGGTGCGTCCAGCCGGTCGAAACATTGATGCCGCGCATCATCAGCAGGCCGGCACCGATCAATACGAACCCGGGCGCGATCATGGTGCGTACGGGGAGGTGGCTCGACAGACGGCCCGCGACGCCGGAGATCACGAACAGGGCGCCGGTCAGCACGAGGAAGTGCAGGCCGGTCGAGAGGGCAGAGAAGCCGAGGATGTTCTGCTGGTAGAGCGTGAGATAGGTGAGTAGGGAGAAGATCGAACCGTTGACGGCGAACGCGGCCACGAGTCCACCGGTGAAGGCCGGCTTGCGCAGCAGCGAGAGATCGAGCATTGGATAGGAGGAACGCAACTCGAGTCCGATGAACGCCGCCAGCAGGACGGCGAAGGCGGCGAAGCAGCCGAGCACCTCGCCGGCGCCCCAGCCGAGCGCGTTGGCCCGGATCAACCCGTAAACGAGCGCCGCGAGCGCCGTCGTGAAGAGGATGAACCCGGCCCAGTCCGCGCGCGTCGCGTTCGGATCGCGCGACTCGCTGACGCGCATCAGCGTGATCGCGAAGGCGATCAGGCCAAGCGGGACATTGACGAAGAAGATCCAGCGCCAGGAGAGGTCGGTCGTGATGATCCCCCCGAGCACGGGGCCGACCGCAACCGAGACGCCGGTCGTCGCGCCGAAGACCGCGAAAGCCGCGCCGCGGTCACGCCCGCGGAAGGCGTCGGAGATCAGCGCGAGCGCAACCGAGAACATCGTCGCCCCGCCGATCCCCTGCAGACCGCGCGCGACGCAGAGGAAGGCCGCCGATCCGCTCAGCCCGCAGAGGACTGACCCAAGCGTGAAGATCGTGATGCCGATCGCAAAGAGGCGCCGCCGCCCGAATCGGTCGGCGAGCGATCCGGTCGTCAGCAGCATCGCCGCGAGTGCCAACGCATAGGCGTCGATCACCCACTGCAACGCCGAGAGCGATGCGTGAAAGCTGTGCTGGATCGTCGGCAGCGCGACGTTCACGATCGTGAGGTCGAGGAGCAGCATGAAAATGCCGATCGAGACCGCGACCAGGGTCCACCACTTGCGTGCCATTAGCGCCTCCCGTGTTGCGCGTCCGAAGTGTGCGCCGTCAACCTTATCATCATTTTAACTAACGATCGTTAAGGTTATCTAGTTCCCGTTATCCTCCGTGCCCGTGCCGCAGCCTGCCGAAACCATCCTCTCTCCCTCGCTCGCCGACAACATCGGCTACCTCCTGCACCGCACCTTCCAACAGGTCCAGGCAATCCACGCCGAGGCGGATACGCGTCCGCACCCCCGCGAGCTCGCGATCGTCTCACGCCTGCTCGCGATCGGACCGCAGCCTCAGCACGAGCTGGCACTCGTCCTGAGCGTGAATCGCAGCGTGATGGTGCACCTCCTCGACAGCCTGGAGCGGCAGGGATTGGTCGCACGCGAGCGCAACCCGCACGACCGCAGGTCGCACCTCGTGAGTGCGACAGAGGGCGGCGCCGCCGCGCTCGCACGCGCCGCTCCGGAGATGCTCGCGGCGGATGAACGTGTGACGGAGCGCCTCAGCGTGGCGAAGCGCGACCGACTCTACGCTCTGCTCGGGGCGCTCCTCGGGCCGGCATTGCCCGATGTGGCGGCGCCGATCTCGCGGACCGTCACCTACCGGATCGCCCGCGCGCACTTCCTGCTGGCCGCGCGCGCGAACCGGGCTCTACAGCCGGTCGGGCTCGACGTGCGCGAATACGGGCTGATGACGAGCGTGCGCGACCTCGGACCTTGCTCGCAGCACGAGATCGCCACGCGCCTCGACGTCAGCGGTCCCGTGATCGTGGAGCTCGTCGATGCGCTGGAGGCGCGGAATCTCGTCATGCGCGAGCGCAATCAAGAGGATCGACGCTCCTACGCGCTGCGCCTCAGCGCCGAGGGCGAGGCGCTGCTGACGCGGGCGAGCACCGCCATCGAAGCCGCGCTCACCGAGGCTTCCCAGGAGATCGGACGCGCGGGCATGCTGCGTCTCGCGGCGCTGCTGCGAGAGCTGCTCGGAGCCGGCACCGCCGGCTGAGACCTCGACGGTCCGGTAGGGCATGCTTTGCTCCGTGTGGCATGCCGCGGAACTGAGACCGGTCCTCGAAGGCGCGCTCGTCCGTCTCGAGCCGCTCGAGGAGCGCCACCGCGCGCAGCTACACGAGGCGGCGCGCGAGCCGGAGACCTGGCGCTGGATGCCCCTCAACGCGAGCGCCTCGCCGGAGATCTTCGACCGCTATTTCGAGCGGGCGCTCGACCGCGGCGAATCGGAGATGTTCGCAACGATCGATCTGGCGAGCGGCAGCGCGATCGGCGCGACCGGCTATCACGCGCTACGCCCCGAACACCGTGGTCTCGAGATCGGCGGCACGTGGCTGCGTCCCGAGGCGTGGCGCACCGGGGCAAACCGCGAGACGAAGCTGCTGCTGCTCGGTCACGCGTTCGGCGCGCTCGATTGCATTCGTGTCGAGTTCAAGACCGACGCGCTCAACGAGCGCTCGCGCGCGGCGCTCGAGGGAATCGGTGCGCGCTACGAGGGCACCTTCCGCAGCCACATGGTCGTCCGCGGCGAGGTGATCCGCGACAGCGCCTACTACAGCATCATCGCGAGCGAATGGCCGACGGTGCGAGCGAGACTGGGCGCGCGTGAGTGAACCGCGGGCGGGCGCCGGGCGACGCGAGGCGCGCCAGCGCGCGGTACGCCGCCGCCGGCGTAGCGCCGGGCTGGTGCTCTTCTGCGCGCTTGCCGCCGGCGGCTTCGCGATCGCGGCCACCGGCGGCGGGGCCCACAAGCGACCGGAGCGACGGCCAGCGGCGACCGCGCCCGTGACGGTCGCCAAGGCGCATGGATCAATCGACCGATGCCTCGCGCCGTACCGTCGCGAGCGCGCGCCGATCCTTGAGTACCACGTGATCGCGCCGGCCCCCCCGGGCGCGCCGTTCCCGCTGCTGTATGTGCAGCCCTCGCTGTTCGCGGCGCAGATGCACGCACTCGTCGTGGCGGGATACCACGCCGTGACGCTCGATCAGCTGTGGGCGAACTGGCACCAGCACAAGCGGCTACCGTGCGGTAGGCCGATCGTCGTCAGCTTCGACAACGGCTACGAGACGCAGTTCCAGTACGCGGCTCCGGTGCTCAAGCGGCTCGGCTGGCCAGGGGTCGAGAACCTCCAGCTGACCGGCCTCTCGTGGGCAAACGGCGGGATCTCACACCACGAGATCGGCGAGCTCGTCCGCGACGATCACTGGGAGCTCGACACGCAAGGCTATGACCACACGGGGATGGTCGGCCTCGACGCCGCAGCGCTGCGCTTCCAGACCGCGACGACGCGCCGAAAGATCCAGCGGATCTTCCACGTGCCAGTCAACTGGTTCTGCTACCCCTCGGGCGAGTACAACCCGACCGTGATCGCCGCGCTCCAGACGGCCGGATTCCGCGGCTCTACGACGGAGTACCCGGGCTGGGCGGGGCCGGAGGACAATCCCTACGCCCTGCCGCGGATGGAGGTGCATCCGACGCAGAGTCCGAGCCAGCTCGTCGCCGACGTGGCGGCGATGGCGCCGGATCGACCGCCGCCCGACGCGGGGGCGCACTAGCAGGCGGCCGGCGCCCCTAGGCCACGCGCTTGGTGTCGCGTCGAAACGCCCAGGCGGCGCCAATCGCCAGCAGCAGCGCCCAGACGCCGATCGTGATCCAGGCGCGCAGCGGCCAGCCGTGCCCCGTCAGTCCGACGTGGGCAGCCTGGACGAGCCAGTAGGACGGCAGGAGCCGGCCGAGCTCCAGGAGGAACCCGTGCTTGAGCGGGAACCAGGTGCCGCCGAGGAACGCGAGCAGCGAGGCGCCGCCGCCGGTCGCCGGGCCGATCGCGTCGACGTTGAGGAGGTGCCCGAGCATGATCCCGAGCGCCGCGAAGGGCGCCAGCGAGACGAGGATCAGGCCGACCATCTCCAGCCAGCGGCCGGCCGGAAGGCTCACGCCCAGCAATGCCCCGGCGAGGGAGAGGACGAGGATCGTCAGGCAGGCCATCATGTAGGCGGTGAGGACCTTGGCGCGGAAGTAGTCGCGCGTCGTCAGCGGCGTGATCCGCAGCTGTCGCGTCCAGCCGGCCTGGCGTTCGGCGGCGATCCGCGCGCCGCTCGAGATCATCGCGATCATCGTGCCGAGTGAGGTCAGCCCGACCATGTAGTAGAGCGGGAACGAGATGCCGCTGTTGTCGAAGTTCTGGTTGTTGCGGTACGGGGCCGCGATCACGAGGTAGAACACGAGCGGGAAGCCGATCGAGAAGAAGAAGAAGCGGCGGTTGCGGATCGCGCGCAGGAGCTCGTAGCGGGTGTAGAGGATGCCTCTCACCGCGCCACCGGCTCAGCGTCGTCGGCGGTGAGCGCGAGGAACGCGTCCTCGAGCGCGCCACCCGTGATCTCGATGTCGCGCGCGGCAGGATGACGCTCGAGCAGCGCGCGGATCGTCTGGTCGGAGTCCGAGCAGCTGAGGATGATCGCCTCGCCGCGGCGCTCGGCGGAGCTGACGCCCGGGAGGGCCAGCAACTCGTCGGCCTGCACGCCAGGGAGCGTTGCCCGCAGCGTGCGGAAGCCGACCCGGCCCTTGATCTCGGTCGGCGGCCCGTCGGCGACGACCTGCCCGCGCGCCATCAGGATCACCCGATCGGCGTTCTGGTCGGCCTCCTCGAGGTAGTGGGTGGCGAAGAGGACGGTCTTGCCGCGCGCGGCGAAGTCGCGCATCGCCTCCCAGAACTCGTGGCGTGACTCGACGTCCATCGCCACCGTCGGCTCGTCGAGCACGAGCAGGTCGGGGTTGCTGATCAGCGCGATCGCGAAGCGCACGCGCTGGGTCTCGCCACCGGAGAGCTTCTGCGTGCGGCGCCGCGCGATGCGCTCGAGACCGGTCTTCGCCATCACCTCACCGACATCGGCGGGCGCCGGAAACATGCCCGCCATCATCGTCAGGAGCTCGCGCACCGAGAGATACTGGATCAGCGAACCGGTCTGCAGCATCGCGCCGATCAGCCCGGCGTTGACCGCGGTGCGCGGCTCGCGACCGAAGAGCGTCACGCTGCCGGCGTCGGGCGGCGTGAGCCCCAGCAACATGTCGATCGTCGTCGACTTGCCGGCGCCGTTCGGACCGAGCAGCGCGACCGTCTGGCCGCGCGGGATATCCACGTCCACGCCCCGGACCGCGTGGACCGGCCCATCGGGGCTGCGAAACGTCTTGGTCAGGCCAGCGAGACTGATGCCGGCACCGGCGGCAGCGTCCTCCATCGGACTGGACGGTAGTTGAGTAACGGTTTCAGTCGCCTCTCAGGAAACACACAGGCTTCGGCGCGATGATCCCGCCGTGCAAGAAGGCGAGAAGCTCAGCGTGCTCGTCGTCGACGATGAGCCGAACATCGTCGACGTGATCTCGATGGCGCTGCGCTTCGAGGGCTTCGAGGTCGAGTCAGCGGCAAACGGCGCCGACGCGATCGCAGCGGTCGCAGCTCGTAAGCCGGCGGTCATCGTGCTCGACGTGATGCTGCCCGACATCGACGGCTTCGAGGTGGCACGCCGCCTGGCCGGAGCGCGGACGGGCGTGCCGATCCTCTTCCTAACCGCGCGCGACGCGACCGAGGACATCGTCCACGGTCTGACCGTCGGCGGCGATGACTACATGACGAAGCCTTTCAGCCTCGAAGAGCTCGTGGCGCGGATCCGCACTGTCCTGCGCCGCAGCGGGCATGGCGTCGAGCGCTCTCCGCGGCTCGTGTTCGGCGACCTCGAGCTCGACGAGGACACGCGAGAGGTTTCGCGCGGCGGCCGGCCGATCGAGCTGACGGCGACCGAATTCCGCCTGTTGCGCTACCTGATGCTCAACCCGCGGCGCGTGCTGACGCGCTCGCAGCTGCTCGACCACGTCTGGCAATACGACTTCGGCGGCGACGCGCGCGTGCTCGAGACCTACATCAGCTATCTGCGCAAGAAGGTCGACGTCGAAGAGCCGCCGCTGATCCACACCGTTCGTGGGTTCGGCTACGCGCTGCGGTTGCCCCGCGGTTAGGTGGGCCGGCTGGGGCTCGGATCCCTGCGCGCCCGCCTGCTCGTCGGGCTCGTCGTGCTCGCAGCAATCGGGCTCGTCGTCGCGGGCTATGTGACCTATAGCGAGGAGCGCTCGTTCCTGCTCGGGCAGGTCAACGCCGACGTGATCACCTCGTTCAACAGCGTCGAAGACCAGGTCGATGGGCTCAATCACCTTCGCGGTCCGGCGGCGCCGTCGCGCCGGCCCGGGCACGACAGCGGCAACGGTCGCCCCCCGCCCGGCCCCGAGCGCGACTACCAGATCGACCCGCGCGGCACCTTCGGCGAGCACATCGGTCCCCGGGGCGGTCGCGTCGGCAAACCCGTCGCCTACGGGTTCACCGGCCAGAATGAGCCGCAGCTGCCGCGAGACCTGCGCCCGTACCTGAGCACTCAAGGCCACACGCGGCTGTTCACGGTGCGCGCCAACGGCGATCCCAACCTGTCATACCGCTTGATGGCGCGCGCGGCAGACATCGGCTCCGGCGTGACCGTCGTCGGACTCTCGCTCGCCGGCACCGACGCATTGCTGTCGCGCCTGAAGGCGATCGAAGCGATTGTCATCGGCTCCGTCCTCGCGGCGCTTGCGCTGCTGGCGTGGGGCGTCGTCAGGATCGGCCTGCGCCCGCTCGATCGGATCGGCGCGACGGCAGGAGCAATCGCGGCGGGGGACCTCGCGCGGCGCGTCAGCCCGGCCGAGGGGCGAACCGAGGTTGGGCGCCTCGGGCTAGCACTGAACACGATGCTCGGGCAGATCGAGCATGCGTTCGCGCGCCAGCGCCAGAGCGAGGAGCGCCTACGTCGCTTCCTCTCCGACGCCTCGCACGAGCTGCGCACGCCGCTGACCTCGATCCGGGGCTACGCGGAGTTATTGCGACGCGGCGCAACCGCAACCACAGCCGAGCGCGACAAGGCGGCCGAGCAGATCGAGCACGAGGCATCACGAATGGGAATCGTCGTCGAGCAGCTGCTCGCGCTCGCGCGCCTGGACGAGCTGCCCACCGAACCGCACGAGCCGGGCGATCCACTCGCCCGCGATGCGGGAGACGAGTAGCGGTCGACCGACGGCGGCGGCGCCTCAAGCGGGCGCGCGAACCACGGCCGGAGCGCCAAAAGGCACGAGGCACCCGGGCAGCGCAACCGAGCCGTCTTCCCGCTGGCCGTTCTCGAGCAGTGCGACGATCGTGCGACCCACGGCAACCGCGGTCCCGTTGAGCGTGTGCGCTGTCAGCGCGCGTCCCCCGGACGCTGGGCGCACACGAATCTCCAGACGTCGCGCTTGGAAGTCGGTCGTATTCGAGGCCGACGTCAGCTCGAGGTAGCGCTGCTGGCTCGGAAGCCAGGCCTCGCAGTCGTACTTCATCGCCGCCGAGCCGCCGAGGTCCCACGCGGCGATGTTGAGCACGCGGTAGGGCAGGCCGAGGTCGTTCAGGATCGACTCCTCGATCGCGAGCAGGCGCTCGTGCTCGTCCCGGCCGTGCTCCGCGGTCGTGAACACGAACATCTCGACCTTGTCGAACTGGTGCACGCGGATGATCCCGCGCGTGTCCTTGCCCGCCGCCCCCGCCTCGCGGCGGAAGCAGGGGGAGAAGCCGGCGTAGCGCAACGGCAGCGCATCCTCGTCGAGGATCTCGCCGGCGTGAAGCGATGCGAGCGCAACCTCGGATGTGCCTGTCAGGTAGAGGCCCTCATCAGGCACGGCATAGATCTGCTGCTCGGTGTCGGGAAGCATGCCGGTGCCGAAGAGCGCGTGTTCTCGCACCAGCACGGGCGGAATCACAGGCTCGAAGCCCTCTGACACCAGACGATCGATCGCCCAGCGCACGAGCGCGAGCTCGAGCAGGACGAGGTCGCCGCGCAGGTAGGCAAAGCGCGCACCCGAAACGCGCGCACCGGCCTCGACGTCGATCATCGAGCCCGCCAGCTCGAGGTGGTCGCGAAAGCCCTCGCCGATCCGTGGGTCCCCCACGATCCGCAGCACGCTGTCCTCGAGCGGAGCGTCGGCGAGCGGAGGATTCGGCAACCGGACGAGCGCCTCGTGCAACTCCGCGTCGACCAGCGCGAGCTCGCCTTCGAGCGCCTTCTCGCGGGCGCCGAGCTCGCGCATCCGCGTTATCTGCTCGCTCACGTCGCCGCCATCTCGCTTGGCGGCCCCGATCGCATCGGAGGCGGCGTTCTTCTCGGCACGCAGCGACTCGAGCTCGGGCAGCACGGCGCGCCGGCGCCGATCGAGCTCGATGACCAACTCGAGCGCCTCCTCCAGTTCCGCTCCGCGCCGCGCCAGCGCCGCGCGTACGGCGTCCGGCTGCTCGCGGATCAGAGCGAGGTCGAGTACGGCTCCAGCCTACTGGCCCGAGGGCGCCAGCGTGAGGCTCTTCGGCGCCTCGTAGCCCGCGTAGTGCGCGAGGAACTCGGCGACGGCATGCGCCTGCGCACCGACGACGATGTTCTCGGGCATGATCTGGCCGGAGAAGCCGCCGTTCTCGAGCGCGTAGAGGACGTTCCCCACGGTCTCCTTGCGGTAGTCGAAGTTCGGCGCGTTCGTGCGCAAGCGGCCCTGAATCGAGGTTGCCGAGCCGTTCGCGCCGGCGAGCGACATCGTGTGGCAACCCGAGCAGTGATCAAGAAAGATCACGGCGCCCGCGTGGTAGGGGCTTGTCTTTGCGATGCCAATCCCCTGCGAGCCGCAGGCGCTGATCGTCGCCGCCGCCGCGCAGGCGACGATGGCGCTAGCAGCGATCTTCCCGGCACGGCCCATGCGGGCGCAGATGATACGGATAATGACTCCCGCGATGGCGGCGAGACTCCTGGCGGCGCTCCTCTTGGCCCTCGCGCTCGCCGGGTGCGCGCAGTCGAGCGCCACCGACCGCACCGGCCTGCTGCGCCTGCGAGTCACGGAATACACGATCACGCCCGAGTCGATCACCGTCCCCCGTGGGCTCGTACGGCTACGCGTCACGAACGCTGGGGTGCTCGTGCACGAGGTCGCGGTGGCAAACGGCGCCGGCCACCTCGTCGGGCAGACGGGCGCGATATTCCCCGGCCACGCCGCCACGACCGCACCGTTCGCACTCACGCCGGGGAGCTACCGCGTCTACGACCCAGGCGCGAACTACGCCGACCTCGGGGCTTACGGATCGCTTCGCGTGACAGGCAGGTGACGATGGTCTCAAGGCTGTGGCGGGCGGGACGACGTCGCGCGCAACGCCTGATCCACGGACCCAACCGGACCGACATCCCGCGCGAGCTGTTGCGCGAAGGCGTGTTCTTCCTCGCCGGGCGCTTTCGCCACACGCTCACGGTGCGCTGGCCCGCCGGAACGTTCGTCGTCTCGACCCGTGACTACGACGTCTCGCGGCGCACCTACGTGTCGGGCCCCTACGGGCTCGAACGGCTGCTGCGCGTCGGTGGACTCATCGAACTACGCGGGCGCGAGGTGCTGGAGGTCGGCGCGAACATCGGCACGACAACGGTTCCGTTTGTGACCGTGCTGAACGCCGCGCGGGTTCACGCGTGCGAGCCGATCAGGCGAAACCTCGCGCTCCTCGAGCGCAATGTCGAGCGCAACGGCCTGCGCGATCGCGTCACGATCCACGACGTCGCCGTCTCCGATCGCCCGGGGACGCTCAGCTTTTCACTGGCCGACCGCTACTGGGGCTCCAGCCGCGTCGCGGCCGAGGGCCAACCCGCCAGGGCCACGACGATCGACGCGCTGCTCGCCACGGGACTCTCGCCAGCGCTCGTCTGGATCGACGTCGAAGGACACGAAGCCGCGGTCCTCGCCGGCGCAAGAACGCTCGGCTCCGTCCCGATCGTGATCGAGCACGACCCGAGCCAACACGCCGACCTGGCAGCGCTGCACGAGGAGATCTCGCGCCGCGCGGGTCGCCTGATCGACCTGAGCAGCGGCGAGCCGGTCTCCCTCGAGGGCCTCGGCACAACCGACCTGCTCATCCTCCCCTAGCTGTCCGCCTCGACGCGTACCCCGCGCCTCATCAAGCGCGCATTCAGCCTTTCGCAGCCCTGCGGCGCGCGCTCGCAGCTCAATAGGTACCCCAAGCCCGCAGGGCGAGAAAGCAGACAACGAGCGCGGCCAGCGCGACGACGAGCATCTCGCGGCGGAGGATCGCCGTGACGATCTGCTGCTGCTCGGTCGGCGGCAGCGCCCCAACGGCCTGCGCGTCAGGCAGATCGCGCTGGGTCAGCACATGGTCGGCGGCGAGGATGCGGAACTGCTCGGCGATGAAGCCGATCGCAATCGGCAGCAGCGCGTAAAGGTAGAAAAGGTCGCTGGAGGCCTTCTCGTTCGCGACGTAGAGGACGCCTGCGAGCACGGCGTAGGCGATCGCCAGCGCCTGCCCCGAGCGTGCGAGCAGCCAAAAACCGCGACTCGGCTCTGAGCGCGCGCAGCGCAGCAGGCCATAGAGGCCCGCGAAGCCGTTCAGAGCTGCGAGCGCCAGGGCAGCATCCAACGCGATGGTCCGGTGCGTCATGCGCACGCTCGGATCGTCCGGTTTGCCACTAAGTAACAGTTCGGCACAAGGTCGAGTGCTAGTGATATAACGGCTTGGTGCTGCGTAGTTACCTGCCAGCGATCGTGTTTCTGGCGCTCGGGGGGATCGTCGGTGGGACCTTCGCCTACCTCAACACGGTGATCGGTCCGCGCCGACGGATCGCGTCCAAGACGCAACCTTACGAGTGCGGGCTTCCGTCCGAGGTGAAGTACGGGTTCCGCTTCGGAATCAGCTTCTACCTGATCGCGATGCTGTTCATCCTGTTCGACATCGAGACGATCTTCCTGTATCCGATCGCGGCGGAGCTGCGCGCGTTCGGAGCGTTTGCGCTGTACGAGGCGATCACCTTCGTGGTCCTGCTCTTCGTCGCGTTCGTCTACGTCTGGCGGCGGGGAGCACTCGATTGGCGGTAGCGCGCGAACCGCTTGGTTCGCCTGACAGCTTCCGCGCACGGCAGCTGCTTGCCCGCGACCTGCTGCGCGGGGACCTCGCGGGCCTCGAGCTGGAGCGCGCCGTCGAGCAGTCGGTGCTCACAACGACGCTCGAGAAGGCGGTCGACTGGGCGCGGTCGAACTCGCTGTTCCCGGCGACCTTCGGTCTCGCCTGCTGCGCGATCGAGATGATGTCGATCGTCGCGGCACGAGTCGACGTGGCGCGCTTCGGCTTCGAAGCGTTCCGGGCCTCGCCGCGGCAGGCCGACCTGCTGATCCTCTCGGGCCGCGTCTCGATCAAGATGGCGCCCGTCGTGCGGCGGATCTACGACCAGATGCTCGAGCCGAAGTGGGCGATCGCGATGGGCGCCTGTTCATCTTCGATGGGCGTCTTCAACAACTACGCGATCGTGCCGGCGGACAAGTTCATGCCGGTCGATGTCCACGTGCCGGGCTGCCCGCCGCGCCCCGAGGCGCTGATGCACGGCATCCTCAAGCTCCGCAAGATGATCCAGGACGACCCTGACCTCGGCTGGCGTGAGCGCTACGGGGCCGTCGGGACCGAGGAAGTCCCGAGCGGCGTGGACCCGTCGCCGGAGCCCGCCGGTGCCTGACCAGGTCGGACTCGAGCTGATCGCGACGGAGCTGGGCGTGGTCGTCCCCGGCAGCGTGCGCGAGACCGCCTTCTTCCGTGGACAAGCGAGCGTGTGGGTCGAGCCGGCTCACGTGCGTGCCGTTCTCGGTGCGCTGCGCGAGCGCCACGGCTACCGGATGCTGATGAGCGTCCACGGTGTCGACTACTACCCCGAGGAGCCGCGCCTCGGTGTCCACTACGAGCTGCTCGACATGGCGCGCGTGGACCGCATCGCGGTGAAGTTGCGCGTGCCGGTGGATCAACCGCAGGTCGAGTCGGTCACTCCCGACTGGCCGACCGCGAACCACCAGGAGCGCGAGATCTACGACATGTTCGGCGTCGTCTTCGACGGCCACCCCGATCTGCGTCGGATCCTGATGCCGGAGGACTACGAGGGCCACCCGCAGCGCCGCGACTTTCCGCTCGGCGGCGAGCCCGTGCTGTTCACCCACAACGATCCGAGCTCGCCGGGGTGGACACGATGAGCACCAAGAGCGACTACCGCCGGATGGAAGGCTCGATCACGCTCGCGCCGCTCTCTGAGCAGATCGGCAGCCAGCGCCTGTCGAGCGAGCTGCTGACGCTCAACTTCGGCCCGCATCATCCTGCAACGCACGGCGTGCTGCGACTGCTCGTCACGCTCGACGGCGAGATCGTCCAGGACGTCAAGCCGATCATCGGCTACGTCCACACCGGGATCGAGAAGACGGCGGAGGACAAGGCCTACTGGAAGGTGATCCCTGTCGTCGAGCGGATGGACTACCTCGCCTACTACTTCAACGCGCTCGCGTTCTGCGGCGCCGTCGAGACGTTGCTCGAGTGCGAGGTACCGAAGCGCGCCCAGTATCTGCGCGTGATCCACCTCGAGCTCAATCGCATCATGTCCCACCTCGTCTGGCTGGGCACGAGCGCCCTTGACCTCGGCGCGATGTCGATGTTCTGGTACTGCTTCCGCGAGCGCGAGCAGATCCTCGATCTGTTCGAGATGTCGTCCGGCCAGCGCATGCACACGCGCTATTTCCAGGTCGGCGGCGTGATCGAGGACATCCCCATCGGCTTCGCCGAGAAAGTCCGTGAGTTCACGAGGATCATGCCGGGGCGCGTCGATCAGTACAACGACTTGCTGCGGCGAAACGAGATCCTGCTGCAGCGCCTGCGCGGGACCTGCCCGCTCGATGAGCGGACGCTCCTGGAGCTCGGCGTCACCGGCCCGCTGCTGCGGGCCGCGGGCAACCCTTGGGACCTGCGTAAGGCTGCGCCCTATTCCTCGTACGAGGACTTCGACTTCAAGATCCCGGTCGGAACGGTCGGCGACAACTACGACCGCTTCGCGGTGCGGATCGCGGAGATGAAGGAGTCGGTGAAGATCATCGACCAGGCGCTCGACGGGCTGCCCGAGGGGCCCTACATCACCGAAGACCGGAAGATCGCGCTGCCGCCGCGCCACGAGCTCGCGACCTCGATGGAGGCGCTGATCCACCACTTCAAGCTCGTCACCGAGGGCTTTCGCGTGCCGCCGGGCGAGGTCTACTACGCGATCGAGTCCCCGCGGGGCGAGCTCGGCTGCTTCGTGCGCTCGGATGGCTCGGCTAAGCCCGCGCGCGTACACATGCGCGACCCGAGCTTCGTCAACCTCCAGGCGACAGCGCCGATGACCCGCGGCGCCTACATCGCCGACCTGATCGCAACACTCGCGATGCTCGATCCGATCCTTGGCGGCGTCGACCGATGAGCGGCCCGGGCCCCGGCTTCGAGTACATCCAGGAGCTGCAAGGGCGCGCAATCCCCCGCGCCAGCGACGGCTCGCGCACGCCCGGCTGGGATCAGCCCGCGGATCTGACGAAGGACCCGGCAGAGATCCCCGATCCCGCGGTGATCCATGTCGCGCCCGCCCTGCGCGACGAGATCGAGGCGGCGATGGCGCGCTACCCGGACCGCCGCTCGGCGGCACTCCCCGCGCTCAAGGCGGCGCAGCGCTTCCACGGCTGGTGCTCGCCGCAGGCGATCCTCGAGGCCGCCTGCGTGATGCGCGTCACGCCCGGCTACCTGACCGCTGTCGCAACCTTCTACGACATGTTCGAGCTCGAGCCTAAGGGCAGGCACAGCGTCTACGTGTGCACGAACATCAGCTGCTCGCTGCGCGGCGCCGACGCGCTCTACGAAGAGATCGCGGCCGCCGCCGGCGAGGACGGGGAGATCAACGTGCGCCACTTCGAATGCCTCGGCGCCTGCGACATCGCGCCGATGGTCTCGGTCGACAACGTGTACTACGGCCCGCTCGGCAAGGGCGACGCGAAACGTCTCGTCGAGGACCTGCGCGCCGGGCGCGAGCCGCTGCCGGAGCTGCGCCTCGCGCTGCGCCGGACCGCCGCCTCCGAGCTGCCCGCGGAGCATGAGCAGTGACGCAGGCGCTCCTCTTCAAGGACATCGACGAGCCGAACCTGGCCGACATCGCGGTCTACGAGCGCCGGGGTGGCTACGAGCAGCTGCGCAAGGTGCTCTCGATGAGCCAGGACGCCGTGCTCTCGGAGCTCGATGCCTCCGGCCTGCGGGGACGCGGTGGCGCAGGCTTCCCGGCGGGACGCAAGGCGTCGTTCCTCCCCAAGGGCGACATGGACAAGTACCTCGTCTGCAACGCCGACGAGTCCGAGCCCGGCACCTTCAAGGATCGCGAGCTGATGCAGAAGTGCCCGCACGCGCTGATCGAGGGCATCGTGATCGCAGCGCGCGCCGGCGGCATCAACCGCGCGTTCATCTACATCCGCGGCGAGTACGAGGAGCAGGCGCAGATCCTCGACCGCGCGATCGCCCAGGCCTACGACGCGGGCTACCTCGGCGAGCGGATCCTCGGGAGCGACGTCTCGGTCTCGCTCGTGCTGCACCGTGGCGCAGGGGCCTACATCTGCGGCGAGGAGACGGGCCTGCTCGACTCGCTCGAGGGGAAGCGCGGCAACCCGCGCCTGAAGCCGCCGTTCCCTGCGATCGAGGGGCTCTACGGCGGGCCGACGCTGATCAACAACGTCGAGACCTTGATGACGATGCCGCAGATCCTGCGCATGGGCGGGAACAAGTACGCCGAGCTCGGCGTCAGCGGCTCGTCGGGGACGAAGATCGTCTCCGTCTCCGGGCATGTGCAGCGGCCGGGCAACTACGAGATCGAGCTCGGCATCCCATCGCGCGAGATCATCTACGGCCTCGCCGGCGGGCCGCCGCCCGGGCGCTCGGTGAAGCTCTGGTTCCCCGGCGGCTCGAGTGCGCCAGTGTTGACGGCCGAGGACCTCGACGTCCCCTACGACTTCGACAGCCTCGCCAAGGCCGGGAGCATGCTCGGCTCGGGGGCGATCATCGTCGTCGACGACTCGACGCCGGTCCTCGACGTCGCGCTCAAGACGGCGCGCTTCTACCGCCACGAGTCGTGCGGCAAGTGCACGCCCTGCCGCGAGGGCACGAACTGGACGGTGAAGATGCTCGAGCGGATCGAGGCCGGCGAGGCGACGCCGATGGACCTCGACATCATGGCCTCGGTGCAGGAGCAAATCATCGGCAACTGCCTGTGCGTACTCGGCGACGCGATGGCGATGCCGATCGGCTCGATGATCGCCAAGTTCCGCGGCGAGTTCGAGAAGCACATGCAGCGTGCGCAGCTCACGGGGGCGAGTGCCTGATGCCGCGCCCGCAGCCGAGCGAGATCACCTTCTCGATCGACGGTCGCGAGGTGAAGGCGCCTGAGGACATGATGCTCGCCGACGCGGCGAAGCTTGGCGACATCGAGATCCCCGTCTTCTGCTACGAGCCGAAGCTCGGGCCTCCGGTCGGGGCGTGCCGCATGTGCCTCGTCGAGATCGAGGGCATGCCGAAGCTCCAGACAGCCTGCTCGACCGCGGTCAAGGACGGGATGGTCGTCCACACGCGCTCGGAGCGCGCGCGCGTCGCGCAGGAGGCGGTCGTCGAGTTCCTGCTGATCAACCATCCGCTCGACTGCCCGGTCTGCGACAAGGGCGGCGAGTGCCCGCTTCAGGACATCACGTTTGGCTGGGGCGGGGGCAAGTCCCGCTTCATCGAGCCGAAGCGTCATTTCCGCAAGCCGCTCGAGCTCTCGCCGCTGATCGCGATCGACCGCGAGCGCTGCATCCTCTGCTACCGCTGCGTGCGCTACTCGCAGGAGATCCCCGAGGACTACCAGCTCGTGCTGCTCGAGCGCGGCGCCGAGAGCTTCGTCGGCACCTTCGATGGTCATCCCTACGTCGCGCCCTTCTCGGGCAACATCGTCGAGCTCTGCCCGGTCGGCGCACTTACCTCGCGGCCGTATCGCTTCCGGGCGCGTCCGTGGGAGATCGAGGACGCTGGGTCGATCTGCACGCTGTGCCCGGCTCAGTGCAATACCCGGCTGACGGTCCGCGACGAGCGCGTGCTGCGCGTGCTCGACCGCAACCACCCCGAGGTCGACGATGGCTGGCTGTGCGACAAGGGGCGCTTCGCCTACCAGGCGATGCACGTCGATGAGCGCATCACCTCGCCGATGATTCGCGACGGCGGCGTCCTACGCGAAGTCGGCTGGGACCGTGCGCTCGCCGAGGCCGTGGGGGCGCTGCGCCGTGGCGGATCCGCCACAGCGGCGCTTGCCGGCGGCGGTGCGACGAACGAGGAGGGCCTGCTGCTCGGCCGGCTGCTGCGCGAGGTCCTCGGCTCGTCGCATCTTGACTCGCGCGATGGCGAGGCCGTGAGCCTCCCGCACTGGCGCGCACTGGCAAACCCCAAGCTGGCCGCGCGCGTCTCAGACCTCGAGTTCGCCCATGCCGTGCTCGTGCTCGACTGCGAGCCGCTTGACGACATGCCGATCCTCGACCTGCGATTGCGCAAGGGCGCGCGGCGCAACGGCGTCAAATTGCTCATCGCCACGGAGCGAGCGTCTGCTCTCGACTCGCGCGCGGACGCCGCGATTCGCTTCGCCCCGGGCCGCGGCGCCGAGCTCGCGTGGGCGCTCGCCGCAGCACTGCGTGGCGAGCCGGTCGATGCCGCGGCGCAGGCGGCCGGCATTGCAACGGATGACCTGCACGCGCTCGCCGACGCACTGCGGGACGCGGGCCGGGAGATCGTGATCCTCTACGGCGAGCGCGTGCTCGATGGGGATCCCGGCGCGCTGCTGGCGCTCGCCGACGCGCTCGGGCTGGCCGAACAGGACGGAGGCGGCCTGCTCGGGGTGCCGGCGGTGGCCAACGGCCGCGGACTGCGCGAGGCTGGGGTCACGCCGAACGCCGGGCCCGGACTCGGTCTGCCGGCGCTGGCGGGCGGTCACGGCGCACGCGAGATCGCACGGCGCCTCGCCAGTGGCGAGCTGACGGCTCTCTACCTGCTCCAGGTCGACCCGGTGCTCCACTATTCGGACGCCGAGCTGTGGGAGCGCGCCCTCGCACGGGCAACCACCGTCGTCGCGCACGCCTCGTTCCTCACGCCCGGCCTGCGCGAGCACGCGACGGTCATCTTCCCGGCCGAGACGAGCCCCGAGAAGGAAGGCACGATCACGCACCCGGACGGGCGCGTGCAGCGGCTGCGCGTGGCCGCCGCCCACGCAGGTGATGTGCGCGCCGAGTGGCGCGTTCTTGCCGAGATCATCGAACGACTTGGCGGCGCCCCGACGCCGCCCACGGCCCGCGCCCTCAGCGAAGCGCTGTTCGAGGATGTCCCCTTCTACGGTGGCCTCACGCTCGATGGCCTCGCCGGCCGCGGCCTGCGCTGGCCCGAGCTGCAGGTATCGAACACGCTGAGCGATGCTTACGAGGAGGCGGAGCCGAAGCTGCGTAAGCCACTGCGCGCAGCCAAGGGCAAGCTCCTGGTCGGCACCTACCGCTCGATCTGGGCGGCGCCCGAGGTGGCGGCCTCGCCGGCGCTCGCGTTCCTCACGCCGCGCCAGCGCGTCGAGCTCGCCGCCGCCGACGCCGAGGCGCTTGAACTGCGCCATGACGAGGCGGTCGTCATCTCGGACGGTGAGCGCGAGGTTCGCGCGCGGGTCGTGCTGCGCGCGGCCGCACCGGCGGGCACAGCGTTCCTCGAGCGCGAGCTCGAGGAGGATGGCGCCAACGTCCTCCGCGGACCGCATGTGACGATCCGCACGGTGGCCAGCGTGGAGGCGGAAGCGGCAGCCCTGATCGCCGCGGAAGAGGCCCGCGCTGCGGCGGAGACCGAGACGCTCGCGCAAGCGGAAGCGGAACAGGTCACATGAGCTTCGCGCTCGTCGATTACTTCGAGCCCTGGTGGATCCAGATCATCAAGGGGATCGTCCTGTTCGCGATCGGCTTGCAGATCGTGCCGCTCGTGCTGCTCGCCGAGCGCAAGCTTCTGGGGCGCTTCCAGGGCCGCTACGGGCCGAACCGCGTCGGGCCCTACGGCCTGATCCAGCCACTCGCGGACATCGTCAAGCTGCTCGGCAAGGAGCAGTCGCGGCCCGAGACCTCGGTCGGCCCGCTCTTCATCGTCGCCCCGGTGATCTCGATCATGACGGCGGTCGGGACGTTCGCGATCATCCCCTTCGGCGACGCGCCGCACATCTTCGGCACGCGGGTCGGCCTCTACGGCGTCGACGTCTCGATCGGCCCGCTGTACATCTTCGCGCTGTCGGCAATTTCCTTCTACGGGCTGATGCTGGGCGGCTGGGCGTCCGGCTCGAAGTACTCGTTCCTCGGCGCGATGCGCGCAGCGGCGCAACTCATCTCCTATGAGGTCTCGCAGGGCCTGGCGCTCGTCGGCGTCCTGATCACCGCCGGAACGCTGTCGCTCACCCAGATCGTCCACGCCCAGGAGGGCATGTGGTACATCGTGCCCCAGCTCGCCGGGTTCCTGATCTTCATGGTCGCCGCGTTCGCCGAGACGAACCGCGCGCCGTTCGATCTCGCGGAGGCTGACGCCGAGCTCGTCGGCGGCTACAACACCGAGTACGGCGGGGGGCGCTTCGCCTCGTATTACTTCGCCGAGTACCTCAACGTGGTCGTCGTCTCCGGCGTGGCCACGACGCTCTTCCTCGGGGGCTGGCTGATCCCCGGCTGGCACGGACAGCCCGCCTGGACCGACCCGTTCGTCGTCCTGTTCAAGATGACGCTCTTCATCAGCTTCTTCATCTGGATCCGTGCGACGCTGCCGCGCCTGCGCTACGACCAGTTGATGAGCTTCGGCTGGAAGATCCTGCTGCCCCTCGCGACGCTGAACACGCTCGCGACGGCAATCATCGTTGTGGCGGTGCACAAGTGAGACTCGCCGTCGAGCGCTGGGATCCGGGCGAGGATCAGATCGAGGTGCAGCGCGCGCCCGAGCCGGGTGTCGCCGGCGGCGCGTACCGCGCCTTTGGCGAGACGCTGCGCGGCCTGAAGACGACGTTCGCGCGAGTCATCGAGGGCGTCCACACGATCCAGTACCCGGAGCAGAAGGTCGCCGTGTACCCGCGCTTCCGCGGGCGCCACAAGCTCCACCGCTTCGAGGACAGCGACCTCGAGAAGTGCGTTGGCTGCTCGCTTTGCGCCGCGGCCTGCCCCGCCGACTGCATCCGCGTCGTCGCCGCGGAGAACACGCCGGAGCTGCGCATCTCAGCAGGCGAGCGCTACGCGGCCGTTTACGAGATCAACATGAGCCGCTGCATCTTCTGCGGCTACTGCGAGGTTGCGTGCCCGTTCGACGCGATCACGATGGGCCACGATTACGAGCTCTCGGACTACAACCGCGGCGATTTGATCTTCACCAAGGAGATGCTCCTCGCCGAGCCGCTCGACCAGACGCCGCTGCGCGCGCAGGGCGAATGATGGCCGACCGTAGATGACCTACCTGATCTTCTTCATTGCCGCGATCGGGACGCTCGCGGGGGCGATCGGCGTGATCGCGCTCAAGGACCCCTTCTACTGCGTGCTCGCCCTCGTCGTCCATCTCATCTCGCTCGCCGTGCTCTTCATGCTGCTGCGCGCCGAGTTCGTCGCCGCGGCGCAGGTCGTTGTCTACGCCGGCGCGGTGATGGTGCTCTACATCTTCGTCGTCTCCTACATCGGCGGTCAGAACCTCTCGGGGAGCGCGGGGCCCGGCCGTGCCGGAACGCTCGCGGCGTTTGCCTGTGCCGGCGCGCTGGTCGCGGAGCTCTTCATCGCCGTGCTCGGCACCGGCCTGAAAGCAGTCGGTACGGGCGGCGCGCACGTCGCCGCGGGCTTCGGCAACCCGGAGTCGATCGGAACCCTCTTCCTGACCAAGTTCCTCGCCCCGTTTGAGATCGCTTCCTACCTCCTGCTGCTCGCCGCCGTTGGCGCCGTCACGCTCGCGCGCCGGCGCGGGGGACTCGACGACGGGATCGAGCAGCGGGCGCCGCGCATCAGCGTCGCCGAGTTCATGAGCGCGCGCCCGTACTACACGGGCACCCAGCACGAAACGCTCGGCCGGCCCGAGTCGCTGCCGGAGCCGACGCAGCGATGACAATCGCCTGGTATCTCGCGGTATCGGCGCTGATCTTCGCGATCGGCGTCGGTGGCGTCCTCGTGCGCCGCAACCCGCTCGTCGTCCTGCTCTGCCTCGAGTTGATGCTGAACGCGGCAAACCTCGCGCTGATCGGCTTCTCGCGGATGTGGGGCAACGACGACGGCCAGATCTTTGCGCTGATCGTGATGGTCGTCGCCGCTTGCGAGGTGACGGTCGGGCTCGGCGTGATCGTTGCGATGCACCGTCACCGCCTGCCGATCGACGTCGACTCGATGCGGGAGCTCCAGGGATGAACGCGACGCACGCGGCATGGCTGGTGCTGGCGGCGCCGCTGGCCGGCACGCTCGTCATCGCCCTCAGCTTCAAGTGGCTCCCGCGCCAGACCGCCGGCTGGATCGGCACGCTCGCGATCGCAGTCTCGTTCGGTTACTCGATCGTCGCCTTCGTCCAACTCCAGTCGCTGAGCCCGGAGCACCGCGAGCTGACCTCGTCGCTGTGGACGATCGCCCGAACGACCGGGGTCGATGCGAGCGCGACGATCCTCGTCGACCCGCTCTCGGTCTTCATGATCCTCGTCGTCAGCGGCGTCTCGATGCTGATCCACCTTTACTCGGTCAGCTACCTGAAGGGCGACCGCGGGTACGCGCGCTTCTTCGCTTACCTCAATTACTTCGTCTTCTCGATGCTGCTCCTCGTCCTCGCCGGCAACTTCCTGCTGTTGATCGTCGGCTGGGCATTCGTCGGTGCCGCGTCATACATGCTGATCAGCTTCTGGTACCGGCGCGCGAGTGCGACGCAGGCGGGGATCAAGGCATTCGTGATCAACGTGATCGGCGACGCGGGGCTGGTGCTCGGAACCTTCTTCATCTTCCGCAGCTCGCACAGCCTCGACTTCGTCGCGACATTTCGTGTCGCTCCTCATGTCTTCGCCTACGGCAGCGGTGGCATCACGGCCGGTTGCCTGCTCCTGCTCGTCGGGGCATTCGCAAAGTCTGCTCAGATTCCGCTGCACACATGGTTGCCGGACGCGATGGAAGGACCCACGCCGGTGTCGGCGCTGATCCATGCCGCGACGATGGTCACGGCCGGCGTCTACCTGATCGCGCGCATGCACCCGCTCTTCCAGCTCGCGCCGGCGGCGCAGGACGTGGGCGCGATCGTCGGCTGCCTGACGCTCTTGATCGCGGGAACGATCGCCCTAGCGGCGGTCGACATCAAGCGCGTCATCGCCTATTCGACGATGTCGCAGATCGGCTACATGATCATGGGCGTCTCGGCCGGCGCATACGCCGCGGGGCTCTTCCATTTGATGACGCACGCCTTCTTCAAGGCGTTGCTGTTCATGGCGGCGGGCTCGGTGATCGGAGCGATGGGCGGCGAGCAGTCGCTCGACCGGATATCCGGGATGCGCAAGGCGCTCCCCTTCACCTTCATCTGCTTCCTCGTCGGGGGCCTCGCGCTGTCCGGCATACCGCCGTTCAGCGGCTTCTTCTCGAAGGACGACATCCTCGCGCAGATCGGCAGCCGTGGGGGCTGGTACTGGGCGCTCTACGCCGCCGGCTATCTCGGTGCGGGCCTGACCGCGCTCTACACGTTCCGGATGATCTTTCGCGCCTTCCTCGGTGAGCCGAACCCCCAGGCGCGCGAGCTCGAGCACGGCCACCTCTTCCATCCCGAGCAGCCGACGAATCCCGCGAACGGCGAGGTCGAGGACACCGACGTCGGCTTCCCCGGCCCCGACCATGTGATCGCCGAGCGCGCGCTGCCGATGCGCGTCGCGATGAGCCTGCTCGCGCTGCTCGCGATCGCCGGCGGGATCGTCGGAATCCCGAAGACCACGAGCTGGCTCGAGAACTTCCTCGCCCCCACCTTCGCCGGCTCGACGATCCACCTCGCGCCGTCGAACACGCTGATCTATGTCGGGCTGGCCCTTGGAACCGTAATCGGCCTCGGCGGGATTGGCCTGGCCTGGGTGGTCTGGGTCGCGCGACCCGGCAGTTCGACCGTGATCGCCGCACGTCTCGCGCCGGCGTATCGCCTGTTCGCGGGCAAGTGGTACTTCGACGAGCTGATCGACGCGCTCGTCGTGCGACCGGCCACGTGGTTCGGGCGCTTCGCGCAGGGGAGCTTCGAGCGCGTCTTCGTCAACGGCACGCTGATCGGTGGAACGACTGCGATCGTCCGCGCCGGCTCCGCTGTTGTCCGCTCAGCCGAGAGCGGCTTCGTCCGCTACTACGTCGCGTTCGTCGTCATCGGCCTGAGCGGCGTCGGGCTCTACTTCCTGGTCCAAAGTTAGTGGTCCGCTCCGCTGACACAGCGACATTCGAGTCGCCCCCGGCGACGCCGGCCGGCGTCCTCGTCATCTCGTGCAGCGATGCTGCACATCGACTCCTGCGTCCTTGCCCGCCATCCGCCGGTGCCACCTCTCGGTGTCGCCGTACCAGCGGAGCGAACCACTGATGCTCTCGATCCTGATCTGGCTTCCCGTGGCCGCGGCGCTCGTGGGTGCGCTGATACCGCTACAGCGAGCCGGCGGCCTGCTCGCGCTCGGCGGCGCACTCGGCGCGCTCGGGATCGCGATCGCCCTGATCGCCGGGTACAGCGGGCACGGCTACGCGCACGTCACGGACGTGGTTTGGATCCGCTCGCTCGGTATCCACTACGCGCTCGCCGTCGACGGGCTCAACCTGTTCCTCGTCGCGCTCACGACGTTCTCGTTCGCGCTCGCGATCGCAGCCGCGAACATCCGCGACTGGCCGCGCCCACGCGTCTTCTACCTGCTCTTCGCGCTGGCCGAGTCGGCGGTGCTCGGCGCGTTCCTCGCCCAGGACCTCGCGCTGTTCGTCGCGTTCTTCGACCTGATGTTGATCCCCTTCTACCTGCTGCTCGGTGTCTGGGGCGGACCAGGCCGCGTCGCGGCGACGCTGAAGCTCGTCATCTACACGTTCGTCGGGTCGCTGCTGATGCTCGCCGCCGCGATCGCGCTCGCCGTCCTCACCTCCGAGCACAGCGGGCAGCCGCTCAGCTTCGCACTCACCACGCTCGCTGCAAACCCGCTGCACAAGGGGAGCCAGGAATGGATCTTCCTGCTCTTCGCCGCGGCATTCCTCGTGAAGATGCCGGCCTTCCCGCTGCACGGCTGGATGCCGGACGCCTATCGCGAGATGCCGCTAGAGGTGCTCGCCGTCTTCAGCGGCGTCCTCTCGAAGGTCGGCGCCTACGGCTTCCTCGCGATCGCGCTCCCAATCATGCCGCTCGCGGCCGTGCACTTCCAAACGCTGATCCTCGTGCTCGCGCTCTGCTCGATCATCTACGGCTCGGCGATGGCCTTCACGCAGACCAACGCCCGCCTGATCGCCGGCTACTCGTCGGTCGCGCAGCTCGGCTTCATCACACTCGGAATCTTCGCCTTCGCGCCACAGGGCGCCCAGGGCGCGGTGCTGCAGATGGTCAACCACGGTCTGGTCGTCGCGCCGCTGTTCCTGATCATCGGCGTGCTGGCCGCGCGAGCCGGCGGCTCGGATGACATCCGCGACATGGGCGGGATCGCCTTCCGCGCGCCGGTCCTCGCGACCTTCTTCCTGATCGTCGCCTTCGCGACGCTCGCGATGCCCGGATCGGGCAACTTCGTTGGAGAGTTCCTGATCCTGCTCGGTCTCTTCAAGACGAAGATGGTCTTCTCGATCATCGCCTTCGGCGGCGTCGTGATGGCGAGCGTCTACGCCCTGCGCCTGTTCATCCGCGCAATGCACAACCGCGTCGGACCGAAGGTCGCCTCGGGCGAGATGAGCCTGCGCAACGCGCTCGTGCTGGCGCCGTTTATCGGCGCGATCCTGCTGTTCGCGATCTACCCGCAGCTGCAGCTGCACCGCAGCGAGAGCACGGTGACCGGGTCGATCGTGCGCGAGCAGATCGACACGGGACAGAACGTTCGGGTCGCGGAGCTGACCGGTCTGCCGGCGGGATGGATCGCTTACGGCCCGAACGCCGAGACCACGATCGCAACTGGCGGCGCAAACAAGTGATCGCCGCCGCGCTCATCCACCCGCACGGGCCGTACATCGACTGGGCGGCGCTCTCGCCGCTCGTGGCACTCGTCGGCGGCTCGGTCGTCGTGCTGATGGTCGGCCTGCTGCGCTCGCGGTTCGCGCGCACGCAGGTGGTGCCCTTCCTGACACTCGTGAGCCTCGGCGTGACGATCGGCTTCGTCATCTGGCAGTGGCACAGGCACGTCGCGGCGATCAGCGGCGCGCTCGCGTTCGACCAGCTGACCGGGACCATCACGCTGCTCGTCGCGGCGGGCGGGATCGCTGCGACGCTGCTCTCCTGGCGCGGACAGGCTCCGCGCGAGTCGGCGCACGGCGACTTCTACTCGATGATGCTTGGCTCGATCACCGGTATGGTCGTGCTCGTCGCAGCACAGAACCTTGTGACGCTGTTCGTCGGGCTCGAGCTGCTGTCGATCCCGCTGTACGTGCTGTGCGCGACCGAGATGCACCGGGCGGCGTCGCTTGAGGCGGGCCTCAAGTACCTGATCGTCGGCTCGGTCGGCTCGGCGACGCTCGTCTACGGCCTCGCGCTGATTTACGGCGCAACCGGCTCGACCGACTTCAGCGGCATCGCGGGCTCGATCAGTCAGGGCCACAGCTCGGACGTCCTGCTCCTGACCGGCATCGCGCTCTTGACCGTCGGGCTCGCCTTCAAGGCCTCGATCGCACCGTTCCACCAATGGACTCCAGACGTGTACGAGGGCGCGCCGACTCCTGTCACGGCCTTCATGGCGGTGGCGACGAAGGCAGCCGCGTTCGGCGTGCTGCTGCGCGTGTTCGACGTGATGCTGCCGGCCGAGCACCTGAACTGGCGTCCGGCGCTGCTCGTGCTGGCCGCGATCTCGATCGTCGTCGGCAACGTCGGTGCACTCGGGCAGAGCTCGCTCAAGCGCCTGCTCGGCTATTCGTCGGTCGCGCAGGCTGGCTACATCCTCGCCGGCGTCGCGGTGGCGACGACGCTCGGGGCGCGCGCAACGATCCTCTACCTGGTCGTGTATCTGCTGATGAACATCGCCGCTTTCGGTGCGATCGTCGCGCGCGAGCGCATGACTCCCTACGGCGACGACTTCGACGCGGTCGCCGGGCTCGGGGCCGAGGACCCGTGGCTTGCGTGGCCGCTGACAATCGCGATGCTCGCGCTCGCCGGCGTTCCCGCCACCGCCGGCTTCATCGGCAAGTTCTTCCTGATCGACGCGCTCGTCGGTGCCGGCTACACCTGGCTTGCGATCCTCATCGTCGTCGGTTCGATGATCTCGCTCGGCTACTACCTGCGCGTGATCAACGCCGTCTGGATGCGCTCCGCGCCCGGACCGAGCGCGAGCGCCGCCGCCGGAGTGCCGGTGATCGCGGGCGGCTCACCCGAGGCCGACGCACTCGGTCAGACGCACATCGAACTGCGCTTCGCGGCGGTCGTCTTTGGCGGCGCGACGGTCTTCTTCGGGATCGTGCCGCAGCCGCTCTTCGACCTTGCGCAGCACGCCGCGAACACGCTTTCCGGCGCGCTCTGAGCAACCGGCTCGCGAGACCAGATCGCATCGCAGATGTAATGAGCCGGTCGGTCAGCGCGTAGCGACCGGCAGCGGCAACGGTCCGCCCGCGTAGTAGGCGCGGGCCCGGGCGTCGAAATAGCCGCCGTCGTCAGGCCGTCCGTCGCCGGATGCGTCTCCAGCGTCGGTGTCGTGCGCCTGCCCGCCACCGAACAGCAGCGCCACGCCGCCGGCGTTGACGAACGCCCGCAGATGCGGCCCGCTTCGACTCCCAAGCAGCCACTGCACCTTGTTGTCCTTGTAGTGGTAGGGCGTGTTGTTGACGATCGGGGAGACCGTGTTGCCGAGCGGAATCTGCCACATCACGATCGGGAGCCGGATGCGCGCGTGGTAGTCGCGCAGGAAGCGCAGGTCGTGGTTGAAATCTGCGGGTGCCCACCACGCATCCGAGCCTTCACCGTTGACAACCTGGGCGTAGCCCGCGTCGCGATCGGTCAGCTCGGTGAACGTCACGTCGAAGTGAGCATGCAGCGAGCGGTAGAACGCGACGGCCGCCGCCGCCATGCGGTCGACCTCGGTGGGGGACGGGTGACTGAGGTGGATGTCCTTCCCCGTCCCCCAGATCGAGATCGGATAGCCGACGATGACCCGAGGCGCCAGGCGGTCGCGCAGCGCGAGCACCGCCTGCGCGAAGCCGGCCGCAGTGTTGGGCAGGCCGCGCAATGCCGGAATGCCGGTGGACGCCACCGCCGCGGGCACGCTTGACGCATCTCCGTGGGCCGCGTGCTGCTCGATGTAGCCGAACAGGTCGGGCTCCATCTGCAGCAGCACTGGGCCCTTTGCCGAAGCGGCGCGGCGGTAGAACAACGCGAGCGTGCGGTAATAGCTGCTCATCGTCGCGACATTGGCGAGGTTGCCGAGGTCGGCGCTCGCCTCGTCGGCGACGCCGGCGCCAGGCTGCGACTGGCGGATCTCGTAGTAGGAGAAGACGGGGATGATGCGGTGCGCCTCGGACTCCGTGATGTAGAGGCTCACGAACGAGCCGTTCGGGTTCCAGTGCGGCCAGTCCTGCCCCGTGTTGACACCCCCGGCCAGGTACTGGTAGCGGAAGCCGAACGGGGCGACGGACGCGAGGCCAGCGGCGCCCCCGGGGGAGCTCGCGAGTCCGAGCTCGAGGTGGCGATACGGCCATGGAATCGGCACAGCGCCCGCCTTGGCACGACTGCTGCCCTGGGCGGCGCCCGCGACAATCGCCAAACAAGCGACGGCTCCGAGCGCCGCTCGCCGTGCGCGACGCCGCCAGACAGACTCCACGAGCCGTGTATCGGCGCCGCGCCCCCGAGGCTTGACCTGGCGTCGCCTGCGCGACCCGCTCCTGCGCTAGCGTTTGCGTCCATGCGCAGGAGCGAGGCGGCGCTGGGGGCGGGCGTCGCGGCGTTGGTCGCCGCGCTGGTTGCGGTCAGCACGGTAGGCGCCGCGGGATCCCTCGTGTGGCGAACGGCGCCGAGAGCGCCCCTGACTGCGCCCAAGTACGGCCAGATCAACTTGAGCTGCGTTGCGAGCGGCTTCTGTATTGCAGTCAGCTCGGCCGGCCAGACTGCGACTTGGGACAGGTCGTGGCACGCGGCGCCGAGCCTGAGCTCGAGCGTCGGGTTCGTCGTCCAGGTCTCCTGTGTCGACTCGTCCTTCTGCGTTGCGGTCGCGAGCTCCGGCACCACCGCGCGCACCAACAACTACGCGATCGTGTGGAACGGAAAGTCGTGGCGGGCGCCCGTGAAGCTCTACACCGTAGATTCTCCGGCCGGCCTCTACAGCACGCTGCACGGCGTCTCGTGCACGGCCACGACGTTCTGCATGACAACGGGTGGCGGCGAGTCCTACGAGTTCAACGGCAACACGTGGACGGGGCACCGCGGGGCCATCAGCGGAACGGACGGCAATGGGGTGATCGCGTGCGCCTCGCGGAGCCTATGCGTGAATCTCCACGACGGTAGCCCCAACACCTGGAACGGGTCGAAGTGGGCTTACGTCCGGTCGGAGCCCCTGAACGACACGATCCCGGGGGTCGTCGGCTTCTTTACGCAGCTGTCCTGCGGCTCGGCCACGCTCTGCGTCGGGGTCGGCGTCGAGGAGGGAGCCGTTGTCTGGAACGGAATGCGCTGGAGCATCGCCGGCGGCGTCGCCAAGACCGCGTCGCGCTCGATCTCGTGCGCGAGCGCCGTCTTCTGCGTCGCGACATCCCACGCATCCCACCGGACGCTCGTGTGGACCGGCTCGAGCTGGGGGGCGCTGTCGGGCTTCCCGCTCGGCGCGGAGGCAAGCGTGTCGTGCGGGCGCCCCCGGAGCTGCGTCGCGGTCGCCAATTCGGGCGCAACCGCCGTGCTCTCCTGAGCTAGTGGACCAGCTCGCGCGCGTCGCGCCGTCCGCTCGCGATCTCTGATGCCTCGCGCAGGAGATCCTGGTTCATCAGCGCGAGAAACAGCAGCGAGCCGAAGATCACTACTGCATCGATGCTCTCGCGGCCCTCGCTCGTCCAGTAGTCGTCCTGGAGATTCAGCCAGAGGGCAAACTCGTCGAGCGTGAGCGCCGAGGCCATCCCGTAGCCGATCGCCGCGGTCCGTGAGCCCCAGCGCCGTTTAGGGTCGACGCCGAGCGCGACCTGCGCGTTCCAGGCATAACCGGTCAACAGCAGCCCGATGATCCCGAAGGTCATGTGATGGATGTGGCGGCCCCCCGGCTCGATGTTGCGAAACGGTCCCCGCCCAGCGCGGATTGCGTGCGTGATCGCGCGCACCGTCGTGAACGCGGTCAGAAAGCCGACGTTCCCGAGGAACAGGCGCTCCTGGCGCGGGTCGGCGAGATGCTTGCGGTAGAGCCCCGACAGCACCTTCGGGGCGAGCAGCGAGCGCGACAGCGGGGGTAGGCCCATCGATGCTGACGATACCCGGATGCCTTCCAAACAGCCGCGAAGGCCGTGTTGGGGGCCCGGGTCCCTTAGTCGCCACCCCGTACGCGAGATGTCTTCGGGGTTAGGTCACGCACCGGCTTGCGCACCTTGGTCTGGTAGACGGCGGTATAGCCGACGTCGAAGCCGTGACGCGCGGCACGGAGATACAGGCGCCAGATTCGTAGCCGCTCGATCCCGGCGATCCGCTCGGCCTCTTCGAGGTGCCCGTCGAGGCGGTCGTGCCAGGCGCGAAGCGTGTCCGCGTAGTCGCGCATGAAGCCTTCGATGTGCTCCGTGTAGAAGTGAGCGCGCTCGAACGCGAGCTGCGTGCGGGAGAGCAACAGCGGGTGGCCGTCGGGAAAGACGTAGCGCATCGTGAACTTGTCGGCTGTCGGGTCCTCCTCGGGGCGCATCAGGCTGATCGCATGATTGAGAACGACGCCGCCCGGCTTGACCATGCGATAAAGCGTTCGCGCGTAGACGTCGATCTGCGACTCGCCAACGTGCTCGGCCATCCCGATCGAGGCGATCGCGTCGAACGGTTCGTCGCCCAACTCGCGGTAATCGGCGATCCGGATCTCGACGCGGTCCTCGAGACCGGCAGCGGCGACGCGCTCGCGCGCCAGCTCGGCCTGCGAGGGCGACAGCGTGATGCCGGTGACGCTGACGCCGTGCTCGCGCGCCGCATGAATCGCGAAGCTACCCCAGCCGCAGCCGACGTCAAGTACGCGCTGGCCGGGCTCGAGCTCGAGCTTCTGAGCGATCAGCTCGAGCTTCGTCCTTTGCGCCTCCTCGAGCGTCCTCGCCCCGCGCGAGAAGATCGCGCAGCTGTAGGTCATCGACTCGTCGAGAAACAGCGCGAAGAACTCGTTGCCGACGTCGTAGTGGTAGCGCACGGCTGCAGCGTCGCGCGCCGGACTGTGGCGCTCGCCTTTAAGGATCAGCTCGCTGCGTGGACGGCGCGGGATCCCGGCAGGGATTGCGGCGAGGACCAGCGTGGCAAGCAGTCGCGCCTTGTCCTTCCCCGTAAGCGCCGGTGGTTGCCAGTCGTCGACGACGATGAACGCGGCATCGAGGTCATCGCACTCCAGCGAGCCTTCGACGTAGGCGCGGCCGAGGCCAAAGACGCCGGGAGCGCGCAGCGCGTGCGCGAGCGCCGAGGCG
Source organism: Solirubrobacterales bacterium (assembly GCA_003138355.1). Taxonomy (GTDB): domain Bacteria; phylum Actinomycetota; class Thermoleophilia; order Solirubrobacterales; family Solirubrobacteraceae; genus Palsa-513. Next base: position 45,633 of record PLFX01000032.1, read on the forward strand.
CGCTTCACGTAGAAAGTCGGCGATCCCGGCTCGGTCGCCGCAAGCTTGCTCCCGTCCCAGAGCTCGAGCGCGAACGGGCGCTGCGGAAAGACGCGGGCAAGCTCCCGGCATAACGGTGCACAAACTCGCACGAGTGCCACAGACGAAGCCTATTGCCGGCGAGCCCCGCCGTCCCAGCCGAGCGAGCGTGGCTTAAGCTGAGCCATCGCTCGCGGCCGCTCTTCACTTGCAGCTCTGGCCGTCCTTCTGATCGCCGCCGCGCTCGGCGCGCTCGCGGCCGAGGGAGCACCGGCGCGCGCCCCGGCAGACGCCGCCGGTGCTACCGGCGCGACGGCGGCGACCGGTGCGACGCCCACGCTCCTGCCGCTTCTGGGACCGCCGAAAATCGTCAAGGACTTCATTCCGTTCGGCGCCGAGCGCAAGGCTCAGATGCGCGCCTACGCCGAGCTGCACTACGGCATTCGGAGCTACCACATCGTCGGCCCGCATCTGGTGATCTGGCATTTCACCGCGACGACGACGTTTTCGAGTGTGTGGAACACGTTTGCCGACGACCTGCCCGACGTTCAGTACCACGTGCTGCCCCAGGTATGCGCACACTTCGTGATCGACACCAGCGGGACGATCTACCAGCTCGTGCCGCTTGACCTCATGTGTCGCCAGGTCGTCGGCCTCGACTACACGGCGATTGGCATCGAGAACGTCGGCATGTCCGATCAGCAAGTCATCGGTGACTCGGCGCAATATCACGCCGCACTCGAGTTGACGCGCTGGCTGCGCTGCCGCTATGACCTCCCGGTCCGCAACGTCATCGGGCACAACGAAAGCCTCTCGAGCCCCTACTACATCGAGCACGTCGCCTCGTGGCGCGGCCAGACGCACGAGGACTTCAACCACCACGACATGAACATCGTCCGCGCCGCCGTCGCCAAGCTCGCCTGCCGCGCCTGAGCGCTGGCGCGCGGCAAGCTCGGCTCGATCAAGTCGAGGCCGGCGGCATCCTTACCAGCGCGCTGGGTAGATGAGATCACGCAGCCGGCCTCGACCGTCGCGCGCGCTAGTACATCACCGCGCCGGCGGACACGTTGATGTCCTGGCCGGTGAGGTTGTTCGCCGCGCTGGAGCACAGGAAGAGCGTCGTCTGGACGACGTCGGCTTCGGTGACGGTGCGCTTGAAGGCGGCCGCCTGGACCATCTCCGCGCGCAGCGCCTCTGGCGGAACACCGCGCGCCTGCGACATCGATGCGAGGACCCGGTTGAGACGAGGGCCCTCGACCGCCCCCGGGCTGATCACGTTGACACTGATGCCGTGCGGGGCAACCTCGTGGGCGAGCGTTCGCGTGAGTCCGACCACACCGAGCTTGGCGGCGGCGTACGGGGTGCGGTTGGGTAGCGGCCGCTTGCCGGTGACCGAGCCGATCGTGACGATCTTGCCGTGCTCGGCGCGCTCGAGGTAGGGGAGCGCCGCCTTGCACGCCAGGAACACGCCCGTGAGATTGACGGCGATGGTCTCGTTCCACTCCTGCGGGGTGACATCGACCAAGGCCGCCGTTGGCCCCGGGGTGCCGGCATTGTTGACGAGCATGTCAATGACGCCGCGCGAGCCGGCCGCGAGCGCCATCAGCTCATTGAGGTGGGCGAGGTCGGTGACGTCGCCGACACGGTAGGCGGCCTCGCCGCCGTCGGCCTCGATCTGCGCGCAGACGCCGTCGAGGGTCTTCGCGCGGCGGCCGCTGAGGAAGACGCTCGCTCCCTTCGCTGCGAGGCCCTTAGCAATCGCCGCGCCAATTCCCTGCCCGGCACCTGTCACGACCGCAGAGCAGCCGGCGAAGCCGTTCTCGCGGACGATCACGCTCACGAGCGCGCGGCGGTTGTGAATCTCGTGGTCACCGATCGAATCAAGGATCACGCCGCCTGCGCCGAGCAGGCGCCGAGCCCGAGCGTAGCGAATGCGCTGCCTTCGCGGGGCGGGTGGCCACGAGCGGATAAGGTCCCGGCGGTGCGTGTTCTCGTGCTGGGGGCGGGGTTCGGGGGGCTGGAGCTGACGACGAGGCTCGCGGATGAGTTCGACGGCCGCGTGGAAGTGACGCTGATCGATCAGAGCGACGCGTTCGTGTTCGGCTTCTCGAAGCTCGACGTGATGTTCGGGCGCACGGTGCGAGAGGCGGTGCGCCACGATTACCGCGACATCGTCAAGCCTGGCGTGAGGTTCGTCCAGGCAAGCGTCCAATCGATCGATCCGGCTGCCAGGCGCGTTGAGACCGATGCGGGGGCGTTCGAGTGCGACGTCCTCGTGGTCGCACTCGGCGCCGACCTCGACGTTGCAGCGACACCCGGCCTTGCGGAGACCGGGCACGATTTCTATAGCGTCGAGAGCGCGTTTGCGACCCGCGACGTGCTCGCAGCCTTCGATGGCGGCCGCGTGATCGTCGGCGTCCTCTCGACACCGTTCAAGTGCCCACCGGCGCCCAGCGAGACGGCACTCCTGCTACACGATCACCTGGTCCGGCGCGGACTCCGTGAACGCTCCGAGATTTCCCTCGTCATGGATTTCGGGCGGCCGATCCCACCGTCCCCGGAGGCATCGACGCTGCTGGAGGGCGCGTTCGCCGAGCGCGAGATCGCCTGGCACCCGCGCAGAGAGGTCTGCCAGCTCGATCCGTCACGGAAGGTCGCGACGCTCCGTGACGGCGGCGAGATGCCATTCGACCTGTTTCTCGCAGTGCCAGTCCATCGCGCACCCGCCGTCGTGCTCGAATCGGGTATGACGGAGAACGGCTGGATACCAGTCAATCCGCTGACGCTCGAGACGCGGTTCGACGGCGTGTACGCCATCGGCGACGTTGCCGCGGTCGGCACACCACGCGCCGGCGTGTTTGCCGAAGGCCAGGCCGCCGTTGCCGCCGAGCACATCGCTGCGCCCTCAACGGCAGAACAAGCGATGCGCAGTACGGTGGGCGCGGCGTCTGCTACCTCGAGATGGGCGCTGGTCAGATCGCGCTCGTAGACGTCACCTTCTTTGGCGACGAGCGCATCGGCAAGCTGGTCGGGCCGTCCGCCTCGTACATGGCGGACAAGGCCGAGTTCGGTTCCAGCCGGATCAAGCGCTGGTTCGGTCGCGACTGGAACTCGCCTCCTTAATCGAGCCTCCGGCAGGCTCGCTACGATCGACCGCCGCGATGCACGAAACCACCCCGACCGTCTATCTGATCGCGCGCACGGCGGTTGATAGCGCTGCGATTCGCGCGTACCTCGAGGACGTCGGGGGCGCGAGCTGGCTCGAGCGGATCCTGGAGGACGAGCCGAAGGATGCGGAGCTACTCGTCGAGTTCGCGGGGCGTGCCTGCTATCGCAGCTGGGAGCCGGGCCTCAACGCCAACGTGACGCGGGTTCGCACGGATCGCGCCGCCTACCTCGAGAACATCCTGCGCAGCGCGCACGGGAGCGTGCTCGAGCACGCGAGCTACAGCTTCGCGCTGCGCAACGTCTCGCGCACCTTCACCCACGAGCTCGTGCGCCATCGGGCGGGCTCGGCCTTCAGCCAGGAGAGTCTGCGCTACGTGCGCCTGACGGACATCGGCTTCCGCGTGCCGCCGGCGCTCGAGCCGATGCGCGAGCGCGTGCTCGCGATCGTCGAACAGCTCGAGGAGTTCCAGCGCAAAGCCGCGCAGGCGCTGGCACTCGACGACGAGGGCGTTCCCTTCCACGTGAAGAAGGAGGCAACCTCAGCGATGCGCCGCCTAGCCCCGATCGGGCTTTCGACGGACATCATCTGGACCGCGAACGTGCGCACGCTGCGCCACGTGATCGAGATGCGGACCGACCCCGGAGCCGAGGAGGAGCTGCGGCTTGTGTTCGACGAGATCGCGCAGATCATGCGGCGCGAGGCACCGCTGCTGTTCCAGGACTACGAGCGGCACGAGGACGGCAGCTGGGTGCCGACCTACCGAAAGGTGTAGTCGTCCCGACACCGGGCGCGAGCGCGCCCCAAGCAAGGAGGCTGCCGGGGGACCGCTCGGTCCCCCGGCAGCGCAGCTAATCCTCTTCGGGTGCGGTCGCGATCGCCTGGCCGAGCATGTCGACCACGGCGGGGTCGCGCAGGGTGGTCACGTCACCGAGCGCGCGGCCCTCGGCGATGTCGCGTAGGAGGCGGCGCATGATCTTGCCTGAGCGTGTCTTCGGCAGGTCGTTCGACCAGATGATGCGCTTGGGTCGCGCGAACTTGCCGATGTGGGCCGCGACCGTCTCGCGGATCGCCTCCTCGATCTCGGTGGTGCCCTCGATCGTGCCCTGGAGCGTGACGAAGGCGCAGATCGCCTGACCGGTCAGCTCGTCCGACTGGCCAATCACGGCGGCCTCTGCGACTGACTCGTGGGCGACGATCGCCGACTCGACCTCAGCGGTCGAGAGGCGGTGGCCGGACACGTTGACGACGTCGTCGATCCGGCCAATTACCCAGATGTAGCCGTCCTTGTCGCGGCGCGCGGCGTCGCCGACGAGGTAGGTCGTGTTGCCGAAGCGCTTGAAGTACGTCTCAACGAAGCGCTCGTCGTCGCGATAGAGGGTGCGGAGCATCGCCGGCCACGGCCGTTTGAGGACGAGCAGGCCCTGCCCCTCCTTGATGGTCTTGCCCTCGTGCTCGTCGACGACGTCGGCGAGGACCCCCGGGAACGGCGTCGTCGCCGAGCCCGGCTTCGTCTCGGTGATGCCCGGGAGCGGCGTGATCATGATCTGGCCGGTCTCGGTCTGCCACCACGTGTCGACGATCGGGCAGCGCTCGGCGCCGATGATCTTGTGGTACCAGAGCCACGCCTTCGGGTTGATCGGCTCGCCGACGGTGCCGAGCAGCCGCAGCGAGCTCAGGTCGAACTTGCGCGGGTACTCGGCGCCCCACTTGATGCAGGCGCGGATCGCGGTCGGCGCGGTATAGAAGATCGTCACGCCGTAGCGCTGGATGATCTCCCACCAGATGCCCTTGTGCGGGTAGTCGGGGGCGCCTTCGTACATCACGCCCGTGGCCCCGTTGGCGAGCGGTCCGTAGACGATGTAGGAGTGGCCCGTGACCCAGCCGACATCGGCGGCGCACCAGAAGACGTCCTCGTCCGGATGGAGGTCGAAGACGTAGCGGTGCGTGGCGGTCACGCCGGTCAGGTAGCCGCCCGAGGTGTGCAGGATGCCCTTCGGCTTCGCCGTCGAGCCGCTCGTGTAGAGGATGTAGAGCGGGTCCTCAGCGTCCATCGGCTCAGCCGGGCATTTGGCGTCGGCCGCCGCCACGATCTCGTGGTACCAGACGTCGCGGCCCGAGCGCATCTCGCACGGCGTGCCATGCGCGGCGATCACGATGATGTGCTCGAGCGACTCGAGATCCCCGACCACTAGATCAACCGCCTGCTTGATCGGTGTGATGGTGCCCTTGCGTGAGGCGCCATCGACGGTGATCAACACCTTCGCTTCGGCGAACTCCATCCGCTCGCGGACCGCCTCCGGCGCGAAGCCGCCGAAGACGACGTTGTGCGGCGCCCCGATGCGCGCGCATGCGAGCATCGCGACAGCGACTTCCGGGATCATCGGCAGGTATATGCCGACAACGTCGCCCTTCTTGATCCCGAGGTCCTTGAGCGCATTGGCGAAGCGCTCGACGTCGGCGAGGAGGTCGGCGTAGGTGAGCTTGCGCTCCGAGCCGTCCTCGCCGAGCCAGTTGAGCGCGACGCGATCCCCGCGCCCCGCCTCGACATGGCGATCCAGACAGTTGTACGAGACGTTCAGCTGCCCGCCGACGAACCACTTGTAGAAGGGCGGGTTCGAGTCGTCGAGAACCTTGTCCCACTTCTTGAACCAGTGGAGCTCTTCGGCCTGTTTGGCCCACCAGCCCTGCCAGTCCTGCTCGGCTTCCTCATAGACCTTCGGATCGCTGAGTAGCGCCCGCTTGCGGAAGCCCTCAGGCGGCGGAAAGCGCTCGACGTCCAGCAGCGACGAGAGCTCGCGCTCGAGCTCCACGTCGTGTGTGTCCAACTCGGTCGGCTCAGTTGCCATGCTCCACTCACCTCTCTTGTTCGGGGCCGGCCCGGCTGGCGGCGCCCCGTCCGGGCGCCGCCAGGCCGAGTCGTACTACCTAGTGTTTACCGCTTGAAGGCGAAGAGCGGCACTACTTCCTTGCCGAACGTGCTGTTCACGACAGCGCCGAACGAGGCGTACCAGGCAGCCGCAGCGGTCGCGAGACCGAGGAAGCCGCCGATCGTGTGCATCGTGTCATGGCCGCTCAGCGGCAGGTTGTTCTGCCCGATGGCGAGGAAGATGAACGTCGCCGTCAGCAGCACGAAGACCAGCAGCACCGACCCGCTGACGCGCAGGGCGGCCACGCTCATGTACGCGGTGAAGATCGCCCACGCCCAGAAGTACAGGGAGATCCCGTGGTCCGCGTTTGCGAGGCCACCGGCGTTGAACGTCAACAACAGCCAGGTAGCAATCCAGAACGCACCGTACGAGGTGAAAGCCACAGCTCCGAACGTGTTGCCGGTCTTGAACTCCCACATTCCGGCCAGAAGCTGCGCAAAGCCGCCGTAGGCGAGCGCGAGGCCGAGCACCACGCCCGTGTCGCCGGGGCTAACCAGGTTGGCATTGACCATCGACAGGACGAACGTCGTCATCGCGAATCCCGCAAGGCCCAACGGCGCGGGGTTCGCGATCTTGGGCCCTGACGAGCCTGATCCTTCCATTTGTGCTCCTCTCCTTAGTCGCATGGTGGATCATGCGACCCTCGGTTTTCGCGGGTTCGGGGGAACCTGCGAGGGTAAACCGCGAGGAGCATAACCCGCCCGCGAGCGGCTCAAGCAAATTTTTTTTAGGCTGCCTTGAGCTTTGCAGCCCGGCCGCTCAGCGGCGGCGGCGCTTGCGCTTCTTCGCCGCAGCGGGCGAGAGCGCAGGAGGCGGCGTCGGGACAGGCGCAAGCGGTCCGCGCGACGGCTCGTCGCGGCGCTGGCGCTGGCGCTGACCCGGGCCGCGGCCGGGGCCGCCGCGCGTCTGCGCGCCGCCACGTGGAGCCGGAACCCACGGGATCGCTTCGCCGGTCGGCCAGGCGGGTGGCATGACCAGACCGCCGATCTCGAGCAGCATCATGCCGACGCCGACAAGGAACAGGGCCTGGACGACCGGTAGCGGGACGATCGGGATGATGAAGATGACCCCGCCGATGATCCCGATGATCCCCAGCACGCGGGTCAGCAGCCCGACGCGCATCGCGCGCAGGGCGACCAGCACGACGGTGACGGCGAGCACGAGCAGGCCGAGCTCGCCGAGCGCCCCGACGGCGACCCGGAAGGCGCCACCGTTCGCAGCGTTCCATGCGCTCGTGTCCTGGACCTTGCCGTGGACGAAGTTGTGGGCACCGATGACGAGTGCCACCCAGTAAGCGAAGGTCGCGACGCCGGCGAACGGCCCGGCATAGCGGGCGAGGGTACGCGTGACCGGCGAGACCGGAGCACCGCGCGCCGCGGCGGCGCCGAGCAGGTAGACCAAAGGCCAGGCGAGCAAAATCAACGCGACGGCCGAGATCAACCAGCCGACGATGACCGGGACGGCGTGGTTGTTGAGGAAGTGCTCGATGATGGCGCGCGGATCGACCGCAGCGGCCTTCTTGCCGTGCTGGAGTGCCGGCGTCAGGCCCTGGAGGAGGCCGACCGACGGCTGCTTGGAGGCGACCAAGACCTCGACGACGATTTGGCCGGCGAGGTACAGGAGGCCGGAGGCGATCGCTAGGAGCGCGACGCGGCGGCGCTGAGCGCCCTCGATCTCGAGCTGGCGCTCGCGGTCTTCCATTTCGCGCGGGAGTGTACCTTCCGGTCGCTTGCGGCCATGCTGAGCATGCGCCGTGCGCGGTGCACTACGCTGCCCATATGGAAGGTTTTGGCGGCATGTTCGGCGACCCCGATGAGCTGCAGCGGCGGATGGCGGAGTTCGCCGAGCAGATGCAGGGCCAGCAGCGTCTCGCGTGGGCCGACAATGCGATCAAGCTCGCGGTCGACATGACGGTCGCAGCGATAAACAGAATCAACGTTCAGGGCAGCGCCGAGCAGCAGGCTCAGCAGATCCGCGCAGTGATGGCGCTGATCTTCCCCGAGGCCGTCACGCTCGTGCGCGAGGCGCGGTCCGGGCTGCAGTAAACAAGCCCGCCGCGCCCCTCGCGACGCGACGACCTCAGACGTCGAGGTCGTCGGTTTCGAAGTCCTCGTCTTCGAGCTCGTCGCCGTCGAGCTCGTCATCATCGACCTCGGCGAGCTCGTCGTCCTCGCCGAACAGGTCGTCGTCGTCCTCCGCGTACTCGGCGCGCGGGTCGAGCTGCACTTCCAGCCAGTCTCGATCCTGCGCGGTCGGTCCGTCGGGCGACCACTCGCGCTCGTCGGGACGCGGCGGCTGCGTGATCATCGACATCTGCGCTCCTTTCCTTGGACTTGACCCTCAGCGAGTCGTGCCCTCAACAGATGGGCAGCGACCGTCCGTCGGGCGTTGCAGAAGTAAACGCTAATGGGAGCGGCGCCCCGGTGCCGTAACGACGCGGTAGGCGATTCGTCGAACACCTGGCAACGGCCGCTGCGGGTGCCGATCTGACTGGCAATGGACCTGGGGCTGACACGGCTGCGCGCACACGCGACGGCGATCCTGGTCGCGGCGAGCGCCGCGCTTGCCGGGGCGGCCGCCGCGGCACCGTTCGGCGGTCATCACGCGCCGCTGATCCCCGCCGAGGCGTGCGCGCTGGTCGCGGTTTGCGCCGGCGTGACCTGGCGCTTCGGCGAGCGGTTCGGAGACTTCACGATCGTGGGACTGATCGGGACCGTGATCACACTCGTGGCGCTCACCGCGTCAACGGGCGCAAGCGGCCCAACCGGCGACGTGTTGCTGCTGCTCCTGCCCGCGCTCGTGGCCGCCTGCTTCCTGCCGTTGCGCTTCACGGTCGCTGCGCTCGCCCTCTGCTCTGGGGCATATCTCTGGGTCGTGGCGCAGACGATGACATTCGGCCCCGCGGCATTGTGGTGGCTCAGCGCGACCACGGTGCTCGCGAGCGCGAGCGCCACTGTGGTTGTGTTGCGTCACGAGCTGACGGCGACGCTCGTCGAGCTGAGCGGCCTCGCGCGTCACGATGCGCTCACCGGGCTCGTCAACCGGCGCGAGTTCGACGAGCGTCTCGCCGAGGAGCTCGAGCGCTGTTCCCGCACACGCCAGAACTGCACGCTGCTGATGTGTGACCTCGACCGGTTCAAGCACGTCAACGACGTGCACGGGCACCTCGTCGGCGACATGGTTCTCAAGCGAGTCGCCCGCGATCTCCTCGCCGGCGTGCGTGCGATCGACACGGTCGCGCGCGTGGGCGGTGAGGAGATGGCGATCCTGCTCGTCGACTGCGCCTCCGCTGACGGCTATGAAGTGGCAGAGCGGCTGCGGCGGGCGGTGGCGGCGCGCCACGAAGACGGCCCGATGGTCACGATCTCGATCGGCATCGCCGACAGCTCTGCAGCTGCGAGCGCTGCCGAGCTGGTGGGCGCAGCCGACGAGGCGCTCTATGCGGCCAAGCGCGCCGGCCGCGACAGAGTCGGCTACGGCGAGCGGGCGACCGGCCCCGTACTCTGGCCCGCCTAGCGGCTCAGAGCTCGGCGAGCGCGGCGAGCACCATCTCGTCGTGGGTCGCCGGCTTCACCTTGGGGAGCACGCGCGCGACCCTGCCGGCGGCGTCGATCACGAACGTCGTGCGTGAGTTGCCGAAGTAGTTGCGCCCGTAACGCGTCTTTTGCGCCCACACGCCGTACGCCTCGGCCACCGCGTGGTCGGGGTCGGCGAGCAGAGTGAAATCGAGCCCGTACTTGTCGACGAAGCGCCTGAGCGCCTTCACCGAGTCGGGCGAGACGCCGAGGACGACAGCGCCGCGCTCCGCGTAGGCGGCACGATGATCGCGAATCCCGCAAGCCTGGGTGGTGCACCCCGGCGTGTCGGCCCTCGGGTAGAAGTAGAGGACCACCGGCTTGCCGCGCAGAGCAGAAAGCGTCACCGGAGCATCGTCCTGGTTGTGCAGCGTGAAGTCGGGGGCGAGGGTTCCCTCAGCGATCATTCGAACCTCCAGTCGTTCACTTGAGCAGGCGCGAGAGGCGCCGGTCCTTGAGCACGCGGCCCTCGGTCTGGCAGCTCGGGCAGTAACTCATCACGTAGTCCTCGAAGCTGACCGACTCGAGCTTGGTCGTGCAGCGCGGGCATGGCTCGCCAGCGTGACGATGAACGGCCAGCGGCAGCGGCAGCTTGTCGGGCAGCGGCAGCGCAAGCGTGTGCTCGTAGTGATCGAGTGCTCCGCCGAGTGTCGCCCGGATCACTTCGCGCAACCGCGCGAGCTCTGCGGCCGTCAGGTCCGTGCCGCGCTTGAACGGTGAGATCCGCGCGCCCCAGAGGATCTCATCGACCCACGAGCGCCCGATGCCGGCGATCAGGTGCTGGTCGCGCAGCGCCGCGTAGAGCGGGCGCGGCTGCGCCAGGCGCTCGCCGAGGTCGGCCGGCGGGTCGGGCCAGGCCTCGGGACCGAGTCGCGCGAGCGACTCGTCGGACTCGATCTCGGCGAGCGGGAGCAGCTTCACCCAGGCCGCCTGCTTCGTGCCGAACTCGCGCAGGCGCAGCTCGGACCCGTTTGCCAGGCGTACCAGTAGGCGCGAGGTGCGGTCACGCGGGCCGGCGCGAGTCTCAAACAGCTGCAGGCGGCCGGCCGACATCAGGTGCACCAGCAGCCCGTGCCCGCCATCAAACTCGACGATCAGATGCTTGCCGCGCCGGCGCACGGCCTGCAGCGCTTGGCCGGTGAGCACGCTGAGCGGGGGCGCGAACGTCTTCAAGGTGTTGATGCCGGGTGCGAGCGCCGACTCGACAACGGCTCCTTGCAGCGCGCGGTCGAGCAACCGCGCGGTTATCTCGACCTCGGGCAGCTCGGGCATGCTTCCAGGGTAGCCTGCGGTGAAGGCCGCGAGCACGCGGTTCGCACGCCGCGCCGGCGCGCGACGGGGTCACGTCGAGCGTCTAGGTTGCCGGCTTCGAGGAGCCTGGGATGTAGGCGCGGATCGCCGGGCCGTTATAGACCGTGCCGTCCGGGCCTGTCCACTGAACGCGCCAAACCCGCTGGGCGACGAAGTTACCGCTCGCAGACCAGTAGCCGTTTGCGTCGGTCGTGGCGCTCAACAGCTTCGACCACGTCTTGCCGTGGTTCGAGGAGTACTGCACCATCAGCGGCGAGTCGCTGCCACCGTCGGGGCGCACGAGACCCCAGAAGGCGACCTTGGACCCGTTCTGGACGGTGACGGTCAACGGCACGGGATAGCCGTGGTAGAGCGGCTTTGGGTGCGCTGTCACGGTCTCCAGGCCGGTTTGGAAGCTCCCCTCGCCCGGGTTGGGGTCGTCCGTGAGCAGGTACTGGTCAAAGGACGCGACTCGCGGGTTCTTGTAAGCCATCTGCTCGGCGATCGCGTCGTACTCCGCTTGCTGGGCGACCGGTACGCCGAGCAATAGATTGGGCTTGCTCTGGACCCCGTACTCGGTGATGTAGATCGGCAGGTGAGCCGGTAGAGCGCCGGCGGCGGCCGCCTTGTCGAGCGCGCTCGAGAGCTGCCCCAACGACGCCATCGTCACGTCGTCCGCGCCGTCGAGATAGCTGGGCGGCACCCAGTACGGGCCCTGCTTCTGGTCGTAGGGGTGCTGCGCGTAGCCGGCCGCGGGGATCCGCCCGCAGCCAGCCGAGCGCTGGTAGCTCGAGCTCAGGCACAGCGCCGCCCGCATGAACGTGAGCGGCGCGACGATGTCGTACGGCTTGTTGCCGACCGGGGAGGTCTCGCCGAACAGCACCTTCATCCCGCTGAAGTTGCCCGACGCCTTCAGGCCGGCGTAGCCTTTGAGCCACAGGTTGCGGTAGATCACCGCCGACTCGACCTGGTTGTGGACGTACTGCGGTAGCAGCATCTGCGGCTGGTTCGGCTCGTTCCAGATCGAGTACAGCTTCACGTAGCTGCCGAACTCACGGCCGACCGCCTGGAGAAATTGGCCGTAGTAGGTCGGATTCGGGTTCGTCACGATCGCGTCCAGCTTCTGGCGCATGCTCTCGTGCTTGATGTGGGTCGTCGCGCACGCCGAGGCCCAGCAAGGTGCGGCGCCGGTCACGGTCAGGAGCACGGTCCAGTGCAGCGTCTGCGCTTCCTGGATCAAGTAGTAGTACTGGTCCCAGTTGTAGCTCGCCGGGTTCGTGAGGTCGACGTGGGGCACCTTGCGGGCGTGCTTGTTGGGCGCGACGTCCTGCCAGACGAGCTGGAGGCGCAGCGCGTGGACGCCCAGCCGCAGGAGCTGCGGCACCGTGGCCGCCCGCCCGGCCGTGTTGAGCAGCTGCTGCGGAGCCTCGAAGAAGGCGATCTGCGACTGCGATGCCGAGGCGACTGGAGCGCCGGCAAGCGAGAGCGCAAGGACGGCGCAGACGATCGCTGTTGACTTTGACAGGTGCATCTCGGGTGACCGCACGCGAAGAAGTGAGCGTGCTCTGACCTCAACCCTAGTGGGCCCCAAAATGTCTCGCGCTTTCGCGCGAAACGATCACAAACAATCTGCGCTCAATAGTCAGCGCCCGTAGAGGAGCCGCAGGAGCCGTCCGATCGCCCGCGACCGGGATGCCCGGGCTGGGTACATCTGCGGTTCGTGGTCGGGCATCCAGCGCGGCGCGATCAGAATCGTCTGGGGTTGGGTGAACTTGCGGATGCCCTCCGCCGAGTGGCGCACACCGATGCCCGACTGCCTCAGGCCCCCCATCGGCGCCTCGAGGGCGAAGTAGTGGATCGCCGCGTCGTTGACGCAGACCGATCCGACCTTGAGGCGTCGCGCGAGCGCGATGCCCTCGTCCGCTGACGCGGCAAAGACCGCGGCGCCAAGGCCGTAAGGCGAGTCGTTGACCGCCGCGACGGCCTCGTCGGCGTCCGAGATCCGCCGCACCGCCAGCAACGGGCCAAAGGTCTCCTCGCGCATACAGGCCATGCCCTCGTCGGCGTCAGCGATCACAGTTGGAGCAAAGAAGCGCCCCGTTCCCTCGATTCGGCTGCCGCCAGTGGTGATGCGCGCTCCCTTCGCGCGCGCGTCGGCGACCTGCGCCTCGATCGTCTCGAGCTGGCGCGCCGCCGTGATCGCGCCGACCTCGACGCTCCCAGGGCCCGCCGGAGCGCCGCAGCGCAACGCCGCGACCTTATCCGTGAGGAGCTCGAGAAACGCCTCGTACGCCGGCGCCTCGACGTAGACGCGCTCAATCGAGACGCACGTCTGTCCTGCGTTCAGCATGCCGTAGTAGGCGGCCACGTTCGTGGCGCGCGCGAGGTTTGCGCCGGCGAGCACGATCATCGCGTCCTTACCGCCCAGCTCGAGCGCAACCGGGGTGAGCGTCTGCGCAGCCCGCTCCGCGACCTTTCGCCCGCTCGCCGCCGAGCCCGTGAACATCACGAAGTCGACGAGATCGACGAGCGCGGCACCCGCGTCACCGCCGCCCGGGGCGACGCCGAGGACGCCCTCGGGTAGCCCGGCCTCGCGCAGGCCCTCCGCCATCAGCAGGGAGGTCAAGGGCGTCAGCTCGGACGGCTTGAGAATCACGCTGTTGCCGGCCACCAGCGCCGGCAGGCAATCTCCGAAGGAGTTGATCAGCGGGTAGTTCCAGGGACCGATCACGCCGACCAGCCCGCGCGGCAAGTAGCGCGTGACGAGCGTGCGCCCAAAGACGAGCGGGCTGCGCGAGAGCGCACGCTGCTCGGCGAGGAAGCGGCCTGCGTTTCGCGACCAGTAGCTGAGCGCCGACAGCGCGTAGGCGAGCTCCAGGGTCTGCGCGTCTTCGTGGGTCTTGCCGGTCTCCGAGATGAGCGTTTCGATCACGCGCGCGGAGTTCGCCAACAGCCAGCGGCGCATCTCGTCGAGCACAAGCGAGCGCCCCTTCGTACCCAGCGCCTCCCAGCCCGGCTGGGCGGCACGGCCCTTGCGGGCCAGCTCGGCGAGCGCGGCCGCGTCCGTCTCGGGCACGCTCGCGAGATGGGCGCCCGTCGCTGGAGCGCTGATCTCGAGCATGCTGGGGCTACTGGTCGAGCGTCACGTGGTCGATGCCGACGGGCGTTGTCGGGCGGTCACGGTCGTCGGTTTCGACGCCTTCGATCGCATCGACCACGTCGATCCCAGCTACGACCTGGCCGAACACGGTGTGCTTGCCGTCGAGCCACGGGCATTCCGACGCTGTGACGATGAAGAACTGTGAGCCGTTCGTGTTGCGGCCGGCGTTCGCCATCGCGAGGACGCCGCGAACTACCTTGTGGTCGTTGATCTCGTCGTCGAACGTATAGCCGGGGCCACCGGTGCCGGTGCCCTGCGGGCAACCTCCCTGAATCATGAAATCGGGGATCACCCGGTGGAAGATCAGGCCGTCGTAGAAACCGTCCCCAGCGAGCTTGCGGAAGTTCGCGACCGTCTCGGGCGCGTCCTCGTCAAAGAGCTCGAGGACGAGCTCGCCTTCGGTCGTTGTCATCGTGGCTGTCGACAAGGCTGCGGGGCCGGCCGTGCGCTCGGGTGGTGCGTCCTACCCGTGTTGCGCCGGCCTCCTCGCCGGCTCACCAAGCGGGTGTCCCGCTCATTGTATGCGCTTCGCGCTGGCGTGAGCGAGCGTGGCCTCAAGGGAGCCCGCAGCGCTCGAATGCGAGCTGGTGGCCGGCCACCGTGACGCCGCTGACGCTCTCGATGACGCGGTCGGCCTCAGGGGCCGGCACGCTGAGCAGGGCGAAGCGCTCGAGCACGGTGACGTCGCTCACGGCCTCGCCGTCGAGCCCCGTCGCGTGCGTGATAGCCGAGACGAGGTCGGAGACGGCGATCCCAGCCGCTCGCCCGCCGCTCGCGATCAGCCGCGCGCGAGGCTCGTCCGCCGGACGCTTGACGTGCGGCTTCTCGTGGCGGCGCGCCGGGGCCGCGACCTTCGCCGGGGGCGCGTGGGCCCCCGGCGTCCATGGGGCGATCTTCGTGCCGATGTGACGTTCGATCGCTTCGAGCTCGCGCTTCTGACGGTCCTCGACGAAGGTGATCGCGCGGCCTGAGCGCCCGACGCGCCCGGTCCTGCCGATCCGGTGCACGTAGGTGTCCGGCGTGATGGGGACGTCGAAGTTGATCACGTGCGTGACGGTCGAGATGTCGAGCCCGCGCGCCGCAACGTCGGTCGCGACGAGGATCGGCACGCGACTGGCCTTGAAGGCGAGCATGACGCCGTCGCGTTGCCCCTGGGTGAGGTCACCGTGCAGCGCGCGGACGTTGAGTCCCTTGTCACGGAGCGTGCGGAACAGCTGGTCGCAGCGGATCTTGGTGCGCACGAAGACGATCGCCTGGTCGGGCTGTTCGGCGCCCAGCACCTCGACGAGCTTCGCCGCCTTCTCGCGCGTCTCGATCGGGAGCTGGAACTGCTCAACGGTGTCGATCGTGAGCGTCGCCGCCTCGACCGCCACGACCAGCGGGTCGTACATGTAGTGGTCCGCGAGCTTGCGCACCGCAGTCGGCATCGTCGCCGAGAAAAGCGCCGTCTGGCGTCCCGTCGGCGTGGCGGCGAGGATTCGTTCCACGTCTTCGAGGAAGCCGAGGTCGAGCATCTCGTCGGCCTCGTCGAGCACGACGAACCGGCAGTCGGCGAGCTGGAGCGAGCCGCGCGAGACGAGGTCGAGGACGCGCCCGACGGTGCCGACCACGACGTGGCCCCCTGTTCGTAGCTGTGCCTCCTGGTTGCGGATCGGCGCGCCGCCGAAGACAGCCACGACGTCAACCCCACGCGTGGTGCCATACGTACGGATCGCCTGAGTCACCTGGATGCAGAGCTCGCGCGTCGGTGTCAGCACGAGCGCCTGGACGGTCTCGAGCGACGGGTCGACGTGCTCGATGATCGGGAGGCCAAAGGCCGCGGTCTTGCCGGTGCCGGTCTGGGCCTGGCCGATGATGTCGCGTCCAGCCAAGAGCGGTGGGATCGCCTGGTCCTGTATCGGGCTCGGGGTTTCGTAGCCCACCTCGTGCACGGCCGCGAGCACGGGGGCGGACAGACCGAGATCTTCGAAGCTGGCCATCGGGCCAGCTTACCCGTCAGCCTGCGCGGCGCCGCGCTCAGCGCGCGGCACTCGCGCATACGCCCGGTGCGATACCGCACGGCGCGCCGGCGGACTTGCGCCTATCCTCTCTGCCCGCATGCCAGTGACGGTCGTCGGATCGATTGCGTTCGACTCGGTGCGGACCCCGTTCGGCGAGCGCGAGCGGATGCTCGGCGGCGCCGCGGTCCACTTCGCCCTCGCGGCCTCGTTCTTCGACGAGGTCCACGTCGTCGGGCCGGTCGGTGACGACTTCGGCGAGGCGGAGCTCGACGTGCTACGCCGCCGCAACATCGACACGTCCGGGATCGAGCGCGTCGCAGACGGCAAGACGTTCTTCTGGCGCGCCGAGTACGGCTGGGATCTCAATAACCGCGAGACGCTCGAGACGGCGCTCGGAGTGTTCGAGCGCTTTGAGCCAACGCTCTCCGCGAAAGCGCGCGCGAGCGACGTGGTGTTCCTGGCAAACATCCAACCCGACCTGCAGCGACGAGTGCGCGCGCAGTGCCTGGACACCCGCTTTGCCGCGCTCGACACGATGAATCTGTGGATCGACACGGCGCGCCCCTCGCTGGTCAAAGCGATCAACGAAGTCGACTGCGTGATCATCAACGACGCCGAGCTGCGCCAGCTCGCCGACAGGCCAAGTCTCGTCGGCGCGGCCCGCGAGGTCCTCTCGTGGAGCACGACGCCCGGGCGCGCTGTCGTCGCGAAGCTCGGCGAATACGGCGCAGCGCTGATCACGCGCGACGGGTACTTCTCAATCCCGGCATTCCCGCTCGAGACCGTCGTCGATCCGACGGGCGCCGGCGACAGCTTCGCAGGCGGCTTCATCGGCTACGTCGCAGCCCAGCGCCACAAGCATCTGACGCCGACGTTGCTGCGCCGCGCGATGGCCTATGGCACCGCGATCGCCTCATTCAACGTCGAGGAGTTCGGCACCGATCGCGTGGCAAGACTGCGAATGGATGAGGTCGATGAGCGTGTCACCGACCTCAGACGCATGACCGCATTCGCCTAGCGCGGCGCCCCGACGGTTGGCCGCGACCCCAGCGGGATATGGCCGTGGAGGGTGTGCGATCGGGATCGGCGGGTAGTACGATCGGTGCGGGATGGGCACGTCGAGCTACATTTGGCTTGCGCTGCTATTCAAGGTGCCGGCGATCGGTTTTGCCTGGCTGGTCTGGCGCGCGCTACGGTCGGACAACAAGCCGAGCGCCGAGCCGCAGGAGGCATCCGGCGAGGATGGAGGCAGCAAGTTGCGGCTGCACCCGCGGCCACGCGTCCCGCGCCCGCCACGCCGCGGTGCGCATGGAGCCGCGCCGATCCCGCCGCCGCGACGCGTTCGCAGCGTCAATGCTCGCGGGCGCGTTGCGAGTCATTGAGCGGCCGCCGCGGACGTGCGCTCACGACGAGGCGCCTTGGCAAGCGCGCGTCCCGGATAATCGAGCTACACGCATACGACAGCAGGAACGGTAATGAGATGAGCACGAAGCCCGAAGCTTCTGATGTGACAGCGCCGACGAGTAGTCGGGAGAGCAGCGAGACGCTGACGATCACCGACAACCGGACGGGCAGCACCTACGAGGTCCCGATCACGGACGGAGCGATCCGCTCCCTGGACCTGCGCCAGATCAAGGTCGATGAGGACGATTTCGGGCTGCTGGCGTACGACCCGGCGTTCATGAACACCGCGTCGTGCCGCAGCACGATCACCTTCCTCGATGGGGATCTCGGCGTTCTCGAGTACCGGGGCTACCCGATCGAGCAGCTCGCCGAGCAATCGACCTACCTCGAGGTCGCCTACCTGCTGGTGCACGGCGAGCTCCCGACCAAGGCGCAGCTCGACGACTGGACCCATCAGATCAAGATGCACACCTTCGTCCACGAGAACGTCAAGAGCTTCATCCAGGGCTTCCGCCACGACGCGCACCCGATGGGGATGCTGCTCGGAGCGGTCGGTGCGCTGTCGACCTTCTATCCCGACGCGAACAAGATTCACGACGCCGAGAACCGCCAGCTCCAGACGGTACGCCTGATCGCGAAGATGCCGACCCTCGCCGCCTTCTCCTACAGGCACAACATGGGCCAGCCGTACGTGTACCCCGACAACGACCTCGACTACGCCGGCAACTTCCTCGGAATGCTCTACAAGATGACGGAGCTGAAGTACCAGCCGGATCCGCGCCTCGAGCGCGCGCTGGACATCCTCTTCATCCTGCACGCCGACCACGAGCAGAACTGCTCGACCAGTGCCGTCCGTGCAATCGGGTCCTCGCTCGTCGATCCGTACTCGGCGATCGCGGGCGGGGTCGCCGCCCTCTACGGCCCATCCCACGGCGGCGCCAACGAGGAGGTCGTGCGGATGCTGCTGCGGATCGGCACGAAGGACAACATCCCCGACTTCATCGAGGGCGTGAAGGCCGGGCGCGAGCGCCTGATGGGCTTCGGCCACCGCGTCTACAAGAACTACGATCCGCGCGCGCGGATCATCAAGAAGGCTTGCGACGACGTCTTCGAGGTAACCGGCGTGAACCCGCTGCTCAGCATTGCCACCGAGCTCGAAAAGATCGCGCTCGGCGAGGAGTACTTCGTTTCGCGGCGGCTCTATCCGAACGTCGACTTCTATTCGGGCCTGATCTACCAGGCGCTCGGGCTGCCCGCGTCGATGTTCCCGGTGATGTTCGCGATCGGGCGCACCAGCGGTTGGATCGCCCAGTGGCTCGAGATGGTCCAGGACCCGGAGCAGAAGATCGCACGCCCGCTCCAGATCTATACCGGCGAGCGGCGGCGCGCCTATCTTCCGCTCGATAGTCGCAGCTGAGCCGGCAGTACTGCGCTACAGGACGAGGGCAGAGCCGTTGTGGCGCAGCCAGGCGGCGGCCTCGCGCCAGTGCGGGCAGCGGCGCTCGAGGAGCGACCAGAAGCGGGCTGAGTGGTCGGGGACCTCGAGGTGGCAGACCTCGTGCCAGACGACATAGTCGAGGACGCGCTCGGGGCCAAGCAGCAGACGCCAGTTGAAGCTCATCGCGCCCCCGGCGGCGCAGCTCGCCCAGCGCGTGCGCTGGTTGCGGATCGCGAGGCTCGTGTAACGGCTCCCGGCGAGCGCGGTCGCGCGGTCGAGGCGCCGCGCGATCTCCTCGCGAGCGGCACGGCGGTACCAGCGCTCCAGAGCATCGGACGCACCGTCGCCCGCAGGCACGAGCAGCGTGTCCTCGCGGCGATGCACGCGCGATCGTCCCGGCTCGGCGACAATGCGCAACCGGCCGTCGAGGTACGGCAGCCAGCCAGCCTCGGGGGCGAGACGGGCGCGGGCGAGCCGGAGCTCCGTGAGCCGGCGCCGGATCCACGGGGCGAGCTCGCTCACGGCGGCTGCCGCTGCACGCTCGGGCGTACGTGGCGGCAGCACCACCTCGACGCCGTGATGCGGATCGATCCGAACGCGGACGCGTCTCGCGCGTGGTGCGCGCCGAACGCGGTATGCGATCTCCGATGCCACGCGGGCGCGCAGGCTACTGGTTGCCCGCGACGGTTTCCCGCGGCGGACGCGCCGGGTCATCCCACGGGCGCAGCAGCTTGAGCGCCGAGAGGATCGCCCGCGTCGCGGGGGAGCGGTTGAGCGTGTAGAAGTGGATGCCCGGGACACCGGCCGCGAGCAGCTCGGCGCACTGGAGGGTCGCGTAAGCGACGCCCAGATCCTGCACGGCGTCCGGGCTATCGGCGCGCGCCTCGAGCGCGGCCCGCAGGCGCGGCGGGATCGTGATCCCGCCCATGGCCGTGAAGCGCTCGATCTGACTTGCGCTCGTGATCGGCATGATGCCCGGCACGATCGGCACATCGATCCCGGCCTCACGCGCGCGCGTCACGAAGTCGAAGAAGGCCTCGTTCGAGAAGAAGAGGTTGGTGATCAGCACGCGCGCGCCGGCATCGACCTTGGCACGCAGGTGGAACATGTCGATGTCGCGATCGGCCGCCTCAGGGTGCGTGTCCGGGTAGCAGGCTGCGATTGGACATAGGCCGGCATACCCGGACGCAATCAGCGCGACGAGCTCGGCGGCGTGGCTGAAGCCGTCGTCCGTCGCCGTGAATGCGTCGGCGCCTGCGGGCGGATCTCCGCGCAGCGCAAGCACGTTCTCGAGACCGGTGCTCGCGAGCTCCTCGAGCGAACGCGCGAGAGCCGCGCGCGTCGCGCCGGCACACGTGATGTGCGCCGCGGCCTCGATACCTTGCTCGGTGTTGATGCGCTTCACGAGATCGATCGTGTCGGTCTGTGTCGAGGACCCCGTCTTCGTCACGGAGACGAATGCCGGCTCGAGCTCGCGCAGCGCCGCGACCGCCTCGAACAGCTTGCGCTCGCCCTCCTGCGTCTGCGGCGGGAAGAACTCGAACGAGAAGAGCGGCTCGGTGCGTCTGGCGATCAGCTCATCGATGCGCATGGCCGAATTATCGTGAGCCTCGCAGACCGCAACTAAACTGGCGGTGATGGGCCGTCGAGCGCGACGCCGTGGTGACAGCGACGACCCCGCCGCGGCGACCGCTACCTACACCGACGTGGACGGCAACACGCTCGTCCTGCGAGGATCGCTCGGCGCGAGGACGCGTGCCCGGTACGCGCGCGTCACAAAGGGCCAGGATCTGCCGCCCGGCGCGACCCGCGAGGACGCCTGGCAGCGCTCCGTCGAGTTCCTCTTCGAGCACCTCGCCGTTAGCTGGTCGATCGCCGGCACGCCGGCGCTGACCAGTCAGGGCGAGCTGCTCGGACGCCTGCGTTTCGCGAGCGCTCCGGAGCGAGCCTGGGTCAGGGAGTGCCTTCGGCGGCACTGCGCCGAGCGCTTCCCCGAGCTGGCCGCCCCCTGAGCGGCCCGCTCGCTTACCTCGCCGGCGCGCGCCACGTAAGCTTTCGGCCCCGGGGGCGGCAGTGCGCTGTGACGTTGCGGGCGGCCCACGCGTCCTGACACTCATTCGCCTGCCCAACCGAGACCAGCCGCCAATGCGCCGTACGAAGATCGTCGCCACCATCGGGCCCGCCTCGCGCGAGCCCGAAGTGCTGCTGCAACTGATCGAGGCGGGAATGGATGTCGCGCGGCTCAACTACTCGCACGGATCGCTCGATGAGCACGCCGAGACGGCGGACCGTGTTCGCGAGGCCGCGAACCGCGCCGGACGGCCAGTGGCGATCCTCCAGGATCTCCCGGGCCCGAAGCTGCGCATCGGGGCGCTCGCCGACGGAGTCGCGGAGCTCGGCCCAGGCGACACCGTGACCTTCGTGTGCGGCACGGACGAAATCGGCGACCGCCGGCGCATGTCGGTGAGCTGGCAGGGGCTCGCTGCGGCACTCGAGCCGAATGAGATCCTCTACCTCGCGGACGGGTCGATTCGGCTGCGCGTGCGCGCGACGCGCGCTGCGGAGCGCGAGGTGGACGCGCAGGTCGAGGTTGGCGGCGTCGTCGCCTCGCGCCAGGGGCTCAACATCCCGGGCCCTGCGGTCGGGTTGCCAGCAGTGCCGGCGGAGGACCTCGACCTGCTCAAGCACGGCGAGTCGATCGGCGTCGATCTCGTGGCCCTTTCCTTCGTGCGCTCGGCCAGCGACGTCGAGCTCGTTCGTGGTTACACGAGCCTGCCGTTGATCGCGAAGATCGAGAAGCCGCAGGCGGTCGAGAACATGCACGAGGTCATCCGTGCGGCGGACTGCATGATGGTTGCGCGCGGGGACCTCGGGATCGAGCTGCCAATCGAGCAGGTGCCGCTCGTTCAGAAGCGCCTGTTGCGCCTTGCGGGGGAGCTTGCGCGACCATCGATCACGGCGACGCAGATGCTCGACTCGATGGTCCGCTCGCCGCGCCCGACCCGCGCGGAGGCGTCGGACGTCGCGAACGCGATCCTCGACGGAACCGACGCCGTGATGCTCTCGCAGGAGACCGCGGTCGGCGCCTTCCCGATCGGGGCCGTAGCGATGATGTCGGCGATCGCTGAGCAGACCGAGCTCGGCATCGACTACGAGCAGTGGAATGAGCACCGGGTCAAGCGCACCACGCAGGACCCGGCATACACCGTGGCCTGGGCGGCCTGCCGCGCCGCGCACGAGCTTGACCTCGACGCACTCGTCGTGCCGACGCAGAGCGGGCGGTCGGCGCGCCTGGTCTCAGCCCACCGCCCGAACGTGCCGATCTACGCGCTGTCCCCGGAACGCGAGACCGTGCGTCGCTGCGGCCTCATGTGGGGCGTCACCGCGAGCTGGATGCCACGCCATGAGATCGCCGAGGAGTTGATTCGCGACGCCACCGAAACCGTCGTCCGGCTCGGCTGGTGCAAACCGGGACAGCGTGTCGGTATCACGGCGGGCATGCCAAGCGGCACACCCGGCACGACGAGCCTGCTCCAGATCCAGTGCGTGTAGCGCTCCGGGGCCCCTCCTTGGGTCGGGGTGATGTGGCGGAGCCATGCTGGTCGGGGCTCCTCGCTTTGCTTATCACGCGGGCGATGTGACGTGGTGTGAGTGCTCGTAGTTGCCTGCGCGGCCGCTTGGAGGGCGGAAGCTGCGCAGCTCCAGGCTGGGCGCGGCGCACGCCGCTTAATACGCGCGGCAGCTAGAGGCGGGACGCGTGATGAGCATGGCGAGGATGACGGCCTCACGCGCACACTGCCCATGACACGCGGGCGAGGCCGTCACCGCAGCCAATAGGCCGCCTCCGCACGTCCGAGCTCGGTCACCGGCGGCTCGCCAAAAATCCATTCGCGCGCGATCCGGTGCCAGTTGGCGCTCGCGCGTAGCTGGGAGATGACGGCGAGCGTGAGCGTCTCGGTACGCCGGCCAAAGAGGTGCTCGCGCGGAAGGTTCTCGTGGCGCATCTGCTGATAGTGGCGTGAGCGTGGATCGGACATGTCGATGATCACCTGTGTCGCAACCTCCGGCGTTAGCGCGACGTCCGCATCCCGCGTATACCACCAGGTCACGTCGAAGAACTGCTGCAAGATCTGCTCCGCCGTGTAGCGATTCGAATCGCGCAGAAAACCGCCGGCGCGCAGCTGCTCGAGCAGGCCATCGGTGTCGCCGCGGATCGCTCGGCGGGCGAGTGCAAGCTCGAACTCGGCGACCGAGGCGTCGATCCGCTTGAACAGGCCGAAGTCGAGGAAGGCGACGCGCCCGTCGTCGAGCAGGAGGAAATTGCCCGGGTGAGGGTCGCCGGAGAACTGGTGATGGCGATACATGCAGCCGAAGTAGAAGCGAAAGATGATCTCGCCGAGGCGGTTGCGCTCATCCTGCGGGCGCCGCTTCAGTTCCTCGAAGCCGTGCCCTTGGACGTATTCGCTGACCAGGACGCGCTCGGAGGAGTGGCTCGAGATCACGTTGGGCACGAGGATGAACGGGTGCTCGTGGTAGAGGCGCGCGAGAGCGCGCTGGTTCGCGGCTTCGAGCTCGTAGTCGAGCTCCTCGCTGATGCGCTCACGCACCTCCTCGGCGATGGCCTTCGCGTCGAGCTCCGGCGCGAGGCGGGCCATCAACCGGACGAGCATTCCGAAGTTCTGGAGATCCGCGCGAACCGCCGCCGCCGCGCCCGGATACTGGACCTTCACGGCGACCACGCGACCGTCGTGGAGCCGGGCGCGGTACACCTGACCAATCGAAGCGGCTGCAATGGGCTCGCTGTCGAACTCGGCGAAGCTGTCTTCGAGCGGCTCGTCGCGCTCGGACTCGATCACGCCCAGCATCTCCGCGAACGGAACCGCCGGCGCACTGTCGCGGAGCTCCGCGAGCTTGCGCTGGAACTCGTCGCGGAACTCCTCTGGAACGAGCCCAACGTCGAGGAACGACATGACCTGCCCGAGCTTCATCGCGGCGCCCTTCATCGTCCCGAGCACCGCGACAATCTGCTCAGCGGTCTCGAGGTGGCGGCGCTCCAGCGCTTCCCTGCTTGCCTCGTCGCCGCGGACTACGTTCGCCGCGCGGGTCGCAAGCTGCTTGACCGCGGTGCCGGTCGCGAGCCGGCCGATCGTCGCCGAGCGCTGCAGGCGCGAGGTGGGGATGTCCTCGCGGGCCATCGTGGAGCTAGTCGAGCCGCTGCACGCGGGAGCCGGGGACGATGTCGTCGCTGCCATCAGGCCAGCGCACCCATGCCTTGGTGCCCCCGTCGTAGTCTGGCGCGAGCAGGATCAGCGTCGCCGGCTCACCGAGGGCCAGACACGGCTCGCCGCTCTCCCCGTCGAGCCCGCGCCAGACCCGGATGAACGGGTTGCGATCCCACTCGTGGCCGATCGTCGTCGCGTCGCTGTGGCCGGGTTCGATCACCGTCTCGTGAGGAAGCTCCATCAAGGTGCCCATGATCGAGTCCTTGAGCGCTTGATAGGTCCCGTGACCCGGAGCGCGGACGCCGCCGACCGATTCGCGAAAGAGCGTGTCACCGGTGAACACCGCGCTGTCCGCGCCGTCTGTGACGAGGAAGGAGAGCATGCCGAGCGTGTGCCCGGGGGTGTGGAGCGGGCGGATCCGAAGCGCGCCGACGCTCAGCTCCTCCCCGGCGGCGATCGTGCCGGTCGCCGAGGGGACAAGCTCGCGTTCTAGCTCATGGATCAGCACCGGCGCAGCGGGCCAATGGCGGGTCAGCGAGGCGACGCCGGCTACGTGATCACCGTGGTGGTGGGTCAGGAGGATCAGGCTCGGCGTGACGCCGTGGCGGCGTGCGGCTTCGACGAGCGGCTCGACCGGGGGTCCGGCGTCGATCACCACCGCAGTGCCGCCCGCCTCGTCGAGGACGAGGTAGCAGTTGGAGCGCAACGCAGGGTTGGTGGCGCGGTTAACGATCATCGGCCCGCCCTACACTCCGCGACATGGGCTTCCTCCACACGTGCTACAGGATCACAGACATCGATCGCTCGGTGGCGTTCTATCGCGCACTTGGCTTTGAGGAGGTGCGGCGCATGCCGATCCGCGACGAGGCGATCAACGTCTTCATGACGATCCCAGGGGACGGTGACGAGCCGCGACTCGAGCTCACCTACAACTACGGTGTCGACCGCTACGAGCTCGGTAGCGCTTACGGCCACATCGCGATTACCGCCGGCGACCTCGACGACACGCTCGAGCGCCTCGCGGGGCTCGGAATCGAGCCGGAGCGCCCGCCCTACCGAGTCGACGAGGGCGGGTCGCGGATCTGCTTCGTACGCGACCCCGACGGGTACCGTGTGGAAATAGTAGAAAGGCCGGCGAAGACCGTCACGGTCGAATAGAAGTAGTAGAGCGGCCCGCGCGCTAGCTGACCGATGGCTGCGGAGCACCAGGCACGCAGCACAGTCGCGTGGCCGAGGCGGCTCCCGGTCACCGAAAAATCCCAGAGGGGGCAAACATGTCGGCAGAGGAAAACACGCAGACGGCAAAAGACGGGTACGCGGCGTTCGGCCGCGGCGATGTACCCGCGATTCTCGAGCTCCTCACAGACGACATCGAGTGGATCAACCCGGGCCCGCCGGACGTCATTCCAGGCGCCGGAACGCACCACGGCAAGGAGGCGGTGGGCGCGTTCTTCGCCACCCTCTCCCAGGAGCTGGACTTTTCCACGTTCGAGCCGCGGGAGTTCATCGCGCAAGGCGACCACGTTGTTGCCCTCATCTATTCCGAGTCCACCGTGAAGCGCACCGGCCGCAAACTCACCGATCACGAAGCACACCTCTGGACCTTCAAGGACGGCAAGGTCGCCCATTTCGAGGTCTTCCAGGACACCGCGGCAGTGGTCGCCGCGTATAGCTGAGGGCGCAGGCCAGCCCGGATTAGCACTGCAGGGCGGCGCTCGCCGCCGTACGCCAGGCCGACGGCTATCGAATAGAAGTAGTAGAACGCGGGCCGTAGTCGCGAAACATCACGCGAGTCACGCAAAGCGGGTTATGCTCGCGCTTTCGCGGCGTGAACCGCCGTCCTACGACTTTCAGAGGGAGCAACAAATGGCACTCGGAATCTACTTCGCGCACGGCGGCTTTACCCCGCACAAGTACGCAGACGCGCTCAGCCAGCTTGAGGCGGCCGGAGCCGGGGCTCCAGACGGGCGCACGCTCCACGTCGCACTCGAGACTGATGGCAAGATCGACGTCTTCGACATCTGGGAGTCCCAGGCGCAGTTCGACGCCTTTGGCGAAACGCTGATACCGATCTTGACCGGGCTCGGCGTCGAGCTGAAAGCGCCAATGGTCGCCACGGTCCACAACCCGATCTACGGCTGAGGTCGGACGAGTAACGAACGCGCGTCCCGGTCGCACTGCTCGGCCCGGGACGGGCTCCCGCCCGGCATCCCGATGGCTACCGGGTCGAGCTGATCGAACGGTCCGCTCCAAAACATCATGCGAAGCCACGCAAAGCGGGTTATGCTCGCGCCTTCGCGGCGTGAACCGCCGTCCATCCCAAGCCATAAGGGGCAATACAGCATGTCGGCAGAGGAAAACGTTAAGACCGTGCAGGAGGGCTATGCAGCCTTCGGCCGCGGCGATGTGCCCGCGATTCTCGAGCTCCTCACAGACGACATCGAGTGGATCGAACCGGGCCCCCCGGACGTCATTCCGGTGGCGGGAACGTACCGCGGCAAGGACGAGGTCGCCCGGTTCTTCGCCACCCTCGGCGAGCACCTGGACATCCACAAGTTCGAACCGCACGAGTTCATCGCGCAGGGCGACCACGTGGTCGTGCTGATCTCCTCCGAGGCCACGGTGAAGCGCACCGGCCGCAAGATCACTGATCACCTGGCACACCTCTGGACCTTCGAGGGCGGCAAGCTCGCGCATTTCGAGACCTTCCAGGACACCGCCGCGCTCGTCGCCGCCCACAGCTGAGAGTGACCGGCCTGCCCTGGTTTCGGGCCCGCACGGCAGCGCTCACCGTCGTGCGCCGGTCCGGCGTGTACCGAGTAGAGCTGTTCGCGGGTTGTCGATCGCTAGCGGCCGACACTCTGCGCATCGCGGCGTCGCCCGCGACTAAGCGTCGGCCCCGGCCGGCGCGGAGCCTAGGTCGCGCAGGCGAACTGCCGGGACCCCGCCGCAGAGACCGTGTGGGAGCGTGTCGCGTGTCAGCACGGCGCCGGCTGCGATGACGCAGCCCTCCGCCACATTAACGGGGAGCGACTTGGAAGCGCGTTAGCGCGGGCGTGCGCGAACGGCGGTGCCGTAGGCGCAGATCTCGGTCCACATCGAGCCGAGCTCGGCCGTATCGAAGCGAAAGGCGACGACCGCGTTCGCCCCCTTGGCCTCGCGGCGCGATGCTACTCCCCGCCCGTCTCGCCCGGGTAGGCCGGCACGATGAGCGGCTGCTTGATGTGGATCTCCTGCTCGATCTCTTCCTCGATACCGAAGGCCGAGCCGTCGCAATCGATGCGGAAGCGCTTCGGCGCAATCCGGTCGTCGGGCAGCACCGGGACGCCCCACAGCTCCTCCCAGCCAAACAGCTCGTAGTTGCCGGGGTTCAGCAGGATCGCGCGCGGCGCCATCGGACAGGTGCTCGCGTGGTGATCGAGACCGCGACGGATGAAGGCGAGCATCTCGGCTTCGAGCGAGGCCATCTGTCCGCCGTCACTGTAGAGACGCGGCGGGATCGTCGTGCGCGACCAGCGTCGCGTAGTAGCCGCCGCGCCCGATCAGCTCGTCGTGCTTGCCGACCTCGACGATCCGGCCGTGGTCGAGAACGACGATCTGGTCGGCATCGCGTACGGTCGAGAGGCGGTGAGCGATCGTGATCGTCGTACGCCCGACAGCGAGCTCGTCGAGCGCCTCCTGCACCGCGTGCTCGGTCTGCGTGTCAAGCGAGCTCGTCGCCTCGTCGAGGACGAGCACCGGCGGATTGCGCAGCACCGTCCGCGCAATCGCCATGCGCTGCTTCTCGCCGCCAGAAAAACGGTAGCCACGCTCGCCGACGACCGTGTCATAGCCTTCGGGCAGCGAGGCGATCAGACCGTGGATGCGCGCCGCCGCGGCGGCCGCCTCGATCTCCTCATCGGTGGCGTCGGGCCGGGCGAAGCGCAGATTGTCGCGAACCGAGGCGTGGAACAGGTAGGTCTCCTGGGAGACGACGCCGATCGTCGCGGCAAGCGAAGCTAGCGTCGCGTCGCGCACGTCGACGCCGTCAACGGTGATCCGTCCCTCCTGGGGCTCGTAGAGGCGCGCGACGAGATAGCCGAGCGTCGTCTTGC
The DNA here is from genome assembly GCA_003138355.1 of Solirubrobacterales bacterium. Classification (GTDB taxonomy): domain Bacteria; phylum Actinomycetota; class Thermoleophilia; order Solirubrobacterales; family Solirubrobacteraceae; genus Palsa-513. The sequence goes on from PLFX01000032.1 coordinate 73,930, forward strand.
CCGCCCCGGTCTCGCCGACGATCGCTGTGCGCGTCCCGGCCGGGACTTCGAGGTCGATGTCCGTGAGCGTCCAGTCAGAGTCGGGCGCGTAGCGGAACGCGACGTCCTCGAAGCGCACCTCGCCGAGCAGCTCACCCGGCCGCAGCTCGACGGCGCCGGGCCGCTCCTGGATGTCTACCGGCAGGTCGAGGTACTCGAAGATCCGGTCAAAGAGCGCCAGCGACGCCTCGACGTCCGTACCCACCGAGAGCAGCTGCGCCATCGGGAAGAGCAGGCGCGTCTGGATCGTCGTGAAGGCGACGACGGTGCCGACGCTGATCGCGCCGCCGGCAACGTGCTCGCCGGCGAGCCAGTAGATGATCGCCGGCTGGATCGCGAACACCATGTTGATCGTCGACATCAGCCAGCGCCCGGCCATCCGCGAGTGAACCTCGAGCTTGGCGACCTCGTCCGACTCTGCCGTGAAGCGCTCGGCGAGGTCGTCGCCGCGGCCCATCGTCTTGCCGAGCATCATTCCCGACACCGACAGCGACTCCGCGACGAGCGCGGAAATGTCGGCGAGGCCGCCCTGCAGGCGCGAGGTGATCGCGCGGCGCTCGCGCCCAACACGTCGCGTAATCCAGACGAACAGCGGCATCAGTGCGAACGAGATCAGCGCCAGCTGCCAGCTCATGATCGCCATCGCGATCGTCGCCCCGATCACCGTGGTCGCGTTCTGCGCGATCGTCGTCGCGGTGTTCGTCGCGACGTTGTCGATGCCGCCAATGTCGTTGGCGATCCGCGACTGGACCTCGCCGGAGCGAGTCCGCGTGAAGAATGCCAGCGACATCCGCTGGAGGTGGCGATAGACCGCGACGCGCAGGTCGTGCATCACGCTCTGGCCGACCTCCGTCGAGACGTAGGTCTGAACGACGCTCAGTGCCGCGGTGACGATCGCGATCGCGATCATGCCGCCGACGAGCTCGGTGAGCAGCGTCGTGTCGTGGTGGAGGATGCCCTTGTCGAGGACGTCGCGCAGCAGGAACGGCGACAGCATGCTGAGGCCCGCGGAGATCACGATCAGCCCGAGCACCCACACGAGCTGCCAGCGGTAGGGCGCGAAGAGGCGCATGATGCGCCGCCCGTCGCGCTCGCGCTCGGGATCCATGAGCGGCGGCGGCGGCTCGCTCGGCCCGAGCACGCGCTGTCCGCCGCGCGCGCCGCGGCGCGCCCGCCCGTCGCCGTGCATCCCGATGCCATGGCCTGCGCCGCCCGCGCCCGTCCCACCCCAGAAGCTCATCGCTCCTCCGTGATCATGCGCTCGAGCAGCGCGAGTGCGCGGTCGAGCATGGCGCGGTCATCGGGCTCGAACGACGCGAGGCGGCGCGCGATATAGGCGTCACGGCGGGTCCGGCTGTCCCGCAGCAGCGCGCGGCCCGGCTCGGTCACCGCAACGCGGCACGAGCGCCTGTCGCACGGGTCTGGTGTGCGCGCGACGAGCCCCCGGTCCTCGAGGATCGCCAGCAGGCGTGTCGCGGTCGGCCGGCGCACGCCCTCTAACTGTGCGAGCTCGCTTGGCGAGATCGGGCCGCGGCGGCCAATCGTGGTGAGCGCCGAGTCGAGCGCGGGCGGAAGGCCGCTACCCGCCTCGCGCCGCAGCCGTCGCGAGAGCCTCATCGTCACGCGCCGCAGGCGCGCCGGAAGCTCTTCGCGCGCAGTCGGAGTGGCAACAGTCACAGTCATATAGTTAGTAGTGCTAACTATATCAGCGGGCTTTCCGCGTTCCACAGGGCATAGCCTGTCGGCCGATGGAACTGAGTTCGGGCACACTCGCCCGCGGTAACTGGCGCCCCGAACAGGTACACGTGACCTGGTCGCAGGACCCTTACGATCCGCCACCTGCGGCCGCGCGAGCCGCGAACGACGCGATCGCCGAACTAGCGCGCCGCGGGTCCCCCTCCCACGACGGCACGAGCGCGCGACTTGTCAGCTTCCGCGCGACCCCGGACGGGCTTACGCTCGAGCTGCAACCGATCCGCTGGTCGCTGCGGCTGAGCGCGAGCGACGCGCTGCAGAGCCTCGCAGCGATGTGCGTCGTCCGCACGACCGACGGGCGCTGGCTTGCCGGTCATCGCGCCGACTGGCTCGCCTCGTGGCCCGGCCGCTGGGCGCTCGGCGCCGGCGGCTCGGTGGAGGCCGGCGAGCACCCGGTGCACACGCTGCGCCGCGAGCTGCTCGAGGAGTGGTCGCTGGAGGCCGCGCAGTTGACGATCGAAGCGCTCGTCTGCCTCCCACAACGCCTCGTCCTCTTCGTTGGCATCGCCTGGGTCCCGCCGGACGCAACCGTCGTCTACGAGGCTGAGCATTCGGGCTACGCGTGGTGGCCGTCCGATCCGGAGCAGTGGCCACCCGAAGCCGACGGCGCGGTCCGCGACATGGGCCGCCTACTCGCGGCGTGATCACGTTCAAGAATCTCGAACGAGCGTCGTTCGCCCACTCGGTGATCTACACCGCGTTGCTGATCGTGGCGTTCGGCTTCCACAATCCGCAGCCGGAGACGGTGATCCTCGGCTTCAGCCACGGGATCCTCTGGATCTTGATGTCGCTCGCCTGCCTGTATGCGGCACGCGCGCGCGTCATCCCGCTACGGATCGCGGTCGCTGTTGCGGTGCTCGGCGGGATCGGGCCGTTCTTCGGGAGCGCCGAGTTCGTGCGCGAGCAACGCCGCCGCGCGGGCGCCCGCCAGCAGCCCGGCTCCGGGGGATCGCCACGCTAGAGTGCATGTAATGGCCGTCGATACGACGATCCAGGTTGTCATGCCGAAGATGGGGGACTCGGTTGCCGAGGGCACGGTCCTCGGATGGCGTAAGGCTGAAGGCGATCGCGTCGCAGCGGACGAGACGATCGTCGACATCTCGACCGACAAGGTCGACGCCGAGGTAGTCGCTCCGGCCTCCGGCACGCTCGTGAAGGTGCACGCCGCCGAGGGTGACAGCGTGAGCGTCGGCGCAGTGCTCGCCGAGATCGTTCCGACGAACGGTTCAGACCCCGTCGCAACCGTCGAGCCGACCCCGGCCGCGCGACCCGAACCGACGCCGCCGACGATCGTGGACATCGTCACCCCGAAGGCCGGCGAGTCGATCAGCGAAGGCACGATCCTCGCCTGGACGGTCGCGGTAGGCGATCGCGTCAAGGCAGGCCAGACGATCGTCGAGATCTCCACAGACAAGGTCGACGTCGAGCTTCCGGCGCCTACCGGCGGGACGATCAGCGAGATCCTCGCGAGCGAAGGCGACACCGTGACCGTCGGCCAAGTGATCGGTCGGATCGAGGCCGGCGGCGCCGTCGCCGATTCGACCGAAGCTGAAAACGAGCCGGCTGCTCGCGAGGCTGCCGCGGACAGCCAGGCGGCATCCGACGGGGCCGCTGCTTCGCCCGTTGCGCGGCGCGCGGCCGACGCGCACTCGGTCGATCTCACGACCGTCGCCGGCTCCGGCCCGCGCGGGCGCGTCACGAAGGCCGACGTCCTGGATGCGGCCGGCCAGCCTGCCACCAAGGCTATGGCGGCGGCGTCGATGGCGATCAAGGGCGGAGCGGCGATGCTCGTCCACTACATGGAGGAGAGTCGCAAGATCCCGACAGCGACGAGCTTCCGCACGCTCGCGGTCGGCACCCTCGAAGCGCGGCGCGGCCAACTCAAGCAAGCCGGCAAGAAGGTTTCCTTCACGCACCTGATCGCGTTTGCGGTCGCCCGAGCAGCGGCGGCGCTGCCGGTCATGGCCCAGCACTTCGCTGAGATCGACGCGATCCCTCACCGACTCGACGACGGCGCCGTCAACCTCGGCCTGGCCGTCGACGTCGAGCGCAGGGACGGGTCACGCACGCTGCTGGTCCCCGTCGTGCGCGACGCCGGCAACCTGGCGTTCGACGCGTTCCTGACCGCTTACGACGACCTGGTCGAACGCGCGCGCACGAACAGCCTGACCGCCGACGATCTCCAGGGCGCGAATATCACGCTGACGAACCCCGGCGGTATCGGCACGTCGGCGTCGGTACCGCGCCTGATGGAGGGGCAGGGCACGATCGTCGCGGCGGGCGCGATCGCCTACCCGTCGGGCCTGGCTGCGGTTGGCGCCCAGCTCGGCGCGGAGAAGGTGATGACGCTGACGTCAACCTATGACCACCGGATCATCCAGGGGGCGGAGTCCGGCCGCTTCCTCGCGCTGGTCGAGTCGCTGTTGGGCGGCGCGGACTCGTTCTATGAGGCGGTCTTCGCGGCGCTCGGCCTCGAGCTCCCCGCGCAGACGCGGGCAACGCCGGCGCCACAGCCGGCGAGCGCTGCCGCTCCAAACGAGGAGCTGCTCGCCGCCGTTCAATCCGCCGTCTCGCTCGTGCGAGCACACCGCACATATGGCCACCTGGCGGCGAAGCTTGACCCGCTCGGCTCGCCGCCGGTCGGAGACCCGTCGCTGGACCCCCGCCCGCTCGGCCTCACGCCGGAGTTGATGGCGCAGATCCCGGCCCGGATCCTCCAGATCCACGTTCCCGGTCGCACGCTCGCCGAGGCTTACCCGCACCTGCAAGAGGTCTACTGCGGCACGATCGCCTTCCAGATCGAGCACATCGGCTCCCACCGTCAGCGCACCTGGCTGCGGGAGAAGATCGAGGGCGGCGCGTTTCGCCAGCCGCTCACGAATGACGAGCGGCGCGCGCTGCTCAAGCGCCTGGTCGAAGTCGACGCGCTCGAGCGCTTCATGCACAAGGCCTACCTCGGTCAGCATCAGTTTTCGATCGAGGGCGTCGATATGACCGTGCCGATGCTCGACGAGATGATCGCCCTCGCCGCCGACGACGGCGCGGAGGAGGTTGTGATCGGGATGGCCCACCGCGGTCGCCTGAACGTGCTGGCCCACGGTCTGGGACGCGCGTACGAGTCGATCTTCGCGGAGTTCGAGGGGGCGACAATGCTCGATGCGATCACGACGAACAAGCCGCAGGGCGGCACGGGTGACGTCAAGTACCACCATGGCGCCCAGGGCGCGAAGCGTCTCCCGTCGGGCCAGCTGGTCCGCGTCAACCTGGAGTCGAATCCATCGCACCTCGAATACGTCGCACCGGTCGTGATCGGCGCAACGCGCGCGGCGCAAACGACCCACGAGGGATCACGGACGGCGCAGTCCGTGACCCGCGCGGTGCCCGTCGTGATCCATGGCGACGCGGCCTTCCCCGGTCAGGGCGTCGTCGCCGAGACGCTGAACCTCCAAACACTCGACGGCTACCAGGTCGGCGGCACGCTGCACCTGATCACGAACAACCAGATCGGCTTCACCACCGAACCCGACGACGGCCGCTCGACGCGCTGGGCCTCCGATCTCGCGAAGGGCTTCGACGTTCCGATCATCCATGTCAACGCCGACGACGTCGAGGGCTGCATCCAGGCGACGCGGCTCGCCTACGCCTTTCGCGCGGAGTTCGGCCACGACACGTTGATCGACCTGATCGGTTACCGCCGCTACGGTCACAACGAGGCCGACGAACCGGCCTACACGCAACCCGAGATGTACAACACGATCAAGACGCACAAGCGCGTCAGCGAGCTGTGGGCCGATCAGCTGATCGCCGCCGGCGTTGTCAGCCACGAAGAGGTCGCAGCCCAGCAGCAGGCAGTCTGGGATGTCCTCGCCCAGGCTCATCAGGAGCTCAAGGAGAAACTCGCACAGGTCGCTGAAGGCGGCATCCACGACGAACCGACCGGCGAGTACCGACTCGACAGCACACCGTCGCCCGACGTCATGACAGCCGTTCCCGCCGAGCTCCTCTCGGAGCTGAACGAGCAGCTCCTGCGGATCCCGGAGGACTTCACAGTCCACCCGAAGCTTGTCCGCTACGTCGAGTCCCGCCGCGAATCATTCGCAAGCGGCACGGGCATCAATTGGGCGCACGCCGAGGCGCTCGCTTTCGCCGCGCTGTTACGCGAAGGCCACCCGATCCGCCTGACAGGCCAGGACACCGAGCGCGGCACCTTCAGCCAGCGCCACCTCGTCCTGCACGATGCCCGCACTGGGCAGACGATCTGCCCGATGCAGAGCCTGCCGGGCGCGAGCGCCGGTTTCGAGCTCTACAACAGCCCACTCTCCGAGCTCGGCTGCCTCGGCTTTGAATACGGCTACAGCCAGGAGGCTCCGCAGACGCTCGTGCTCTGGGAGGCGCAGTTCGGTGACTTCGTCAACGGCGCCCAGGTGATCGTCGACCAGTTCATCGCCTCCGGTCTCGCGAAATGGGGTCAAACCTCGCGCTTGACGCTGCTGCTTCCGCACGGCTACGAGGGGTCGGGGCCAGAGCATTCATCCGCGCGTCTCGAACGCTTCCTTCAGCTCGCCGCCGAGGGCAACTTGCGGATCGCGAACCCGACGGCTCCGGCCCAGTACTTCCACCTGCTCCGCCAGCAAGCCCAGATCGTCAAACAGCGGCCGCTCATCCTGATGACGCCGAAGTCGCTACTCCGCCTGCCTCAGGCAACGAGCAGCCTGGCCGATCTCACCGATGGCCGCGTCTACGGGGTGCTCGCCGAGCCGGGAATCGACGACTCGCAGGTCACGCGACTGATCCTCTGCACCGGCAAGATCTACTACGACCTCGTCACCCACGCGGACCGTGCCGCCGCCGAGGCGATCGCGATCGGCCGCGTCGAGGTCCTCTACCCGTTTCCGGAGCAGGAGGTTCGAAGCCTCTTCGGACGCTATCCGAAGCTACGCGAGGTCGTCTGGACGCAAGAAGAACCCCGCAACATGGGCGCGCGTGCGTATATGTCACAGCGACTGCGCCAGATCATCAGCGACACGCCACTCGAGTTCGCCTACATCGGTCGCCCCGAGCGGGCGAGCCCGGGCGAGGGCTACCCGGCCGCGCACGCCCAGGAGCAGACGCGCATCGTGCGGACCGCGCTCGATATCAGCCAGCCCGTGTCGCAGTTCCCGATGCTCTTCCCGGGCGAACGGTAGCGTCGCCGGTCAGCGTCCTCAGGCAGCGAACAGCTTCAGCTCAGGCTCGCGCGTACCGCGCAGCTCTTCGAGCGAGACCTCGACGCAGGCGATGCCACGCGCGCCGGCGAGGGTGCGGGCTTGGGGCTTGATCGTCTGGGCCACGAGGACCCCCCGGCAGTCCGCCATCGCGGGATCGATGCGGATTCGCTCGAGGTAGCGAGCCAGCTGCTCCACCGCCTCGATCGTGCCGATGCGCTTGATCTCAACCGCGATCCAGCCGTCGGCGTCGTCGCGGCACATCAAGTCAACCGGGCCGATGTCGGTCGGCCACTCGCGGCGCACGAGGCGAAACCCCTCGCCGCAGTGGACAGGACGCTCTGCCAGCAGCTCCTGCAGGTCGCGCTCGACTCCGTCCTTCTCGAGCGGAATCGCGAGATCGGCCTCGTGGGAGATGTCGGCGAGAACCTCTTCGATTGCCACCTCGAGGAGCTCGCTGCCATTGAGCTTGCGGACCTCGATCCGCTCGGGCGGATCTCCCTCGATTTCGATCGCCGTGGGTGGGGTCATCCAATTCTGCGGCTTGGCCTTAGAGCCACCGCCGTCGGAGTGAACCTGCACGGAGCCGTCCGCCTTTATCATCACCAGGCGCACGCCCATCGGTAGGAATGTCGAGAGGCGGCCGCTGTATGTGATCTCGCAGCGAGCAACGATCAGGCGCATGGGGCGAACGTATCCGTCTGGGACCTATTGTGGCTCGAGCATCGATTGCTCCATGAGTCCGGTGCCCACGAGCGTACGCACGAGAGTCGCGACCTGCTCGAGCTCGAGGACAGGCGGACCGCCCGGGCCGTAGCCCATCTTCAGCTTTCCGCCTGATTCGCGAAGATCCTTGTAGTACGAGACCCACACGCTGTCTACCTCGCCGTCGTCGGCCGTGCGCCCGACGAGAAAGGCAAAAGGACGATAGGTGTCGTCGGGGTACTCGAGCTTGATGGCGCCCTTCAGGAACGGCGCCCACGTCTGACCTTCCCCCTCTTGGAGCGCGAACGACTTCTCGATGTAGCCATGCTTCCCACAGAGGCCGCAGAGGAACCAACCTGCATCGTCCCGATGCTGTCCGATCAGCTCATCGATCTGTGCGGCATATGTGACCTGCCCGCACTGCTCGTCCGTGCATCGGATCACCCACATCAGTGTCCTCCTCTCGGGATAGCCCGCTCGCCAGCCTGGAGGATCGTAGCGCCGGCACGTCAAGGGGGGCAGGGGACCGCAAGGGGGCAGGGGACCGCCCATCTGAACACCCAAATACTCGGCGAACGGGTCACGTTCGGACGGCACGGTGGGACGGACTAACGCCGCGCGGTGGCCCGCGGCCGACTACCTGATTGTCGCCTCGGCTACCGTCGCGTTCCCGCTGGCGTCAATGTTAATGAAGAACTCTCCGCCGCGGGCGATGCCAGATCCGTTAGATGCCGGGGCAAGTACATCCCAGTTGTACGGGGCGCCCGCAACTGTCTCGCCACCGCCCGTATAACCACACGTGGCTTCGCTGGCCACCGGGACGTATCCAGGATCGTTGGCCGCATAGTAAGACGAAAGATAGCCCTCGACGCGACCTATGAGGTAGTCGCAAGTCTCGACTTCAGACCAACTGGGATCGACCTGGAACGTGGCTCCCGTACCCATATCCGGCCCCGACTGCGAACTGCTGGATCGGGCGCGAGCGGCGCGCGATGAGTGATGGTGCGGCGCCGTTCCGCCACCACCGCATGCCTGAACGCCGAGCAAACTCGCAACGCAGAGGATGACGCATCGCGCACGCATCGCGTCCTAGCGCGCATCGTAGCCGTGCTAGTGCCGCACCGCTGCGGCCATGAACTCCGCTCGGCCCGCTACCGACCCGAGCCGGCGCCGGGCCAGGGTTGCGTCGGCCTTCAGGTCGGACCCTAGGCCGACCACCCCTAATCCGTTCCGTCGTGGGGGAACGGATGCTGTGGCCTCTCAGGGGGATTCAGGGGCAGCGCTAGCATCGTCCTCGTCGACGGTGACTTCGAGGAGTACCTCTCCGTGCGGACCGTAGATGCGAGTCGGGGGCGTTGGATTTCCGCGCTCGGCGACGATCGGTTCGAGGTCGCGGCGCATCCACTCGCGCACCGCGGACACGACGCCTTTGATCGCCTCGTCACCAGCTACGTCGAGCAGGCGGAGCGCCACAAATACCGCCGCTGCGGCCTCGATCGAGCGCTGCTCCTGTGGGTAGCTGTGCTCGACATGGAAGCCCTCGTCGCGGAGGGCGTCAGCTAGGGCCGCAAGCACCGGCATCTCGAGAGGACGGGCGCTCTCAATTGCGATCCTCGGCCGCTCAGTCACTACCCGAGATTACGCCCATCTGGGGCGCAAGCGCTGAACGATCGGCTCGCACTGGGTAAGTCGCGACCTTAGGTCGAGCCGGCGTCCTCGAGGCCGAGCTCGCTACCGAGCGTCCGAAACGTCGTGCGAAGAAGCTCGGCGTCGGCGGGGTCGAGCCGCTCGCCTTCCATGGCGGCGACTAGCGCGCGATGCATTCTCGCCTGCTCGGCGTGCTTCTGCTCGACCGCTGCCATTCGTTCTCTGACTTCCGCGAACGCCGCCTCGTCCCAGTCTTGCGTCCCGAGTAGGTAGGCCGGCGTCGTCTCGAGCGCCTCCGCGAGCGCGACGACTGCCCGCGCGGGGATGGCCACGCCTCCGACGCCGGTATCAAGCCATCGGTCGACCTGCGCCTTATTCGCGCCGATCTCCGGCCGCGCGAGGTTCATCCGCTCGGCGATCTCCGCATTCGTCCACTGCGCCTTTGCGCGCCGAGCGCGCTCCTTGATCTCGAGGTCGATCGCGTGCATCGGTCGCATTCTGCCAGATCGCGAGGACGGTGGTCGGGCGCCGCGACTGAGAGGCGTGTCTGACGCAGCGCGCCTGATCAACGTGTCAGTCGATCTGCTACGATCGAGTGCAATGTCTGCCCCCTACGCACTGCGCCCTTCCTCTGAGGTTCGCCCCCGGCTGCGTTTCAGTGCGTGGCTTGTCGGGCAGACGGCTCCTCCCGCGCAGGCGAGGGCGAACCTGAGCGGACGGGCGAGGGATGGGCGTCGTGATGGCGCCGGCTAGCGCCTCGCCGCCCCCAGCCGGCGCGCGTCTCGCCGCCCTACAGCAGACCCCCGCCGAGACGATCGCGGCCGGCAAGCTCACCGCTCACGAGAAGCAGAACCTGGAGTGGTACGAGCACGAGATCGAGCGCGGGCTGCGCAGCTTCATCGAAGTCGGCAACGCACTCTTCGCGATCCGCTGGGACCGTCTCTACCGCGCGACGCATTCGACCTTTGAGGACTACTGCCGGGAGCGGTGGGGATTCAATAGCAGTCGGGCTCGGCAGCTTATGGCCGCCTCGGAGACCGTTACAGCTGTAACGGTCGAGGGTCAGCTCCCGGCCCCACGAAACGAGGCCGTCGCTCGTGAGCTAGCACCGCTCCGCGACCAGCCGACGGAGCTCCGCGAGACGTGGGCACAGGCGGTCGAGGAGCACGGCCCGACGCCGACCGCCGCGCAGGTCCGCGAGGTGCGGCAGGCGCGGCATGCGCCAGCTAGGCGGAAGGCGCCGGCAAAACGTCGGTCGAGTGGTGAGTTCTCCGACGCCGACAGATTCGTGGATAGGTTGGTCAAGCGGTGGCCGCCGGTCGCGTTCTACGCGCTGGAGCGCTTAGAGAGGCAGCTCTATGGCGTCGACTACTGGGCGGTGCGGCGACAGATCAGTGACGGCCCTTGGAACGTTCCTAGGGACACGATCGCGCGCCGTTGCCGGGCGCTCACACTCAAGGCGTTTTCGACCCCGGAGCAACCAGAGGCGGTCGCGCTATTCGAGAAGGCGCGGGCGCTCGTAGCGACGCACGGGCTTATCTGCGAGATCGAAGTCGGCATTCCAGCGCCGCCCGACGACCCAAAGGAGGACGTGTGACCCCCGCAGCCGAGGCGGAGCCGACCGGCGCCGCGTACATCACCGATGCGACCGGCCAGCGGATCTACGCGCAGCCCGGCGCCGACCTGCGCCCGCAGGGGTTCCTACGGCGCGTGCGGATCGGGCGGGCATGGCCGCAGCCGACGGCCGAGCAGACCTTCCGCGAGGCATTCGTCCTGCATCGTTTCCCGCCGCTACAGCATGACCGCGCTAGCGCCTGCGTGATCGCAGGCGTCATGGTCTCGACTGCTGTCGACTGGAACGGCGAGGGCGCGGTCGAGCTCGACCTGGAGGAGCTGAGCGGGCGACTCTACGAGTCACCCGATGCGCTGACCGCCGCACTCGCACGCGTGGTCGCCGCCGGTTATCTCGTCGAGGTGACGTGACATGGACTGGCTCAAATTGCCAACCAGCTTCCGGGACAACGCTTCGCGCCTCGAGGCCCAGTATCGCGGCGGAGCTGCGGCCATCGTGCTCTACGTCGACTGCTACTTGTGGGCAGCGCAGCACGAGACGGATGGCATTCTCCCCGCGGCCGTCGTCGCTTCGTTAGTCGCCGGCATCGACGACGAGGCCGTGGCTGCGCTCCTCACTGCCGGACTGTGGAAGCCGGCCAAAGACGGCGGCGTGCACATCGTCCGATTCCTCACCGAGCAGAAGTCTCGCGCCGAGATCGAGCAGACCCGCGTCGATGCACGTAACCGTAAGGCGAAGGAACGGCGGGCACACAGAGACGTCACGCGTGAGTCACACGTGAGTCACAGAACAGAGGTAGAGGTAGAGAGAGAGAAAGAAGGTAGTGCTACAGACGTTCAAGGAGGGTCGCGCGCGCGAGCCGTTTCGGTGGCGCGGGAGACAGATCCACTCGACCTAATCGCCTCGCAAGACCCGAGGGTGGCGACGAGAGGATGACCGCTCGTAAGCGCCCCGACGACACGCGCACACCGCGTCCTCATCGCTCGTCCAAGCCTAAGCCGACGCCCGAGCCCGAGCCCGCGCCGACGCCGCGTCGGTCGTCCGCGCGTCGACGCGCCCTCGTGGCGCTGGCGCTCGCTAGCGGGCGGAGCCCGATTGGGCCGCGCCAGCAGCCCGTCCCCACGTCAACCGAAGAAAGCGAGGCCTGAGATGGCCAAGTCCTATGAACAGCGCGCCGCCGAGGCCGACAGCGCCTCGCGCGCCGCGCTCAAGCAGCTCAAGCGCGAGCAAGAGCACGCCGAGGCGCTCGCCGAAGCACGAGCAGCGCTTGCGAGCGTCAACGGAGCTGGCGACCTCGAGCGCCTAAGCGGGGACCTGGACGAGATGAAACGCCTCGACCCCGAGGCGTTCCGACAGATGCGGGCGCGTGTCATCGACTCGCTGCCGAGCGCTCAGAAGATGCACGTCAAGGCACAGGACCAGCTCGCGCATCCGCGCCAGTACGGACCGCCCGAGCCGCCGACCGCCGAGCAGCTCGCCGCAGCGGTTGCTACGGGTTCGATCGACCTCGCGACGTTCGGCCGCCTCTCGAACGAGCAGGCCGCGATGCTGAAACGTGAGCATAAGGCGCTGTACTGGGACGCGGCGAATGCGCTCGCAGCCACCGCCGAGCGGCCCTATTCGGTGGTGGGTCGATGACCGCGCGCAAGACGACCCCAGCCGCGCCCACGTTGGCCACCCTGCTCGCAGACCTCGATGAACGCCGCGAGGAACGCCTGCGGCAGAAGTCGGAGATCGGGAGCGAGCTCCGCGAGGCGAAGCGCGCGATCGACCGCGCAGCACACGAGCGCGAAGCCGAACTCCGCGCCGCCGTCACCGAGAACCGCAAGCCGAAGGTCGCGGAGATCGCCGAGCGCGTCGCTGAGAACGAGCAGGTCATCGCCGACACCGTGCCGCGTCTGCGGCAGGTCGAAGCCGAGATCGGCAAGCTCGATCGCGAGCGCGCGGCGCTCGTCGACGACCGCCGCTCCGAGCTTGTCGACGAGTACATCGCTGAATGCGTGCAGACGCGGGCGCTGCTCGAGGTCGCGCTGGCCGCGATCGACGCTTTCGACCGTCAGTTGAGCGAGGCCGAGAAGGCCGGCCGGCGCGCGTTCCACGGCGTCAAGCGTCCGGCCGACGATCCGCTCGCGCGGGTGCATGTCGGCAACGTCCTGAGCGACGGGACGCTTCCGTTTCACAGCGCGACCGACCTCGTAGCGCTCTCGACGCAGGCCACGTACGTCGGTGGCGGCGAATCGCGATGGAGCTTGCCGGCGCTTCTGAAGGAGATCCGCCAGAAGCTCGCGGACGCCTCGTGCTTGCCGGCGGCGTTCATCGTCGGCCGCGACCGCGGCAACGGCATGAGTGGCCGCTACATCGACACGCTCAGCGGCCAGGCGGTCGAAGTCCATCCGGATCAGCTCGCCAGCGCCGCGCCTCTGATCACGGTCGACGAGCTCGGCTTCTGCCGGTTGCGTCGCGAGCGCGATCTCACCCGCGAAGAACTCGATCGACACGAGCGCCACCGCCTGGCAACCGGCGGCGGCTATGTGGGCCCGTATGACAGGAACCGTGGCGGCATCGTCCTCCCGGACGACCTCGAGCGCGACAAGCACGGCGGCGTAGTGCTCGATCCCGACGCGCCGCCCGAGCCGTCCGTGTCGTTCATCCGGTGATCGGTGTCTGCGCCTTCATCTATCCATCGCAGCCCTCGTCGCCGTGATCCCGTTGTCCAGGGACGCGGCGACGACGCAGCTCGTAACCGCGTACTCCCCGTGCTCGAGCGGCACGATCACAGCGAGCGGC
>PLFX01000035.1 GCA_003138355.1 Solirubrobacterales bacterium
CCTTCTCGGGTCCTACACCTAGGACTCGGTGCCTTCGATCGTCCGGTCCTCGCCGGGCGTGCCGCCGACGCCGATCGTGACGCGGTGCGGATTACGCCGCTCCGGGCTTGGGGATCTTCACCTCGAGCACGCCGTTGACGAAGCTCGCTTCGATCCCCTCGGGCTTGACGCCGTCGGGCAGCGCCAGCGAACGGGAGAAAGTGCCGAACGAACGCTCGAGGCGGTAGTAGCCCTCCTTGCGCTCCTCCTGCTCAGCCTTGCGCTCGCCGGAAACCGAGAGGACGTTGTCCTCGAGCTCGATCGGCATATAATCTCAGTCGTTCCATGGCAAGAAAACTGCGCGCCTGTGCCCCGGCCGAGTTTGCTCGACTGCGGGCAGGCTCTGACAGGGTGCCACCGCCGGTGGCACCCTATGCGGTTGCAATGCGCAGTCGCCTAGCGAACGCCGAGGAGGACTTCGACGAGGATTTGATCGAGCGCCTCGTTGAAGTAGCCGCGCTTCGCCAGCTCGTCGAGTGAATCGACCTCCGACTTCAGCTGGTCCGCTTCGGCTGCGCCGGCGCAGGTGGCCTCGCCAAGCTCACGGGTCGACGAGCGCGCGAGCGCTTCGTTGACCTCCGGCAGGCTGTCGAAGTGCGCGACGCGCTCGGCAAGCGCCCGGTAGGTGGCCATGCAGCCGCGCGCGAAGTCCCAGACACCCTCCGCGTTCTCGTTGCGGTAGGAGTGCGCGTCGAAGTGAAGCGGCCCGCCGTAGCCGGCGCGCTCGAGCAGGCGCACCAGGAGGAATGCCTCCTTGAGGTCCTCAGCGGCGAAGCGGTAGTCCTGGTCATAGCGGCCGACGCGCTGGGCGTTGAGGTCGATGTGGAAGAGCTTGCCCGCCCAGAGCGCCTGGCCGACGGCGTGGTGGATCGAAAGCCCGGCCATCGTCTCGTGGGCCACCTCAGGATTGACTCCGACCATCTCCGGTCGATCGAGCGTCGTGATGAAGTGCAACGCGTGCCCGACCGTGGGCAGAAACATGTCGCCGCGCGGCTCGTTCGGCTTGGGCTCCATCGCGAAGCGCAGCTCGTATCCCTGCTCAACGGCGTAGTCCGAGAGGACGTTGATCGCCTCGCGGTAGCGCTCGAGTGCATCGCGCGGGTCCTTCGCAACGCCGACCTCGGTGCCCTCGCGACCGCCCCAGAAGACGTAGACCTCAGCGCCGAGGCGCGCACCGAGATCGATCGAGCGCATCGCCTTGCCGATCGCCGCGCGTCGTACGCCGCGATCGTTCGAGGTGAAGGCCCCGTCCTTGAACGCCGGGTGGCGGAACAGGTCGGTCGTGGCGAAGCCGACGCCCAGGCCGTCCTCCTTCAGCGCTTGCTCGAAGCGCGCGGTTATCTTCTCCGCCTCAGCAGGACTCGTGCCCCACGGGATCAGGTCGTTGTCGTGAAGCGATATCCCCCACGCGCCGAGCTCGGCAAGCTTGTGCACGCTCTCGACAGGGTCGAGCGGAGCTCGCGTCGGCTCGCCGAATGGATCGCGTCCAGGGTTGCCGACCGTCCACAGACCGAACGTGAAGCGATGCTCGTGCCCAGGCAACTTCGCTCTCCTCTCCTCGTCACGCCTTGCCGTTCATCGCGAGCTCGCTGTCGCGGTCGAAGCAGTGCCGGCGTTGTGTCACGCCGAGCGTCATTGCTCGGCCAGCGTGAACGCTATCGCGAGACAGCAGTTGGGCGGTGAATGCCGCGCTTCCGCAATGCTTTGCGGCGGGCGAGCTCGTCGGAAGCGCACCCGCGAACTCTCCGAACCGCACCGTGCCGGAGCACGACCGGGTCGTGGCGGGAGGATCCCGCCGCTGGCTCCTTTTCTACTGACCGACGGACGCCGCCGCGTTGCCGAGTGCTGCTGTTGGTGTCGCCTGACCCGTGATGACGGACTGAACCGCGGTCCAGATCGCCTGCGAGATCGTGTTGTACTTCGGGCCGAGGTTCGCGGGAGGCCCGGTGCGAGCCTTGGCCGAGCCGATCTCCGACACGAACGCCGCGAGCTGCGCGTTCGACGCCGCCATCTGGTGTGCGACCGTCTCGTCAGTCGAGATGTAACCAACCGTCTTCGACCACTTGAGGCTCTGGGCCGGCGAGAGCAGGCACTGCACGACCTTCACCGCCCCGGCCTCCTTGGCCGCGCTCGACTTTCCGACCGTCCACGTCTCGCCGCCGAGCGGCGAGACGGGCTTGTCGCCCGCCTTCGGCACCGGCAGCGGCACGATCCCGAAGGCCGGCGTGCCGGGTGCATTCAGCACGGGCAGCTGCCAGGGACCGTTGATCATCATTGCCGCGTGGCCGGCGGCGAACTGCTCCTCGACGTCGGCCTGCGTCCAGTTGACTACCTCCTTGGACACGGAACCGTCGCTGACCATGCCGTCGAGGAACGTGAGCGCCTGGACCGCCTGAGAGCTGTTGATCTTGGCAAGGCTCGCTCCGTTGCCCCAGAAGAAGGGCTCGAAGTCCCACGTCGCCTCCTCCTCGCTCGGAGCCGAGAAGGCGAAGCCGTAGGTCCCATGCGACGAGCTCGTGAGCTTGGACGCGTCAGCGTGCAGCTCGCCCCATGTCTTCGGCGGCGTCAGCCCTGCCGCGGTTAGGTCGGCCTTGTTGTAGTAGATCGCGAGGTCGTTCACGCCGGTAGCAATCCCGTAGGTCTTGCCGTGATATGAGCCGGCCGAAGCGATGCTCGGGAAGATCCCCCTGGTGTTGATGCCGCTCAGCGAGATGATCGCGCCGGTCTGCGCCATCTGCTGGACGTTCGGGTTGTCGACCAGCGCGAGGTTCGGATAGGAATGAGTGCCGACGTCCTGCAACAGCTGCGGGATAAGGTTCGCCTGCGGGACGGTGTGGTGTTGGATCGTGACGCCCGCCTTGGCGGCGCACGTCTTCAGTAGCGGGCCGATCGCGGTGGAGCCCGGCGGCGAGTTGTAGTAGTCGATCTCGGTGAGTGTCACCGTCGACTTGGCCGTGGCAGCCCCCGCTGTCACCGCGAGGCACGCCGCGCCCGCGACCAGGGCAATTGAAACCAGGGGGGCGCCCAGCCAGCGACGCACCCCGCGCGCGGACGTGGAGCGCCTGCTAGAACGACCGTTCATAAGGTCTCCTCGTCTGCCGGTTCAACGAAGCGCTTCGACGGTACTGATCAAAGCCCTTCGACAACGGTGCTGTATTGCCGACAGCCCGTCAAGCGATCTCCGCAATGAGGCAACGCAGATCAATGCGATGATTTGGCCGCAGGCGCCATGCGAGCGGCTGTTTCACTGACTACAGGAGAGCGCCGGCGCAGATCGCCGCGAATGACTCGGCACTGAGCGAGGCTCCGCCGACGAGCGCGCCATCGACGTCGGGCAGCGCGAGCAGCTCGGCGGCGTTCTCAGCTGTCACCGAACCGCCGTAGAGAATCCGTGTCCGCTCGGCCTCCTCGGAGCTCTCGGCGAGTACCGAGCGGGCGAACGCGCAGGCTTCCTGCGCCTGCTCAAGCGTCGCGACGCGGCCGGTGCCGATCGCCCAGATCGGCTCGTAGGCGATGGCGACATCGGCGTAGCGCTCGGGCTCGACGTTCGCGAAGGCAGCTTCGAGCTGGCGGCGCAGGAGAGACTCGGTCTCACCCGCCAGGCGCTGGCTTTCGGACTCACCGACGCAGAGGATCGGCTGAAGCCCCGCGTCGAGCGCCACCGGGAGCTTGGATGCGAGGCGCTCGTCGGTCTCACCGAAATAGGCGCGGCGTTCCGAGTGGCCGATGATCACACCGCTTACGCCCACGTCGCGCAGCATCGGCACCGAGATCTCGCCGGTGAACGCGCCGTGGTCGGCCTCGTGCATGTTCTGGGCGAACACCGCGACGCGCGAGCCGAAAGCGCTGTCGATCATCGCCCGGAGCGCGGTGAACGGCGGACAGATCGCGATCTCGACACCGTCGAGGCTCGCGACGCGCGGCAGGAGCGCCTGAATCAGCTGCTCGGCCTCCGCAACCGTCTTGTTCATCTTCCAGTTGCCTGCCACCAGCGGTACACAGGGCATGGCTCGGCCTACCCGAGCGCCGCGACGCCAGGAAGCACGCGGCCCTCGACGAGCTCGAGCGTCGCGCCGCCGCCCGTCGAAACGTGCGTCACGCGATCGGTCAGGCCGAAGGCTGCGAGCGCGGCGACCGAATCGCCGCCACCCGTGACCGTCGTGCCCGGGCATGCCGCAACCGCCTCCGCGACCACGCGCGTGCCGGCGTCGAATGGCGGAACTTCGAAGACGCCCATCGGCCCATTCCAGAAGACCGTGCCCGCTGCGCGAATCAGCTTCGCGTAGCGCTCAGCCGTGCCGGGACCGATGTCCAGCCCCATCCAGCCATCGGGCACCTCGACGCCGTCGGTGTCGCGACGCTCGGCGCCCTGCTCGGCGCGCTCGCCGATCCCGAGATCGCCCGGCAGCATGAGCTTCGAGCCGCCGCGCTCGAGGGCTCCGCGCGCCGCGTCAAGGCCCTCCTCCTCGCAGAGCGAGGCGCCGACCGAGTGGCCCTGAACCCTGAAGAACGGGAAGCACATCGCGCCGCCGATCAGCACCGCGTCAGCGAGCTCCAGGAAGCGATCGATGACACCGATCTTGTCGGTCACCTTGGAGCCGCCGAGCACCGCGACGAGTGGTCGCGCCGGCTGCTCGAGGATCGCGCTCAGCACCTTGACCTCGCGCTCGAGGAGTAGCCCCGCTGCCGTCTGCGAGACGTGGCGGGTGATCCCCTCGGTCGAAGAGTGCGCGCGGTGAGCGGAGCCGAACGCGTCATTGACATAGACATCGCAGAGCCCGGCGAGCTGCGCGGCGAGCGCGTCGTCGTTCTTCGTCTCGCCCGGCTCGAAGCGGATGTTCTCGAGCACGACGATGTCGCCAGGTTCGAGCGCCGCGACCGCAGCCTTCGCGCTATCGCCCACGACGTCGGTGGCGAAACCGACCTTCGCGCCGGTCAACTGCGCGAGGCGGTCGGCAACCGGTCGCAGCGAGAACGCGGGATCCGGCCCACCCTTGGGGCGGCCGAGGTGCGAGACGAGGATGATCTTCGCGCCGCGCTCGCGCAGCGCCTCGATGGTCGGCAGCGCCGCGCGAATCCGTGTGTCATCGGTGATCACGCCGTCGCGCAGCGGAACGTTGAAATCGACGCGGACGAGAACCCGCTTGCCACTGACATCGAGGTCTGTAAGCGAACGCATGATCAGACCTTCAGTACGAGGTCGACGAGACGGTTGGAGAAACCCCACTCGTTGTCGTACCAGCTAACCGTCTTCACGAGCGTGCCGTCGATGACCGTCGTCAGCGGGCCATCGACGATCGACGAGTAGGTGCTCCCGACGATGTCCGAGGAGACGATCGGATCCTCGGTGTAGGCCATGATGCCCGCGAGGTCACCGGCGTCGGCGCGCTCGCGCAGCGCCGCATTGATCTCTTCCTTGGTCGTCTCGCGCGCGGCCTCGAATGTGAGGTCGACCAGCGATCCGACCGGAACGGGAGCGCGCACCGCAAACCCGGTCAGCTTGCCGGCGAGCTCGGGCAGCACGAGGCCGACCGCCTTCGCGGCACCGCTCGAGGCGGGGATCAGGTTGAGCGCCGCCGCGCGCGCCCGACGTAGGTCCTTGTGCGGCATGTCGTGAAGGCGCTGATCGGCCGTGTAGGCGTGGATCGTTGTCATCAGGCCGTGCTTGATGCCCACTGCCTCGTGGAGGACCTTCGCCATCGGCGCGAGGCAGTTCGTCGTGCACGAACCGTTGGAGATGATGTGGTGGCTCGCGGGGTCGTACTGGTCGAAGTTGACGCCGAGCACGACCGTGATGTCCTCGTCGGTCGCCGGTGCACTGATCACGACCTTCCGCGCGCCGCCCGCGAGATGCTTCTCGGCGCCATCGCGCTTGGTGAAGATCCCGGTCGACTCGATCACGACGTCGGCGCCGAGATCGCCCCAGTTGATGTCGCCCGGGTCGCGCTCCGCGAGCACCTTCACGCGCTCACCGTCAACCACGAGCTCGTCCCCCTCGACGACGACCTCGCCGGGGAAACGGCCGTACAGCGAGTCGTAGCGCAGCAGGTGCGCGATCATCTCCAGGTCCATCACGTCGTTGAGCGCGACCCACTCGAGGTCCGCCCCCGACTGCTTCGCAGCGCGGAAAACGCCCCTGCCGATCCGGCCGAAGCCGTTTATCCCTACACGTACGGGCATACCACCATCCTTCGGTGCTGACGAATTACTGACGAAGCGGCGAGCCGCCCGCGGCGGGAGGGCCTAGCCGTCGGCGGCTTGCTTGCCGACGTCCCGGTGGCTCACCTGTACAAGCATGTCAACTTCACGCGCGTAACGTCGTGCGAGGTGCTCGACGACCGCGACCGAACGGTGACGCCCGCCGGTGCAGCCGATCGCGACCAGCAGGTGCGATTTACCCTCAGCCACATACTGGGGCAGGAGGAAGTCGAGCAGCGGCTCGATCAGGTCGTAGAGCTGCCGCAGGCGGCCGTCGCTGTCGATGAAGGCGACGACGAGCGGGTCGGTGCCAGTGAGCGGACGTAGCTCCGCGTCGTAGTGCGGGTTGGCCAGAAAGCGCACGTCGAACAGCAGGTCCGCGTCGCGCATCGGACCGTGCTTGAAGCCGAAGCTCGCGAACGTGACCGAGAGCTGCGTCGCACGCTCCGGGCCGAGCAGCCGCTCCACGATCGCCTCGCGCAGCCCGTTCGTCGAGAGCGCGCTCGTGTCGATCACTACGTCCGCGCGGCGCTCGAGCGGGCGCAGCAGCTCGCGTTCGGCGGCGATGCCCTCACCGACCGACGCCGCGAGGGGGTGACGGCGACGCGTCTCCTGGTATCGGTTACGCAGCGTTTGCTCGTCAGCGTCGAGGAACAGCACGCGGTGGCGCATCCCACCGCGATCGAGCATGTCGAGCACTCCGCCCATCGCCTCGAAGTACTCACCGCCGCGCACGTCGGAGACGATGGCGGCGCGCTCGACCTTCGACCCATCGTGCGAGAAGAGCTCGACGAGGCCCTCGATCAGCCGTGGCGGCAGATTGTCGACCGAGAAATAGCCCGCGTCCTCGAAGACGTTCAGTGCAGTCGACTTGCCGGCACCGGAGAAGCCCGTGATGATCACCAAGTCGTCCACGCTTTGGAGCCTAGCGACGCAGCGCGCTTTCGCGCCGACGACTGGCAGCGAGACCTCAGCCGACGCGGTGGAGGCGCGCGTGGATGTCGCGACCCAGCTTCGCCGGCACACCGGGAACCGACTGGAGCTGCTCGACGCTCGCGCCGAGCACGGCGTCCGGCGAACCGAAGTGGGCGATCAGCGCGCGCTTGCGCGCCGGCCCAACGCCCGGTAGCTCGTCAAGCAGCGAGGCCGTCATCGCGCGGTCACGCCGCTGACGGTGGTGGGTCACCGCGAAGCGGTGGGCTTCGTCACGGACGCGCTGGAGAAGCTGGAGCGCGGGCGTGTCGTGGGCCAGGCGCAGGGGCTCGCTCCGGCCCGGCAAGTACACCTCCTCGAGCCGCTTCGCTAAGGCAATCACTGCGACTCCGCGATCGAGAGCAGGGCCGAGCGAAGCGAGGCCGCTGCTCAGCTGGCCCTTGCCGCCGTCGATCACGATCAGGTTGGGGAGCGTCGCGAACGAGCGGTCGTAGCCGGCATCGTGCGGCGAGATGTCGATGTGGCGCTCGAAGCTCGCCATCCGCCGGTCGAGCACCTCCGCCATCGCCGCGAAGTCGTCGGGGCCGGCGCCATCGAGCGAACGGATCCGAAAGCGGCGATAGTCCGAGCGCCGTGGCGCACCCGCTTCGAAAACGACCATCGAGGCGACCGTGTGGGTGCCCATCAGGTTCGAGATGTCAAAGCACTCGATGCGCATCGGAGGCGCGTCCAGAGCAAGCACCTCGCGCAGGCTGTCGAGCGCTTCGGCCCGGTGCTCGCGGCGGCGTTCGGCCTTCAGCTGGTCCTCCTCCAGGGCGAGCGCGGCATTGCGCGCGGCGAGCTCGAGGATCCGGCGTTTTTCGCCCCGCTCTGCGGCGCGGACCTCGACAGGACCCCGCCGCCGCTGCGCGAGTGCGGCGATCGCGGCCGCCGAGACGGGAGTCTCGACGACGATCTGCGCCGGGACTGCGGCGGCCGTCTCGTAGTACTGGAGCAGGAACTCCTCGATCACTTCGGCCTGGGGGCGCTCGGCTTCGTTTGCCAGGTAGAACGACTGCCGGTCCGAGAGGACGCCATCGCGGACCTGGAACACCTGGGCGTTGGCGTCCGCGCCGCGCAGCGCAACGGCGATCGCATCGAGCGTGCCAATCTGCGAGCTCGCGACGCGCTGGCGCTCGAGCAGCGAGCGAACCGCGTTCAGGCGGTTGCGCTCCACGGCCGCCTGCTCGAACGCCTGTGCCTCCGAGGCCGAGCGCATGCGCTGCTCGAGCTCGTGCTCGATGCCCTTGTAATTGCCTCGCAGGAACTCGGCGACACCGTCGATTCCGCGGCGGTACTCGGCGCGCGCGACATAGCCGACGCAGGGTGCGCCGCAGCGCTTGATGTGGTAGTCGAGGCACGGCGATCCGGAGCGCCGGCCCGGCTCGGTGCCGGTGCAGGAGCGGATCAGGAAGACGCGGGAGAGCACCTCCAGCGTGTCGCGGACGCGTTTCGCGTTCGAATACGGACCGAAGTAGACGCGATTCGAGCGATGGCGCTCGCGCGTGAAGTACACGCGGGGGAAGTCCTCGTCCATCGAGATGCCGATGAACGGGTAGGACTTGTCATCGCGCAGGCGAATGTTGAAGCGCGGCCGGTACTGCTTGATGAACGCCTGCTCGGCCAGCAGCGCCTCGGCTTCGCTGCCGACGATCAGGCACTCGATGTCCGCGATCTCAGCGACCATCGTGTCGTGCCCCGGGGTGCCCGACCGCGTTTCGGCGCGGAAGTGCGACGCGACACGCTTGCGGATCGAAATTGCCTTGCCGACGTAGATAACGCGACCTTCGGCGTCGCGGAAAAGATAGACGCCTGGTTGGTCGGGGAGCTTGCGCCGCTGCTCGCCGAGGGCCTGAGGATTCAGTAGCTGCGCCAGACCTGGTACACGCGGATCAGGCCAGCGACGCACGTCGCGAGCAGGACGATCTCGATCAGCGCCCCGGCCGTCGAGTTGAACCACTGGGCGCCGGCGAGCAGGACGACGATGCCCGCGAGCGACACATAGAGAATCCCGCGATCCAGATCACCAACGCTGTAGATCTCGATCCGGCGGTCGCGATATAGGCGCGCGATGAAGTATGCGATCAGCGCGGCGAGCGTGAGCGAGAGGATCGCGCTGACGATCCCTTGAGCTTGCGAGCTCCCTGGGATCGCGGCGATTGCGAGCGCGATCAGTACGAGGATCGCGATATTCCGAGTAGCTGTCACCTACGACAAATGTAGAGCAGGTGCTGGCGCGCGAAGCCGCCGCCGGAGATTGAGGCTTAGAGCAGGGCCTCGAGCTCAGCGTAGGCCAGCTCGACGGCCCGCTTGGCCGCGGTGTGCCGGGCCTCGCTCTTGGCAGCCTCGTAGCGGGTCGCCCATGCGGCCGGGTCTGCGAGCTCCTCCTCGAGCTGGGCGAACGCCGCTTCAGCGTGCTCGATGGCCTTCGCAGCCTCCTCCTGCCGGCGCTCGCGGTTCTTGCTCGTGCTCGCGGGTTGCGGGGCCTGCTTTTGCGGCTTCGCTGCGACTCGCGCCCGCGTGGGCGCAGGGGGTGCCGCGGGCTCCGCCTCCTGCCCGTCGCGCTCGCGTTCGGCGCGCACACGCAGGTACTCCGGCCAGCCGCCGCTGTAGCTGCGCAGGTGGCGGTTCTCGAGCGCCACCGTGCGCGTGCCGACGGCGTCGAGCAGGGCGCGGTCGTGGGTTACCAGCAGCAACGCGCCCTTGAAAGCCCTGAGAGCATCCTCGAGCGCCTCGCGAGATTCGATATCGAGGTGATTGGTCGGCTCATCGAGGATCAGCACGTTCGCGTTGCCGCTGACGAGGATCGCGAGCGAAAGACGGCGGCGCTCTCCGCCCGAGAGCCCCGAGAGCGGCTTGTCGGCGTCCTCGCCGCTGAACAGGAAGCTCCCCAGCAGCGCGCGTGCCTTGCCTGGTGTGAACCCGGTTTGGCGCTGTACCGCCTGAACCACGCTGCCCTCATCGCCGAGCTCCTCGGCGTGCTGGCTGAGGTAGCCGATCGTCACGTTGTGACCGCGACTCAGCTTCCCCTCGGGTAGCGGTCGCGTGCCTGCCAGGGTGTCGATCAGCGTCGTCTTGCCCGTGCCGTTGCGACCTACGAGCGACACGTGCTCGCTGCGCTCGAGCCAGAGGTCAGCGTGCTCGATCAGCGTGCGCGGCGGCTCGCCGACCGCGATCCGGCCGTTCACGAGCTCGAAGACGACGCGGCCGGAGCGCTCGACCTGACCGAACTCGAAGCTGAGTGCCGCGCCGTCCTTGGGATCGCGCGAGATGCGTTCGATCTTCGCGAGCTGCTTGCGACGCGACTGCGCCTGGCGCGCGCGGGTACCGGCGCTCCAGCGCTCGACGAAGCGCTCGAGGCGCGCGATCTCGGCCTGCTGGCGCTCGATCGCGCGGCCGAGTGCCAGCTCGCGCGCGGCCTGCTCCTTGCGCCAAGCGTGCCAGGTGCCGGGAAAGAAGCGGCTGCGTCCGGCCTCCAGCTCGAGCACAGCAGTACCGACCGTCTCGAGGAACCAGCGGTCGTGGGCGACGAGGGCGATCGCGCCGGGAAATGCGACCAGCGTCTGCTCGAGCCATTCGAGCGACTCGAGGTCGAGGTGGTTTGTGGGCTCGTCGAGCAGCAGCAGGTCCGGGCGCGTCGCGAGCGCGCGGGCAAGCGAGGCGCGCGTGAGCTCGCCACCGGAGAACGTCTTCAAGGTACGTGGCAAGTCCTGCTCCGAGAAGCCGAGGCCGCGCGCCACGTCGTTGGCGCGATTGCGCCAGAGGTAACCACCGTGGTGCTCGAGCTCGGCCTGCGCCTTCGCGTAGCGCTCGAGCGTCTGCGGGTCGCTCGCGCCGGCGGCCATCGCCCCCTCGAGCTTGCTCAGGCGCTGCTCGATCGCCAGCTCGACCTGGCAGCCGGAGAGCAAATACTGCTCGAGTGCGACGGCGCGGTCGCGTGGTGGGCGCTGATCGTGGAGCGCGACGCGCACCCCCCTGGCGAAGCTGAGCTCGCCGCCGTCGAGCGTCGCGTCGCCGGCCAGCATCCGCAGCAGCGTCGTCTTGCCGGCTCCGTTGCGACCGGCGATCGTCATCCGCTCGCGCGGCTCGAGCTTGAACGAGACGCCGCGCAAGAGCGGTGTCCCCGCGACGTCCTTCGCGAGATTCGACGCGAGGCAGACAGCCATCGCCGCATCGTATGCGGCGCCTGCCTGCTCCGATACGATGCGGGCGATGCGGAGGCTGATGCTCTCAACGGCTGCGACTTTCGTGGGACTGCTCGTCGTCGCGCCGGCCGCGCTTGCCGTCGGTGGCGAGGGACTGCTCGGGGAAACCACCGATACGACGATCACCTGGGCCGGGCTCGGGCTGATCATCTTCTTCCCCGTGTTTGTCGGACTCGCCAGCCTGCTCCAGTGGCACCTCGAGAAGCGCAAGCACGCACGCTACGACGCACAGAAGGCGCGCGAGCAAAGCGCCGACTGGCGCGGCGGCTGGTAGCGCGCCGGTCCGCCGAACTCGCGACGGAACGTGGTGAGTAGGGCGCGCGGCGCCTGACATGATCCGGGCTGATGCCAGGCGTCGAAGCGGCGATCGAAGTGCGCGATCTGCGCAAGAGCTACCCCGCATCGCGGGGGGCAGGCGGCGCCATCGATGCGGTTCGCGGTATCGACTTCAGCGTCGCGCGGGGCGAGATCTTCGGTCTGCTCGGACCTAACGGCGCGGGCAAGACGACGACCGTTGAGATCCTCGAGGGATACAGGCAGCGAACGGCCGGGGCCGTCAGCGTCCTCGGCTTCGATCCGAGCGAGCGGCCGCGAGAGCTGCGCGCGCGCGTCGGCATCGTCTTACAGAGCAGCGGCATCTACGCGCACGCCACCGTCGCCGAGCTGCTCGCGCACTTCGCCGACTTCTACCCGCGCCCGCGAAAGATCGACCAGGTAATCGAGCTCGCCGGCCTGGCAGAAAAACGCGATCAGCAGGCGCGCCACCTGTCGGGCGGCCAGCGCCGCCGGCTCGATCTCGCTCTCGCGCTGATCGGCGACCCCGAGCTGATCTTCCTCGATGAGCCGACGACGGGATTCGACCCGGCCGCTCGGCGCGGCGCGTGGCAGACGATCCGCTCCCTGCGCGAGCTCGGCAAGACGGTG
This sequence comes from Solirubrobacterales bacterium, assembly GCA_003138355.1. Classification (GTDB taxonomy): domain Bacteria; phylum Actinomycetota; class Thermoleophilia; order Solirubrobacterales; family Solirubrobacteraceae; genus Palsa-513. The sequence continues at coordinate 12,339 of PLFX01000035.1, forward strand.
CTGCTCACAACGCACTACCTCGACGAGGCGCAGGAGCTCGCCGACCGCGTGGCGATCATCAAGGGCGGGCGAATCCTCGCCGAGGGCTCTCCGGCTGAGCTCGGCGTCGGCGCGGGATCGCGCTATCGGGTCGCCTACGCGAACGGGAATGGCGAGCTGACGATCGTCGAGACCGACGACCCGACGCGCCTGCTCAACGAGCTGACGAGCGCGGCCCTTGCCCGGGGCGAGCAGCTCAACGCGCTGTCGGTGACGCGCCCGAGCCTCGAAGACGTGTACCTGGAGCTGACGAGCGATGCGTAGCGCCGGGGCACTGCTGTGGCGGGAGTACCGCTTCGAGCGGCGCATGTTCTGGCGCAACCGGAGCGCCGCGTTCTTCAACTTCCTGCTGCCTTTGATCTTCCTTGCGCTGTTCGGCGCGATCGTTGCCGGTCATCGCAACGAGCTCGACGTGATCGTGCCCGGTATCGCCGGGATGAGCGTGATGTCGACGACATTCACCGCGCTCGCCTACAACCTCACCTTCCTGCGCGAGCAGGGAGTGCTCAAGCGGATCCGCGGCACGCCGCTACCGAGCGGCGTCTACCTGTGCGGGCTCGCGCTGAACGCCGTCACCAACGCGGCGATCCAGATCGGGATCGTGGTCGTCGCCGGTCGCGTCTTCTTCGGCCTCGGCTGGCCGCCGCAACCGCTGACCCTGATCGTGTTCGCGGTCGTTGGCGTCGCCGCCTTTGCGTTGCTGGGCGCGGCACTGTCGCACGCGATCCCAAGCTTCGAGTCGGCGCCGGCGATCGTCAACAGCGTCTTCGTACCGGTAATCCTCGTTTCGGGCGTCTTCTTCGACGTCAAGCACGTGCCGGGCTTTCTGCGCGACATCGCGCAGGCGCTACCGCTCGAGCCGCTGATCAACGGTCTCACGGGCGGACTCGTCCAGGGGCACGGGGCGCTCGGCTCACACCTCACCGCGCTCGCGGTCATCGGCCTTTGGGCAGTCGTTGGCGTCGTGCTCGCGGTCCGCGGCTTCAGCTGGGAAGCAAGGCGCGGCTAGCGGGGCGCGGCGAGTTCGCTAGACGACGATGCGCAGCGCCAGGTCGTGCGGGCAGCCGGCGTCGAGCAGCCGGCGGACGTCGTCGAGCTCGATGTGCTCGCCGGCGTTGCGGGTCGCCGCGAGCATCAGCGCCTGCATGGTGTCGAAGCCAAGCTCAAGGAACGCCTGCGCTCTCGCCTGCTCGCTTGCCGTCGCCGTCGTTGGGATGACCGTCATCGAACACACCTCCCGTGACCGATTGCGCGCGACATGAGACCAGCGAGCCCGGACGGAAAGCGCGCGCGTCTATGCTGCGAGCCTCGCAATGAGCGCAGCGGAATCGGTAGAGGAAGTTCGTTGGCGACTGTCGGACCTGCTCGACGGGGGCGGGCCCGAGCGCGCGACCGAACTGCTCGATGCCGCGCTCGAGCGCGCTAGGCGGTTCGCGCAGCGCTACCGCGGCGCACTCGCGACGATCGACTCTGCGGGCCTGCGCGAAGCGATGGCCGAGCTCGCCGAGATCTACGACCTCGCCGGTCGTGCCGGTTCGTTCGCCGGGCTTAGCTTCTCCACCGACACGACGGATCCACAGCGCGGTGCACTGCTCCAAAGCATCCAGGAGCGCGGCACGAGACTCGAGACGCTGCTCCTGTTCTTCGACCTCGAGTGGGCGGGGCTCGACAACGAGCGCGCAGAGGAGCTCCTCGCCGGCGAGGGCCTCGACTTCGCGCGCCATCACCTAAAGACCGCGCGCCGCTACCGCCCGCACTTGCTCAGCGAGCCGGAGGAGCGGATCATCACCGAGAAGGCGCTGAGCGCGCACGCGGCTTGGACGCGCCTGTTCGCGGAGCAGACCGCGGCGATCGAGGTCGCGCTTGGTGATGAGAAGTTGACGCTCGATGTCGCGCTCAGCCGCCTCATGCTGCCCTCGCGCGAGAGCCGGCGCGAAGCGGCGGAAGCCGTCACGCGGGCCCTCGAGCCCGGGTTGCGCACGCGTGCATCGATCTACAACGCGCTGCTCGTCGACAAGACGACCGAGGATCGCCTGCGGTCCTACCCGCATTGGCTGAGCGAGCGCAACCTCGCGAACGAAGCCAGCGATGAGTCCGTCGCCGCGCTGATCGCTGCCGTTCGCGCCCGCGACGAGCTGCCGCGCCGGTGGTATCGCCTCAAAGCCACGCTGCTCGGGATCGATCGGCTCGCCGACTATGACCGGATGGCACCGCTCGCCGCCGAGGAGGTCGAGATCCCCTGGGCGCAGGCGCGCGAGATCGTGCTCACCGGATACGGCGCGTTCTCGAGCGAGCTCGGCGCGCTCGTCGAGCGCTTCTTCGCCGAGCCGTGGATCGATGCGCCCCCGGCGGGAGGCAAGCGGGGTGGCGCGTTCTGCTCCTACACGGTGCCCTCGGTCCACCCCTACGTGCTGCTCAACTACACGAGCCGCAGGCGCGACGTGCTGACGCTCGCCCACGAGCTCGGACACGGCGTGCACGCGTCGCTCGCGGCGCGCCAGGGCATCTTCCACCAGGGCATGCCGCTGACGCTCGCCGAGACCGCGTCGGTGTTCGGCGAGTCGTTGATCTTCGCGAGCCTGCTCGAATCCTGCCCCACCCCGGGCGCTCGCCTGTCACTCCTCGCAGAGAATGTCGAGGACGCGATCGCGACCGTGTTCCGCCAGGTCGCAATGAACCAATTCGAGGATCAGGTACACACGCGCCGTCGTGCGGAAGGCGAGCTGTCGGTCGAGGGGTTCGCCGAGCTCTGGACCGCGACCCAGACCGAGCTCCTCGGTGACTCGGTCGAGCTGACAGAGAACTACCACTGCTGGTGGTCCTACATCCCGCACTTCATCAACACGCCGGGCTATGTGTACGCGTACGCGTACGGACAGCTGCTCGCGCTATCGGTTTACGAGCGCTACCTCGAGGAGGGGCGCGGCTTCGAGCAGCGTTACATCGAGCTGCTCGCGGCGGGCGGCTCGCGCAGCCCTGAAGAGCTCGGGACGATCGTCGGTATCGACCTCACGGATCCCGGATTCTGGGACAGCGGCCTCGACCTCGTCGAGCGCCGCGTCGCGCAGGCCGAGGCGGCCGCGGCTGAGGTCGGGACGATCGCCGGACTATGATCGCTGGGTGACCGGCCTGGACGCGGCGCGCCGCCGCGGGCAGCCTTCGCCGCAGATGACGCAAACCCAGCCAATCGCTCCGCCTCGAGGAACGGAGGCACCGCGGCGCACGGGCGCGAGCGTCGAAGTCGACCATGTGAGCCGCCGCTACGGCGCCGTGACGGCGCTGCAGGATGCCTCGCTACGGGCGGCGCCGGGCGAGATGGTCGCGGTCACCGGTCACTCGGCGTCCGGTAAGAGCACCCTGCTGAACCTGATCGGGGGTCTCGACCAGCCCTCGAGCGGGAGCGTCCTGATCGATGGCACGGAGATCTGGCGCGAGCCGGACGTCGCACGCCACCGCCGCGAGCTCGTCGGCTTCGTCTTCCAGCAGCATTTCCTGCTCGCCGACCTGACGGCGCGCGCCAACATCGAGGTGGCGCTGATCGGCGCCGGGATGCCACGCGCGCGGCGGCGTGCGCGAGCACTGGAACTGCTCGGCGAGGTCGGCCTGGCGCACCGCGGCGAGCACCAACCGGGACAACTGTCGGGCGGCGAGCGCCAGCGCGTGGCGCTCGCGCGCGCGCTCGCCAACGAGCCACGCCTGCTGCTCGCCGACGAGCCGACCGGGGCGCTCGACACCGCCACCTCGCAGCGCATCCTCGACCTGCTCGGTGAGCTGCGCGCGCGGCGCGGGATGACGCTGATCATCGTCAGCTACGACGAGCAGGTCGGCGAGCGCGCCGACCGGATGCTGACCGTTACCGACGGCGTCCTGACCGCGAATCAGTAGAGCTCGCGCCAGCTGAACTGCGGCGCGTAGCCGAGGACACGGCGCGCCTTGTCGATCGCGAGCAGCGTCTCGGTCCCCTGCAAGCTGCCGGCGACCGGGACGCCGGGGAAGACCTCGGCCATCAGCTCGCGGCTCGGGCGATTCATCACGCTGTCGGCGGCCGCGATGATGAAGCTATCGGCCCCGCTGAGATCGGCGTCGAGCGCGAGCCGGACGCTCTCGGCCACATGGCTCTCATCGACGTAGGCCCAGAGGTTCCACTTGCGCCGCTGCGGGTCCTCCCAGAACTCCGGGAAGCGCTCGTAATCGGCGCGCACCATCACGTTCGAGAAGCGCAGCCCGAGGATCGTCGTGCCGAACCTGCGGTGGACCTGCCGCGCGATCTCCTCGCCGAGCACCTTCGAGAGCGCATAGCTCGTCTCCGGGTAGACGTGCGCCTCGTCGACCGGGGCGTAATCGGGCGGCCGCTCGAACGGGAGTCCAAGCGTCGTCTCGCTCGATGCCCACACGACGCGCGTGATCCCGAGCCGGGCGGCCGCGAAGAAGACCGTGTACGTGCTCGTGACGTTGGTCCGAAAGACCGTGTCCGGCGTCCCGTGCGCCGGCGAGGGGATCGCCGCGAAGTGCACGATCGCGTCGACCACCGGCCAGCTGTCGCCGCCAGCGAGCGCCTCGAGCGTCTGCCCGTAGTCGGTCACGTCCGCGCGCGCGAAAGGAATATCGGCCTCGGGCCCCGGCGACTCCGGCGAGGGCACGAGATCGATGTTGATCACGTCATGCCCGCGCTCGCGCAGGTCGCGCACGACCGGCCGTCCCGCCTTCCCGCTCCCCCCGGTCACCGCGATGCGCATGTACCTACATCTATCAAAAACGTCGCACGTCAGGCTCGCGCAAGCCCCTTCAGCGGCGGCATCCGCGTGACTCGCCACGCCGGGTAGATGCCGCCGAGCACGCCGATCGAGATCCCCACGAGCAAGCCGCGACCGAGTCCCCAGGCCGTGATCGCCGGTGAGACGAACTCGCCGGCGCCGAGCACACTCACGAGCAGCTGGCTGCCGATGACTCCGAGCAGCAGACCGAGGCCCGCGCCGAGCAAGCTGACGGCGACGCCCTCGCCGACGATCAAGGTCGCAACGCGACTCGCGCTCCAGCCCATCGCACTCAGCAGGGCGAGCTCCCCCTGACGCTCGAGCACCGCCATCGCCATCGTGTTCGTCACGCTGATCCCGCCGACGATCAGCGCGATCACGATGAAGACGAGCGTCGCGTTCTGGATCAGAACGGTGTTGGCGCCGGCACGAGCCGCCTCACCAGGGTCGGTGAAGACGTTCGTGTGCGGGAGCTGCTGCTGGATCGACCGTTGCGCCAGCGCCTTCGAGACACCCGGGGCGAGCTGCACGGCGATCGTCGTCGCCTCACCCTGGTCGCCCGCGAGCGCTTGGGCGAGACCTAGCGGGAGAAACGCCCCGTCGTCCTCGTAGGGGACCCCCGAGTGATAGATGCCCACGATCGGCAGGCGGTGCCCGCCGACGACGAGCGTGCCGCCAAGACGCAGATGAAGGTCGTCGGCGAGCACGCTGCCGACGACCGCCTGATGCCCGCGTGCCGCCCGGCCCGACACGTAGATCAAGCGCCGCGCGACAAACCCGCTCGGTTGCGCGCCGAAGACGAACGACGGCGGCGAGCCCTTCACCTTGCCGACGATCAGCAGCAGCGGCGTCGCGCCGACGACATTGCGGTCGTGCTCGAGCCTCCCCACGAGTGAGAGCGGCAGGAGCGAGGCCGTGGGATCCGCGACGGCGGCCTGGAAGACGCCCAAATCGGAGCCGCCAAGATTGACGAGGCCGGCCGCCGAACGCGTCAGTCCGGCGCTCACCGACAGCAGCGCAACGATCGTTGCGACGCCCACTCCGACGCCGAATGACGTGAGAACGGTGCGCCCGGCGCGGCGCCTCAGGTTCGTGAGAATGAGCGCCAGCATCGCTCGCGGCCCAGCCTACAGCCCGGCCGCGATCCTCATACGTTAGTTTGATCAGGATTCCGGCAACCTCGCGTGGGGTAGGAGTTCGCCACGCGATCAGGGTCATCGCACCATCGCGCACGACCGCGCGTTACACGGTGAGGTAATGACGTCCAGGCTCGGCACACGCAACGCAGGGCGGACACGCACGCGCGTGGCACTCGCCGCTGCCCTGCTCGCGGGCTTGCTCGCGATCGCCGCCACGCCGGCCGTCGCGACTCCGTCGCTCGGCTCGTGGAACTCGACGAGCCTCGGTGCCGCCCAGACCGGCGTGTCCTGCCCGTCCGCCGGCCTCTGCGTCTCGGTCGGTGCGACAAACGCCTACGTGAACACCGCTCCGAGCACCGGCACGACCTGGCAGCAACAGGCGACCGGTGCCGTAGGCGCCCTGAAGGCCGTCTCGTGCGCCCCCGGCAGCTCGTTCTGCGTCGCGGTCGGCGCATCCGGCGCGGTCGTCGTGAACTCCGCCACCGGGTCGGGCAGCTGGACTGCATTGCCCACCCAAGACAGCGGTGACACGCTCACGAGCGTCTCCTGCCCCTCGACCAGTTTCTGCCTGGCGGTCGACTCGAGCGGCGGCGCGATCTACAGTACGAACTCCGGTGGCAGCTGGACCTCGGCCTCGCCCGGACATACGTTCACGGCAGCGGCGTGCACCGGCTCGTCGCTGTGCGCCGCAGTCGACGCGAGCGGCCACATCTACGTCTCGGGCACACCGCAGAGCGGCGGCTGGAACCTCGAGGCCGTCGACGCGAACGCGAACCTGAACTCAGTCGCCTGCGGAACGACGAACGGCATCTGCGTCGCGGTCGACGGCAGCGGCTACGTCTGGGCAACGCAGAACGCCTCGACGTGGAGCTCGACACACATCGCGAGCTCGCTCAGCGCGGTGACCTGCACACCATCGGGCGTCTGCGTAGCCGCGGGCAGCGGCACGGCCTACGCGAGCGACAACCCCACCTCCGGTAATCCGTCCTGGGCTTCGAGCTCGCTCGCCGCCTCGCCGCCAACGGGCGTCTCCTGCGCCGACCAGGGCCTGTGCGCTGCCGTTGACGGCGCCGGCAGCGCCTACGTCGCGACGCTGCCTGCGCCGAGCGCCACCACGGGCAGCGCGAGCAGCGTGAGCCAGACGACCGCGACGCTGAACGCGACCGTCAACCCGAACGACGCCGCGCTCACCAGCTGCTACTTCGAGTACGGCACCGGCACCTCCTACGGCTCGACCGCCCCATGCTCGAGCACGCCCTCGCCGACCGGCGGAGTGCAGAGCGTCAGCGCCCAGGTCAGCGGGCTGTCGGCCGGTACGACCTACCACTTCCAGGTCGTGGCCACGAGCGCGATCGGCTCGAGCGCCGGCGGCGACCAGAGTTTCGCAACGGCGGCGCCGCTACACCCCTCGCCGTCGATCATCGGCACGGCGGCAGTCGGCAACACGCTCACGTGCAGCCTCGGCGTGACGCTGCCGGCAGGGGCCAGCGCGAGCTACGGCTGGGTGCGCGACACGACTCCGATCGCGGGCGCCACCGGCGCGACCTACGTGGTCGCCGTCGCCGACGAGACCCACCACCTCTATTGCTCGGCGACGATCAGCGGCGACGGCGGTACCGCGAGCGCCAACAGCGGCTACGTCTCCGTCCCGTCGGAGACGCTCGGCACCATCTTCGAGACGATCGTCGGGCCGCCAACGTCCTCGGCCCGAACGGTGTCGATGGCGATCACCTGCTCGCCGCAGGCGGTGTCAGCGTGCGCGGTCACGCTCACGCTGACCACGCTGGGACGCCACCCGCACCGCCTCGGCACGAAGACCGCGCGGATCGCCCCGGGAGCGAAGGTGACCGTGAGCGTCGCCCTCGACAGCGCAGCGCGCGCGAGCCTCGCGCGCGCTCACCGGCTCACGGCAGAGCTGACCGTGACCGGCACGATCGTCGGAGTGATCAAGGGGACGCTCAAGCGGCAGAAGATCACGTTCACGACCGGCCGTCATGCGCGTCGCCACTAGAGCGCTGCTCGCACTCGCGGCGGCGCTCGTGGCGAGTGCGACGCTGGCGGCGGCCGGGACCGGGGCGAGCACGCAAGCGCTCACGCCAACCCCGTACATGGGCTGGGACACATACTTCGCGTTCGGCTCGCACTACGACGAGGCAACGGTGCTCGAGCAAGCGAGCAACGTGATCACGAGTGGGATGCAGAAGGCCGGCTACCGGCTGATCTGGCTCGACGTCGGCTGGTGGCAGTCCGGCCTGCGCGGCAGCGGCGGCCAGATCGTCGTCAATCCGCAGCACTGGCCGCACGGGATGGCCTGGTTCGTGCGCACGCTGCACGGGATGGGCTTCAAGGTCGGGCTCTACTCGGACGCCGGCATCAACGGCTGCGGCGGCATCAACCAGGGCATGTACGGCCACTACCAGCAGGACATCAACACGTTCGCCGCCTGGGGCTTCGACGCGGTGAAAGTCGACTTCTGCGGTGGCGATGACCTGCATCTGAACCCGAAGACCGCGTACACGCAGATCCACCAGGCGATCCTCCACGACACGCCGCGCCGGCCGATGCTGCTCAACGTCTGCGTCTTCCCCGAGCCCGGCCAGGTCCACGGCTACCCGCCGTTCGGCGCGTCCTCTTTCGCGTCCTGGTCGTTCGCCCCCGCGATCGCCAACAGCTGGCGCACCGACACGGACGTCGGCTCCCCCGCCGGCGTCCCGTGGTACGCGGTCGCTCGCAACATGCTGGCCGACGCAACCAACAAGAAGGCCGCCGGACCGGGGCACTGGAACGACCCCGACTACCTCGGGCCGAACCTCGGCCTCAGCGACAGAGAGTTCCAGACGCAGTTCAGCATGTGGGCGATGCTCGCGGCGCCGTTGATGGTTAGCGCGAACCTCTCGACGGTCAGCCAGGCGAGCTTCGCGACGATCCTCAACAAGCAGATGATCGCGATCGACCAGGATCCGCTCGGGCAGCAGGGCGTCCAGCTGCAGCCCGCGAAGGTCTCGACCGCGCCCGTGGACCCGGCGGGCGAGGTCTGGATCAAGCCGCTCGTCGGCGGCGCCTACGCGGTCGCACTGCTCAACCTCGACGGCTCGACGACGCTCAGCATCTCGACAACGACCCAGGCGATCGGCATGCAGAAGGCCGCCAGCTACAAGCTCGCGAACGTCTGGGCCGGCGGGACTACGCAGACGAGCGGCCTGATCAGCGCGACCGTCCAGCCACACCAGACGGTCGTCTACATCGTCACCCCCGCGTAGGGAGGCCGGCGCGCATGCGCCGGCCCCGTCCGGCGCATGCGCCGGACGGCGGGTGGGCACATGTGCCCACCCGAAAAGCAAAAGGACGCGACCGGCACGTGGCCGGCCGCGTCCCAACTTGCCTTACCGCTAGAGGCTCTTAACCTGGGCGAGATCGAAGTTCACGACCGCCGTGGGCAGCGGTGCGAACGACTGGGCGCCGGTCTTCGAGATCGACTGCTCAGCCGAGCTCAGCCAGAACTCGATGAATGTCTGCAGGTCCGCAACATCCGGGCCCTCGGAGCGCACGATCACGTCCGTGAACGTCGACAGCGGGTAGAGGTTCTGGATCGCGAGCTGCTTGCTCGTCGGCTTCTTCGCCTTCAGCCCCTTCTTGAAGCGCCCTTGATGGCGTCGGGCAAAGTAGTTCTTGTCGTCCACTGCGGGCGTCTGAAGCGAGACCCAGCAGACCAGCCCGATGAGCATGCCGGCGGGGAGCGTGATGGTCACTGTCAAGCTGCTGACTACCCAGGCGTCCGGAACCGCCGTGGTCCAATCGTGCTACGCGCCGCGAATCTTTGCCGGGTTGCGCCGCGCCTTCGTCTTACGGCGTGTCGGCTCGAAGCGGTAGCCACCACGCTGGTGGGTATGAATGACGTCCAGCTTCGGCTCGATCGTGGCGAGCTTTGAGCGTATGCGCCCGACTCGAACATCTACGGAGCGGTCACGTGGTCCGAGCGGCCCGTGCCACAGTGCCGCGAAGATCGTCCCTCGCGAGACCACCTGACCGGGTCTGTCGGCCAGGTAGACCAGAACGTCCATCTCCTTGGCGGTGAGCCAGACACTCTTGGCGCCGATCGTCACGCGCAGTTGCGCGGGATCGATCTGAACAGGCCCGTCGAGCGGCATCCCGCCCTCGGCGCGCGGGCGCCTGATCGGCTCGGGCGTCAGGCGGTAGCCGAGACCCTTGTGGCCGTGGATGAAGCGCCAGCCAGGACCGGCCTGGTCCAGGGCCTTGCGGACCTTGTGCACACAGATGTCAACCGATCGATCACCCGACTGGCGCTCGCCGCCCCATGCCTCTAGGTAGAGGTCATCGCGGTTGACGATCTCGGTCGGGCGGCGAGCCAATGCAACCAGCACCTTGTGCGCGTGGCCGCCGATCACCGCGGCTCTGCCTTCGATGCGGGCGAGCGGCTGGTGCAGATGAACCTCGAGCGGCCCTACGCACAAGACCTCGTCTCGTTCCTCAAGCGACATCGCGCGGGGCACAGTTATTCGGATGCTTCACGGCAGCGTGTTATGCGCTTGTAATGCGGTCGGTCGGCTGACCGCTCAAGCAGCTGGGGACGCGACCGCGGCTTGCCGATCGCGTCCCCATGACCTGGGCGCGTCGTGGTGCCCAGCTCGCTGCTTGTCTTACTAGCGGTTTGCTACAGGGCGCCTACCTGCTTGAGGTCGGACGCCACCACGGGTGCCGGGAGCGGTGCGACTGCGTCGGGGCCACCCTTGCTCTGCTCCGTCGAGCTGAGGCAGAACTTGATGAACGTCTGCAGATCCGGGATGTCAGCCGAATCCGGGCGGACGATGACGTCGCTGAACGTCGCCATCGGGTATGCGCCCAGTTCCTCGGCCTTCAGGGCGGCCTGCTTCTTCGTCAGCTTCGGCGCCTTGTGCCCCTTCTTCACCTTAGGGGCCGTGTACTTGCTCTTTGCGACGTAGGTCGCGATGACCGGCTCTTGATTGGCGACCAGCGCCGAGCTTGGTACCAGGTCGGCTGCGTCTGTCATATTCGCCGGGAACGGGTGGACGAACGCGCCGGACGGGTTCTCGATCGCCGCGCCGTGCAGGTTCCCCTCGTGGGCGTAGTAGGTCGAGATGTAGCCCACTGCGCCCTGGGTAGCGGCGATCGCGGCTGTGACGCCAGAGCTGCCCTTAGCCCCGGTCCCGACCTTGAAGGCCGGCTGCTGCACCGCGCCGAACGCGGTGCTGAAGGCCGGATCGCTCGCCGACAGGAAGGCCGTGAACACGAAGCTGTCGCCCGACCCGTCGCTGCGCCAGACCGGCGTGATCGCCAGGTTCGGCAGTGCCGGCGAGCCCTTCGGTTGAAGCGCCTTGATTGCGGGATCGTCCCAGTTGGTGATCTGGCCCATGTAGATCTCCGCCAGTACCTTGCCGGAGAGCTGTAGGTTCGGGTTGCTCGGGAGGTTGTAGACCGCGCCGGTCGCGCTCAGAATCCACGGGATCTGAACGCAGACGGAGCATGCCGACGTCTGGGCTGCTGTCAGCGGCGCGTCCGATGCCCCGAAATCGACGAGCTTGCCGGTGATGTCGGTGATCCCGCCGCCCGAGCCGACCGCGTTGTAGGACACGCTGTCGCCGCTGTTGGCGGACTGGAAGTCCGGGATCCACGCGTTCTGGATCACCGGTGCAGCGAGCGTCGAGCCAGCCCCCTTAAGCGAGAACGCCGCCGCCGACGTGGCGGTGACCCCAAGTGCGAACGCGCCAGCAGCGCCAAACATGACGAGCTTGGCAGCTAGATGTTTCATCTGCGAGTTCCTCCTCATAGTTTCCTTATAAGAGAGCAACTCGCTCTCCGCGATCGCAGCATCGCCGCCTAGCGTGACCGCCTTGTTACGAACTCGTGACGCAGGTCGTTACCATTTTGTGAAGGGGGTGGGCGGCGACGACGCAGCGGCTAGGCTGCGCCGCGTGAGCACGACCGCCGTTCCTGCCCGGCTGCCAGGCGCACGCCGCTTTGCCGATCGCATAGGTGATCGGGTGCTGCTCGGACTCGCCGCCGGGGCCTCGATTCTCGCCGTCGCGATCATTGGGCTGATCATCTACGAGATCGTCAACAGCGCAAGCCCTGCGATCTCCAAGTACGGCCTCGGCTTCTTCGGGCATCAGACGTGGAACAACTACACGGTCTTCGGCGCCGCGACGCTGATCTTCGGCACGGTTGTCACGTCGGCAGGTGCGCTGCTGATCGCGGCACCACTGGGGATCGCGATCGGCCTGTACCTCAGTTTGTTCAGCGCGCGCCGCACGGCAGCGATTATTGGCCCGCTCGTCGAGATGCTCGCCGCGGTCCCAAGCGTCATCATCGGCCTGTGGGGGATCATCGTGCTCGGCCCCTTCCTGCGCTCGACGATCGAACCGTGGCTGCACGACGCGCTCGGCTTCATTCCACTGTTCGGCACGCCGTCGGCGACCGGGAGCGGCGTGTTCACCGCGATAATCGTCCTCGGGATCATGGCGCTGCCGATCATCGCGGCGATCACGCGCGACCTCTTCCTGACCGTTCCGAGCGAGTTGAAGGACGGTGCGCTGGCACTTGGTGCGACGCGGTGGGAGATGGTGCGCGGCGTGGTCCTCTCGTCGATGCGCCCAGGAATCGCGTCGGCGTGCATTCTCGGTGTCAGCCGCGCGCTGGGTGAGGCGATTGCGGCATTGCAAGTGATCGGGAGCGTGTTCCAGATCTCCAGCAACCTGTTTGCCCCCGGCAACACGCTCGGCGCGACGATCGCGATTCAGGCGAACGCCGACAACAGCAAGCTGCAGGTAGCGTCGCTTTTCTACCTCGCCCTGGTGTTGCTGGCAATCGAGCTGCTCGTCAACCTGGCGGCGCAGGCGATCGTGCGCCACTACCGCGTGCCGTCGGCGAGCGGACCGACCATCGTCGCGGCCGGCGCCCCCAACTGATGGCGTCGCTCGATTACACGCGCCCACTGACCGCGAGCGGGAACCTTCGGCGCCGGCGGGTGGTCGACCGCCTGATGCGGGGCGCGGCGACGGCCGCCGCACTCGCCGCGGTCGTAATCCTCGGACTCATGGTGTTCGCGATCGCACAGCGCGGGGGCAGCCAGCTGAGCGTCGCGTTCCTGACGCAGAACCCCCCGGAGCAGCTCTACGCCGCGGGTGGCGGGATCGCCAATGCGATCATCGGCAGCGCGTTGATGGTCGCGCTCGCCACGATCATCGCACTACCGATCGGGGTGCTGATCGCGATCTACCTGACCGAGTTTGCCACGGCCCGAGCGGCCGGGCCGATCCGCCTCGCGCTCGACCTCCTCTACGGGATGCCGACGATCGTGATCGCGATCTTCATCTTGGGCCTGCTCGTCGTCGGACACGGCCAGACGGGCTTCTATGCGTCACTCGCGCTGGCAATCATCATGCTGCCGTTGATCGCCCGCACGACCGGCGAGTCGCTCGCGCTCGTCCCGAAGGAGCTGCGCGACGCCTCGCACGCGCTCGGCATCAGCCGCTGGCGCACCACTGTTGGTATCACCATCCCAAGCGCGCTGGGCGGCATCGTGACCGGCACTATTCTCGCTGTAGCGCGCGTCGCCGGCGAGACGGCCCCGATGCTCTTGCTGGCATCCGTCTTTGACAACACGAAGACCAGCTTCAACATCTTCGGCCAGGCGTTGCCCAACATCCCCTACGAGATCTTCAACCTGGCCGAATCCGGCGGCACGGTCAACGTCGCCAAGGCTTGGGGCGCGGCATTCGTGCTCGTAGTCTTCGTCCTCATCGCGAATTTTGTGGCTCGAGCCCTGCATCACCGCAGCACTAGGATGATGACCGGACGATGAGCAACAAGACCCAGACGAGGAGCCCTTACTCAGTGATGGACGAGCCACACTCTGAGATCGATGCCGCGACCGCGCCGGTCGTGGCTCCACTGGCGATAGAGGTCGCCGACAGCAAGGACGAGACGCCGCCCAGTCGCGAGGTCGTCTTCGACCTGCGCGACGTCAGCGTCTACTACGGCCAAGCGCTCGCCGTCGCGGGCGTGTCGCTCGAGATCCACCGCAACCAGATCACCGCGATGATCGGCCCGTCGGGCTGCGGCAAGACGACGATCCTGCGCAGCCTCAACCGCATGAACGACTCGGTCTCGAGCTTCCGCCTGACCGGCTCGTGCACCTACCACGGCAACGACCTCTACGCCTCCGGCGTCGACGCGGTCGAGGTGCGGCGCCGCATCGGGATGGTCTTCCAACGGCCGAACCCGTTCCCCAAGTCGATCTACGACAACATCGGCTGGGCGCCGCGGATCCTCGGGATGAGGGACAACCTCGACGAGCGCGTCGAGAAGGCGCTGCGCGGCGCCGCGTTGTGGGACGAGGTCAAGGACCGCCTGAAGACGAGCGCGCTGGGCCTCTCTGGCGGCCAGCAGCAGCGCCTATGTATCGCGCGCTCGATCGCGATCGAGCCCGACGTGCTGTTGCTCGATGAGCCCTGCTCGGCGCTCGACCCGATCTCGACCGCGTCGATCGAGGACCTGATGCAGGACCTCAAGAACGACTACACGCTCGTGATCGTCACCCACAACATGCAGCAGGCGGCGCGCGTCGCCGAGCGGACGGCGTTCTTCAGCCTCGACGTAAGCGGCGGTCAGCGCAAGGGCATCCTCGTCGAGTACGACGACACGGCCACGATCTTCACTCGGCCCGCCGACAAGCGGACCGAGGATTACGTCACCGGCCGCTTCGGCTAGCGACCCGGTCGGCGCCGAGCGCGGGCCACGCAGGCCCCGCGCGCGTGGCGAGCGCTCAGCTCACGGGACCGCTTTGCTGATCGCGCTGCATTCGGCCTGCGCGGCCGACTTGTACGCGGCCGGGACGCCGGCAATCGCCGCGTTGCACCAGCTGGTGGCGTCGGCCTTGAACGCGCTGACGTTACCGCTCCTGAGGTCCTGACAGACCTTGGCGAGGTCGGCCTTCGCCGTCGCGCCGAAGGTGGACGGCAGCGTGTTGTAGGTCTTCGAGCACGCCGTCGCCGCTTCCTTGAGGACGGAGGCGGTCAGGCCTGCCGGGAGGCCGCCCGATGAGGTCGCAGCGCTCGGCGATGTCGATTTGGCAGGCGTCGTCTTGGCAGGCGTCGTCTTGGCCGGCGTTGTCTTGGCCGGTGGCGTCTTGCTCGGGCTGCTCCCGCCGCCGCACGCCGCGATCAAGAGCACGCTGGCCGCGCCGACTGCCGCGAGCAAATAAAGCCTCGGAATCATTGTCTCCCCCTTGTCGACGGGCAGGACGCGGGCTCGCCCCCGCCACTCGCGCAATTTAGCGCGCTGGACGGATCGCTCGCAGGATTCGCCTCACGTGTCTAGGACGCGAGGATCATCAGCTTGGACAGCGAATAGGGAGCCCGTGGCGCAAACGCCCGCATCCCGTGTCATTCCCGCTCAAGCGTTCGGCCATGGTGCCGATTTCATGCCTGGAACCTTCGTCGAGGGCGATCACGCCCCCGCGCGGGCTCCTCGATCCTGACATTGCCAAATTGGACGAACTCTGCGAGCTTGTGACGTCTGATGCATGCTGAGCTCGGCAAGATGCAAATCGTGGCCGTCGACGACACGAGCGTCAACCTGACGCTGCTCGCGACGATCCTCGCATCCGCGGAGTACGACAACGTGCTCTGCATCAGCGACCCGTACAAGGTCGAGGAGGAGCTCGGGCGCAACCCGCCGGACCTCCTCTTCCTCGACCTCCACATGCCGGGACGCGACGGCTTCGAGATCCTCGCCGGCCTCGCACCCCAGGTCCGCGGACCGGACATGCTGCCGGTTTGCGTGATCACCGCCGACAGCGACATCAAGGTGCGGCGGCAGGCGCTCCAGATGGGGGCACGCGATTTCATCGTCAAGCCAATCGACGCGATCGAGGTACTGATGCGCACGCGCAATCTGCTCGAAGCACGCTGGTTACAGCAACACCTGCGTTACGAGCTCGAACGGTCGGGATTCGAGAACCTCGAGCGCCTCGCCCACATCGCCGAGAGCCGTGACTCGCACGACTACGAGCACGCGACGCGCGTCGGTCGGTTGGCGCGTCGAATCGCGGAGGCGATGGGACTCGGCTCGCAGTTCGCGGCGATGATCCGGGAAACGGCGGCACTGCACGATGTCGGAAAGATCGTGATCCCCGACAGCATCCTGCGCAAGCCCGGACCGTTGACGCCGGAGGAGTTCGACGTGATGCGCACCCATACCACCGTCGGTTCGGAGATGTTCGGGACCGTCACGCACAGCGAGACGATCGGGATGGCGGCCACGATCGCGCGCTCACACCACGAACGCTGGGACGGCAGCGGCTATCCCGACGGACTGGCCGGCGAGGATATCCCGATCGCCGCGCGCATCGTCGCGGTCGCCGACGTATTCGACGCGCTCGTGACGAACCGTCCCTACCGCGACGCGCTCACCGAGGAGGAGGCGGTGGCCGTGATCGACGCGGGCGCCGGTGCCCAGTTCGACCCGGACGTCGTCGAGGCTTTCCACCGCTGGCGCGAGGTTTCGCCGGCGACCGAAGCGATCTACAGGGCGGTCTAGCCTAGCCTCAGCTCGCTTCGTGCGGCCGGCCGGCTGTGCGTATTGCGTGGGCCGGCTGGTTGCCGCACCCCTGCTGCGAGGCTAGGCAGCTTCGCGCGGCCCCTGCGATCGCCCGCACGTAAGATGCCGTGCTGTTGGTGGTGGCGATTGATGGCAGTCCGGGAGTGGTGGCCGACCTCTTGCGTGGGTCGGTGAACTGAGGCGTGCGGCTACCGGAGCGGTTGGCGATCCTCACGGACTTGGACGGCACGCTGGTCGATTCGCGAGCCTCGGCGGAGGCGGCGTTTCGCTGGTGGGTCGAGTACCGCGGGTTGGGCGAGGAGGCGCTCGCGAACTTTCCCTTTGGCCGGAAGTCGACTGAGCTCGTGGCAGACCTCGCGCCAGAGCTCGATGCGGAGCGCGAGGGCGCGCTGCTGGAACGTCGGCAGAGCGAGCACACCGAGGGCGTCGTCGCGGTGCCGGGCGCGGCAGAGCTGTTGCGCGATCACGGTCGCTTGATCATCGCGACGTCGGGGACGCTCGAGCTTGCGCGCGCGCGGCTTGCGCGAGCCGGGCTTACGGTGCCGCCGCTGATCTTGACGGCGGAGGATTGGGAGCATGGCAAGCCCGATCCCGAGCCCTACTTGACGGCCGCCGAGCGGTTGGGGGCCGATCCAGCGGAGTGCTTGATCCTCGAGGACTCGCCGCCCGGCGTTCAGTCCGGTGTGGCGGCGGGGATTCCGGTCATTGCGATCCTCACGAGCTACGCCGCGGAGGAGCTCCCCGGCGCGGTCGCATACCTGCCGTCGCTCGAGGGCCTGGCGGAGGCGGCCGCGTCACTGGGCCTCAGCGCGGCGTGATCGCGACGACGCTGTTCGGCTGGATCGTGATCGTGAGCACGCCGGTGTGGGGCCTGGCGGTTGCCTGTGGCTCGATCACCGGGGCCGCCGACTGCACCCTCAGCACCGTCGCGCTGTGACTCGAGAGCAGCGCAACCGCGACCGGCGTTGCGGCGTAGCTCGTGACCACGTAGGTCTTGGCGCCCGTCGGGCTGGTCACGAGGACCCCCATCAGATCGCTTGGCGTACGGAGCGTCCTGACGGTCGCCCCCACGGGGAGCAGCTGGACGGCGGTCTCGAGCCCGTCGTATAGGGGACGCAGCGTGATCGAGCCGTCGGCGCCGACGAGGAACGGGTCGTAAGTCGAGCCGCTGGAGTGGAAGCGCACCGACTGGATGCCGCCCCGAATCGCATTGATCACGAGCCGCAGGCCCCAGACGGCCGATGCGGCGGAGTCCGAGACGCCCGGCTTGCCGCGGCAGGCGACCGAGTTGCTCTCGGAGATCAGCATCGGCAGGTGGACTCGGTTCGCGACGCCCAGCATCTCCTTGACGAAGTCGCTCAGCTCGGAGACGCCGGGGGACAGGAGCGCGCGAACGGTCGCCTGCCGCGCTCCGGTGCAGGCGTTCAGCGGATAGAAGTGCACGTCGATCGCGTGCAGCGACAGCGCCGTGGCGATCTGCGGAATATCGCCGAGCCAACGCGGCGTCGCGAAGTCGGGGCCCTCGATGACCGTGCCCGGCCCAAGCTGCTGCTCGACCGCTTGCGCATCATCCAGGTAGGTCGAGAACGGGAGCAGCGACTTCGCCGGCGCCGTCGCGTTCCACCACGCGACCGACGGGCCGTCGATGTCCGGCTCGTTCCCGATCTCGAAGCTGAGCAGGTTGGCCGGGATCGCGCTGCGCACCTGCGCCGCGATCGTCGCCGCCCACGCCGGGATCTGAGAGGCGAGGTTGAGACCGACGACGATCGGGTCGTGCGTCTGGCTGTCGAGGCAGCCGAGCTGGCTCCAGAACGCCTGCGGCAGGTCCGTGACCCCCGTGAACTGCGGCGTTCCGGCGGGGGCTGTCTGATCCTCCGAATCGCCGCCGATCCGGATTGTCGGCGCGCCGAGCGCGGCGATGGTGCTGACGAGCGCCGGCGGCGGACACGAGCCGCTGCCCAGGTCCGAGGCCAAGACCTGGTACTCGACGCTCAGTCCGACCGGGTCGGTCGTGACGGTGACCGGCGCGCCGGTCGTCGCGCCGAGCTCGGCCGGGCTCGAGCTCCCCACGCCCATCGACGGCGCTTGCGTCGCGCCAGCGGTCGTAGTGGTGGACGATGCCGCTAGCAGCGCCGCGGCACAGCCGAGGGTCGCAATCGTGCGCCGCACGTGGCGCGCAGTCTACGCGCCGTTGCCTGGGGCGGGTCTCAGCAGCTCTGAGCGCGCGCGACGCGGTCGAGCGAGAGGACCGTGTCGAGCGGGACGAGCAGCACCTCGAGGCTCACGCAGTCCTCTACGCACACGAGTCGCTCGTCTGCATCGGCGGTTTGCCCGAGCGTGCGGTACAGGCCTTCACCGTCGGTCACGTAGCAACCCGACGTGACCTCACCGCAGGCCTCGTCGATCGTCGCCGGCGCGGTTCGATCTGTTGGGAAGGCGATTGACACGCTGAGGAGCGTAAGCGCGGCCGCGCCCCGAACCATCAGGGCTCGCCCACCGCCCGGCGGTACGCCAGCCGCGCAGCCGCTCAGTAATCAGCCGCAGGCGCGCTCAGGCGACCGCGGTGCGGAAGACGCGCGTCGCCCACGCGAGCACGAGCGCGCAGAGCGGCACCAGCACCGCGAACGCCTGCCAGACGTGATCGGAGCCGAACGAGCCGGCGGCGAGCGAGCGTGAGGCTTCGACGACGTAGTAGAGCGGGTTGAAATGCGCCAGCACCCGCATCCACTCCGGTCCGACGGAGATCTGCAGCAGCACCCCGGCCAGCAGCAGCACCGGCAAGTTCAAGCCGTTGATCACGGCGGCGAACGCAGAGATCTCCTTGGTCAGGAGCGCCATCGCGATCGAGAACGCCGCCCACATCATCATCAGGAGGCCGAGCAGCACGGCAAGTACGAGCAGCCCGAGCCAGTGGACGCCGAAGCCGAAGGCAGCACCGACCGCCACGAGCAGCGCGTCGAAGACGAACATCATCAACATGCTTGCCAGAATCGGCGCAACGAGGATCGCGAGGCGGCTCGCCGGCGTGACCCGGAAGCGCTCGATCACTCCCGCGCGCAGCTCGAAGATCGTCCCGAATCCCTGGCCCGAGCCGCTCGCGAAGGCCATCAGCGAGAGGATCCCCGGCAGGAACTCATCGAGCACGTTCCCGTGAGCGATGTAGTGCTTGAGCAGGGGCGCGAAGAGCGCGAGGTAGAGCAGCGGCGTCGAGACACCGACGAACAGCCAGACCGGATTGCGCAACGCATGGATGAGCGAGCGGCGGGCGAGCAGCAGGGTGTCCCTCGCGAGCGTCATCGCTCCGCCCCCTCGGGCCCCTCGCCGGCGCCGGTGTCCCGCAGAGAGCGGCCGGTGTAGCGCAGGAAGACGTCATCGAGCGTCGGCTCGGCGAGGTTGATCGAGTGCAGGCCGATGTGATGCTCGTCGAGCAGCCGCAGCAGCGCCGGTAGCGCCTCGCCACCGTCCTCGACGTACAGGCGCAGGTCGCCGTCGAGCGCGCTGAGCTCGCGAACGATCGGGAGCGGCTCCAGCAGCGCCGTCGCCTGCGTGATGGCGTCGGCGCCGTCGCGCAGGCTCAGCATCACCGACTGTCCGGCGACCTCGCGCTTCAGCTCGGAGGGGGAGCCGAGCGCGACGATGCGGCCGTGATCGATGATCGCGACGCGGTCGCAGAGCGCATCGGCCTCGTCGAGATAGTGCGTCGTCAGGAAGATCGTCGTGCCCGCGGCGCGAAGGTCTTCGATTCGCTCCCAGAGGTTCGCGCGGTTCTGCGGATCGAGGCCGGTACTCGGCTCGTCGAGGAAGAGCACGTGCGGTGAGTGCACGAGCCCGAGCGCAACGTCCAGGCGCCGGCGCTGCCCACCCGAGTAGGTCGCGACCCGTCGGTTGGCGAAGTCGCCGAGATCGAGCAGGCCGATGAGCTCTTCGGTACGAGCCGCAACCGATGCAGCGTCACCGCCGTAGAGCCTCCCTTGCAGCAGCAGGCTCTCGCGCCCGGTGTCGAGATCGTCCGCACCACCGATCTGGCTGACGTACCCGATCCGCGCGCGCACGCGAGCCGGCTCTCGCGCCACGTCCTGCCCTGCCACGATCGCGGTGCCGGAGCCGATCGGCAGGAGCGTCGTCAGCATGCGCAGGGTCGTCGTCTTGCCGGCACCGTTTGGCCCCAGAAAGCCGAAGATCTCGCCGCGCAGCACGTCGATATCGACGCCGCGGACCGCCTCGACCGTCTTGCCGCGGCGACCGCTGAAGCTCTTGCGCAGGGCGCGCACCGTGATGACCTGGTCAGGATGTTCGTCAACTTTGATCACGGGGCGCTAGTCAAACATGAATAGTTAGTTTTGTCAAGTACGCTTCCGTCATGTCCTCGACCCGCCTGCTGATCCTCGGCGCCGTCCGGATCTTCCAGCCCGTTCACGGTTACCTCGTGCGTCGAGAGCTCCTCAGCTGGCACGCGGATCGCTGGGCACACCTCAACCCGGGCTCGGTCTACAACGCCCTCCACACGCTCGCGCGCGATGGTCTCCTCCAAGCCGTTGGCACCGAAACCGCGGGCCGGCGTCCCGCGCGCACAACCTATCGGCTGACGCCCGACGGCGAGACGGAGTTCCGCTTGCTGCTGCGCGAAGCGCTCTGGAACATCTCGCCCCACGACCCGTCGATCCTCATGGCAGGCTGGAGCTTTGCCTGGGCGCTCAGCCGCGAAGAGGTGATCGAGGCCTTCGAGCACCGCCTCGAGCAGATTCAGGCATCGGCGCGGGTGAGCGAGCTGGCGATCGCCGACCTCGCCAACCACCCGTTCACGCCGCCGCACGTGGCCGAGCACTGGCGTCTCGTCCAGGCGCGACTCGAAGGCGAGGCGAGCTGGGTACGCAACCTGATCGCGCGCCTCCAGGACGGAGAGCTCGCGTTCGCCGGTGAACCCGACGCGCCGTCCAGGGGAACGCTCGTGGACTGAGCCGGCGGGCGTCCCTCCGTCCGTCCGTTGGCCTCGCACATCCGACTAGCCGCGCGCGCTGCCGCTCAGGCGGCTGGCCGGTCACGCGGGCCGTGAGATCCATGACCTCGGGCGAGCCGCTCGCGTGCAGAGCAACGTGCCCGGCGACCCCGCCGTCGATCTCCGCAACCCACGCGCAGATCGCGCCCGGCCAGGCGATGAATCGACGCAAGTCGCCTGGGAGGCGCTGCGGGTAGCCGTCGCGCTCATGAACGTCGAGACACAGCTGCTCACACGCGTCGAGATCCGAGTCCGCCCGCACACGCACCAGAACCGGCACGCGTGGAGTATCCCGCCGTCCCGCTCGACAGGAATCAACCCGAGACGCTCGCTCCCACATAAAGCGAGCGCGCGCGACGCCAGCTCTCACACAGTCGCCTCGCGCGATAGGCAGGCGCGGTGCGGCGGTGCTCGGTCGGCGATACTGCGGAGCATGAATGGGCGTCTGACCGCGCTCGGCGTTCGAATCTACGGCGCGCCGCCGGGTCCCGGGGCGCCGCGCGAGGAACGCTTGCGCTGGATCCGGCGGTTCTATGTCAGGCCGGCACCGTTCAACCTGTTGATCTTCGTGGCCGCGGCGATCGTGGTTCCGCAATGGTGGGTGTGGGCGCTGCTGGGCTTGCTGGCCGTCATGTGGCTGAGCGGCGTCACGAGACTGACCCGGGAGATTCGCCGCGAACATCGCTCCCACGACGAGCGCGCGACCGGCGCGTAGCGCGAGCAGCGAGCGAACGGTGCCGTCCCTCGATCCGTCGCCGGGTCAGCGTCGCGGCTCGAGTATCACCATCGGGATCTCGCGGCTGGTGCGGCGCTGGTAGCCCTCGTAGCCGGGGTAGACCTCGATCGCCTTGGGCCACAGGCGCGCGCGCTCGGGCGGATCGGCGATGCGCGCTCGAACCCCCAGTCGTCGCGACCCGATCTGGATCGTCGTGTCCGGGTTCGCGCGGAGATTGTGAAACCACGACGGATTCTGGGGATGGCCGCCTTTCGAGGCGACGAGGACGACGTTCGTGCCGTCGCCGACATAGACCAGTGGGGTGGTCCGCTTGACTGCGCTTCTCGCGCCGACGTGGTCTAGCAGCAGCATCGGCGGCCCACCGCGGAGCCGGTGACCGACCAACCCATAGGTTGCGCGATAGACGAGCACGTGCATCCGCGTCGCTCGGCGAAGGATCGGCCAAAGCCGGTCGGCAGCGCGCATGTAGTCCAACCGAAGCCACGATACCGGCCGCCGACGGGCAGTCGGATGCGCACAGGACGGCAGCCGTCTCGCGCCGCGTCCGGGTTCGCCACGCGAACGTTAGCCCTCAGCGTGACCGCTTTGTGTGGAAGGGAACCGCGTCCGCCGAGGCCGCCTAGCTGCCGCCTTGCGCGACCTGCGAGCGTCCGATCAGCCGCGCTCCACGCTCCCCCAAAGAAAGAAGAGCGGGAGCCTGTCGTGATCACGCGCCAGCTACTCCTCCCGCCCAACAGCGCTGTTTCGCGGGACCGGTAGTGGGCACGCTACCGAATAGGCCGTTGGTCGTACAGACATCCCGCGTTGGACAATGATCGACGCTGTGGCCCGCCGCTCTGAGAGCGCTACAACAACTGACCCGCGCAGCGCGTCTGCTTGGCGGGCGCTCATCGCTGACGAACGGCACGGGCCGTTGCCTTTGCTGTTGCTCGCGCTCACTGTGCTGACGGGCGTTGTTGACGCTGTGAGCATCCTCACGCTGGGCAGGGTCTTCGTCGCCAACATGACCGGCAACATCGTGTTCGTCGGCTTCGCAATCGGCGGTGCCCCAGGGTTCTCGCTCAGCGCGTCGCTTGCCGCCTTGGGCGGCTTTCTGCTCGGAGCATTCGTTGGCGGACGCACGATCGTCGCCGCCGAACGGAGGCGCGGGGTCCTGCTGCGCGACGCGGTTATTGTCGAAACGGGGCTGCTGGTCGCTGCCCTCGTGCTTGCGATCGCCACCGGAGCCCCGTTCAGCGAAGCCATCCGAGACGGGCTCGCGGCGCTCCTGGCGACCGCGATGGGCCTGCAGAACGCCGTCGCCCGCAAGCTCGCCGTGCCCGACCTCACGACCACGGTATTGACGATGACCCTCACCGGCATCGCCGCGGACCCGCACGAGCCCGCTCACAGCCCGGTCGTAGCGCGACGCCTGCTCGCCATCGCGGCGATGCTCACCGGCGCCATCGTTGGCGCGTTGCTCGTTGTTGAGGTCAGCGCAGTTGCGGCGCTCGCGCTCGCCGCCGGGCTCGTCGCTGCCGCGGGCACCGGCGCCACCCTCGCGGCCCGGCACCCAGGAACCTGGCAGCAGTAGGGAGCATCGCTCCTGCTTCCGCCCGAGGCTGTCGGGTTTAGCGGTTGCTGTCCGGCGAGGTTAAGAAGATTTCTGGATGAGCCAGAATTTCTTGTCGTGTGATCGCGGGCAGGTGTTGTTGATGCCGCCGTCGTTGGCGGATTGGGTCGAGGACGACCATCTCGTCTGGACAGTGCTCGGGGCGGTGGAGCGGATGGATCTGACCAGCTTCTA